>CAXXTG010000023.1:0-78866 GCA_963666855.2 Vicinamibacterales bacterium
CACCCGCGCCGGCCGCCCCGACCGCCCAACCGAGACCGACCACCGCCGGCCCGCCGGCCCCGCGGGCCGAGCCGCAGACACCGGCCGTGTCCGACGCGCCGGCCCGGCCGGCCGCCCCGGCCCGGCCGGCCGCCCCGGCCCGGCCGGCGGAACCGGCGGCGGCGGCCCCGCGGGCCGCGATGGCCGCGGCGGGGGGGGGCCGCGACGGCCGGCGTGAGGCCCACCGGCCGGCTGGTCCCCTCGACCCTGAGGCTCCGCGTCGAGGAGCAGGCGCCGCCGCTCGTGCCGACGATGATTCCGACGCCGACGCCGAAGGCGCCGCCGGGCCCGACCCGGCGGCCCGGCCCGCCGGGGGCGGCCCGGCCGGCCGCCCCGCCGCGGCCGCGGCCCGGGTCGCGGCCGATCGCGCCGGCCCCGACCCGGCCGAGCGCCCCCTTGGGCGGGCCGCGGCCGCTGCCCGCGCAGCCGGTCCGCGCGCCCGGGGCGAGGCCCCCCGCCCCCGCCGTCGGCTATCGACCGGCGTACCGTCCCCCGCCGCGGCCCCCCGGCGGCAGGAAACGCCGCCCGCCGCGGCCGTCGACGCCGTTCACGCCGGCGCCGCCGCCGCCGATCACGCGCACGATCTCGCTGGCCGAGGGCATGACCGTCAAGGACCTCGCCGAAAAGCTGGAGCTGCGGGCCAAGGACGTCCTGAAGAAGCTCATCGAGCGGCGGTTGATGATGACCATCAACACGACGCTGGACACCGAGACGGCGACGATGGTCGCGCGGGAGTTCGGCGCCGACGTCGAGATGCGGTCCTTCGAAGAGGAGATGCTGGAGGTCGAGACCACCGCCGCCCAGGACGAGGACTTCTCCTCGCGGGCGCCCGTCGTCACCGTGATGGGGCACGTCGACCACGGCAAGACGACCCTGCTCGACGCGATCCGCGACTCGAGGGTCGCCGAGCGGGAGGCCGGCGGCATCACCCAGCACATCGGCGCGTACTCGGTGGAGATCAACGACCGGAGGATCGTCTTCCTCGACACCCCCGGCCACGAGGCGTTCACCCTGATGCGGGCGCGCGGCGCGCGGGTCACCGACATCGTCGTCCTCGTCGTGGCCGCCGACGACGGCGTGATGCCCCAGACGCGTGAGGCCATCGACCACGCCAAGGCCGCCGACGTCCCCCTCATCGTCGCCATCAACAAGATCGACAAGGCCAACGCCAATCCGGAGCGGGTCAAGACGGAGCTGTCCGAACTCGACCTGACCCCGGAGGACTGGGGCGGCAAGACGGTCACCGTCGAGGTGTCCGCCAAGCAGCAGCAGAACCTCGAGCTCCTGCTCGAGATGATCCTGCTCGTCACCGACCTCGGCGAGCTCAAGGCCAACCCCAAGCGGAGCGCGAGCGGGACGGTGCTCGAGGCCAAGATCGACCGGGGCCGCGGGCCGGTGGCCACGATCCTCGTCAAGGACGGCACCCTCCGCATCGGCGACAACTTCATCGCCGGCCCCATCGTCGGCAAGGTCCGCGCCCTCATCGACGACCGCGGCCAGCCGGAGAAGGAGTCCGGCCCGTCGAGCCCCGTCGAGGTCCTGGGCCTGACCGGGCTGCCGCAGCCCGGAGACACGTTCCAGGCGGTGGCGGACGCGGCCAAGGCCCGGCAGATCGCCATGCTGCGCCAGGGCCAAGCCAAGGAGAAGACCCTCGGCGAGAAGGGCGGGCGCCTGACCCTCGAGTCGCTCCAGCAGCAGATCGCCGAGGGCGACACGCGGGAGCTGCCGATCATCGTCAAGGCCGACGTCCAGGGCTCGGCCGAGGTCCTCGCCGACGCCCTCGGCAAGCTCGGCGACGAACGGGTCAAGGTCCGGCTGATCAGCAGCGGGGCCGGCGCCATCAACGAAGGCGACGTGGTCTTCGCGGCGGCGTCGAACGCGGTCATCGTCGGCTTCAACGTCCGCCCCGACCGCAACGCGGCGGCGATGGCGGAGCGGGAGCGCATCGACATCCGCCTCCACCGCGTCATCTACGACGTCACCGAGGAGATCAAGAAGGCGATGGCCGGCCTGCTCGATCCGACCGTCAAGGAGATCCAGATCGGACAGGCGGAGGTGCGCGACGTGTTCAAGGTGCCGAAGTTCGGGGCGGCGGCCGGCTGCCTCGTGGTCGAGGGCAAGCTCAGCCGATCGGGCGAGACGCAGGCGCGGCTGCTGCGCGACAACGTCGTCATCCACGAGGGCCGCATCGGGTCGCTCCGCCGGTTCAAGGACGACGTGAACGAAGTGAAGAACGGCATGGAGTGCGGGGTCGCCTTCGAACGCTACGCCGACATCAAGGTCGGCGACGTGATCGAGGTGTTCTCGACGGAGACCGTCGCGGCCACGGTCTAGGGATTCGCGCCGTCACCGATGACCGTCGGACTGCTCGAGATCGAGCTGCATCTCGCCGGGGCGCGCTCGTTGAAGGACAAGCGCGCCACCCTCCGGCGGCTGAAGGACCGGGTGCGGCGCCTCAACGTCGGGCTCGCCGAGGTCGACCATCACGACCTGCATCGGCGCGCCGGCCTCGGGGTGGTCTCGATCGGCGTAGACCGGGAGGCGGCCGAGCGGACCCTCGACGGCGTCCTCGACGAGATCGACCGCATCGAACCGGGCCTGATCCTGCGCAGCGAAGTGGAGTGGCTGACTTGAGGGACCGGCCGATGGGGCGCCTTCGCAGGCGGCGTAGGAGTAGGTAGGTACAGGGAGAACGACGGGAGGGTCGGCGGGGCGGCCGCCGGCCTAGGACGGTAGCAAGACCGGCACGTTCACCAAGGTAGAGCGACGAGGAGGGTCGGCGGAGGGGCCGCCGGAGCCGCCGCGACACCCCCGGGAACCGCCCGCAGACGACACCATGCCCTCGTCCCGTCCCGAACGCGTCGGCGAGCAGGTGCGCGCCGAGCTGTGCGCCCTGCTGCGGAGTTCGGCGTCCGACCCCGCGCTCGCGCTCGTCACCGTGACCCACGTGCGGATGACCCGCGACCTGCAGCACGCCCGCGTCTACTACACGGCCCTCGGCGACGCGGCGGAGCGTCGGCGGGCGGACCGCGGCCTGCGGCGGGCGGCGTCGTTCCTGCGCGGCGGCCTCGGCCGCCGGCTCCGGCTGCGGCACGTGCCGGACCTGACCTTCGTCCACGACGACTCGATCGAGCGGGAGCAGCGCATCGCGCACATGCTCGACGAGCTGGGCCTCGACCGACAGGCTCCCGAGCCCGACGCGGCCGGCCCTCCCGACGCCCCCGAATGACCAGACCCCCGGCTGAACGCGACCGCGTGCGGGACCGCCTGCTGAACGGGACCCGCTTCCTCGTCACCTCGCACGCGCGGCCCGACGGCGACTCGCTCGGTTCGCAGCTCGCGCTGGCCGAGGCGCTGACCGGGCTCGGCAAGGAGGTCCGGCTGGTGAACGCCGACCCCCCGCCGGCGCGCTACGCGTTCCTCCCCGGGGCGGCGGCCATCGAGGCCGCCGGGTCGGTGGACGACGGCGCGGACACCGTCGTGGTCCTGGAGTGCGGCAGCCTCGGCCGGACGGAGGTGTCGGGCTTCGAGGGCCGGTTCATCGTCAACATCGACCACCACACCGGCAACACGCGGTACGGCGCCGTCAACTGGTGCGACGAGTCGGCGTGCGCGTGCGGCGAGCTGGTGTTCGAGCTGGTCGAGGCCCTCGGGGCGGACCTGACGCCGTCGATCGCCACCAACCTCTACGTCGCCGTCCTCACCGACACCGGGTCGTTCCGGCACGGCAACATCACCCCGCGCACGTTCGACATCTGCCGCCGCATCGCCGACGCCGGCGTCGACGCGGCGGCCGTCGCCGCCCGCGTGTTCAACAACGGCAGCCTCGGCCGGCTGAAGCTGACGGGCCGGGTGCTCGACCGGATGGGGCTCGAAGACGGCGGCCGCATCGCGGTGCTCGCCGTCGACGACGCGATGCTGCGGGAGACCGGCTGCGAGCCCGACGACCTGGAGGGCGTCGTCAACCTGCCCCTGGCCGCCGGCGACGTCAAGGCGGTGATCCTGCTGAAGCAGGCGGGCGCCGGCCTGCGCGTCAGCCTGCGCTCGAAGGACGCGATCGACGTGCGCCGCGTCGCGGTGTCGTTCGGCGGCGGCGGCCACCGCAACGCGGCGGGGCTGACCGTCGACGACCCCGCCCCCGACGTGCGGAGCCGGCTCGTGGCCGGGGTGGCCGCGGCGATCGCGGAGCCGCGGCCGGCGTGAGCGCCCCGCCCGCGCCGGCCGGAGTCCTGGTCGTGGACAAGCCCGCGGGCCCCACGTCGCACGACGTCGTGGCGGTCGCGCGGCGCGCCCTCGCGTGCCGGAAGGTGGGGCATCTCGGCACCCTCGATCCCCCCGCCACCGGCGTGCTGCCCCTCGTGGTGGGGCGGGCGACCCGGCTCGCCCCGCTGTTCTCCGGGGCCGGGAAGCAGTACGACGCGGTCATCCGGCTGGGGCTGGAGACCGACACGGACGACATCGCCGGCGCCGTCGTCGGCGGGCGGGACGCCGCCGACCCCGACGCGCCGGGTCCGCCGCCGCCCCCCGGGGCGGTCGAGGAGGCGGCGGCCCGCTTCGTCGGCGCCCGGCTGCAGCGCCCGCCGGCGGTGTCGGCGAAGAAGATCGGGGGGGTGCGGGCCTACGATCTGGCGAGACGGCGGCGGCCGGCGGCGCCCGCGCCGGTCCGCGTCACCGTCGACGCGCTGACCGTGCTGTCGATCGACGGCCCGCGCGTGCGGTGCCGAATCGCCTGCTCGGCCGGCTTCTACGTGCGGGCGCTGGCGCGCGACCTCGGCGAGTCGCTGGGCTGCGGAGGCTGCCTGGAGACGCTGAGGCGCGAACGGCACGGCCGGTTCACGCTGGCCGACGCGGTTCCGTTGGCCCGCCTCGTCGAAGGGGACGCGGACGCCGCGGCGCGCCTGATCCCCCTCGACGGCCTCCTCCCCGAGCTGCCCGGCGTGGTATTGACCGACCGGGGGGCGCGGCGGGCCGCGCACGGCAACCCGATCGCCCCGCCGGACATCGCGCCGGCCGCGGATCCGCGCGGCGGAACACCGCACTCGGCGCCGGGGCGCCGGCTCCCGGGGGGGCCGGTCGGCGGGGCGCCGGGCGGTGCCGACGACGACGCTCCGACGGGCGGGCGCGAAGGACGCGGGGGGCGGGCCGGGGCCGCTCCGACGGGCGGGCGCGGGGGGCCCGGGGGGCGGGTCCGGCTGATGGACGCCGACGGCCGGCTGCTGGCGGTCGCCGAGCCCGCGGCCGGGGGCGTTTTGCATCCCCGGATCGTTCTGGTGTAGGATCGGCCGGTTGAGCGTATGAGAGAGATGAAATCGTCGAGGGCGATTGCGGCTTGGGGCACGGACTGCTGAGCCATCTCCTATCGTTGGAATCGGGACCCAGACCGGAGTGAGCGGCAGTGGTGCTACACAAGGATCAGAAGACCGAGCTCATCGGCTCGTATCAAGTCCATCAGACGGACACCGGTTCGCCCGAGGTGCAGGTCGCCCTGCTGAGCGAGCGCATCAGCTACCTGACCGAGCACTTCAAGATCCACGCCAAGGACCACCACTCGCGCCGCGGGCTGCTGAAGCTGGTCGGCCAGCGGCGGCGGCTCCTCGACTACCTCAAGTCGAAGGACTCGGGACGCTACGCCGATCTGATCCGCCGGCTGGGACTTCGCAAGTAGGCGGAGACGCCCCGGTCCCGTCGCGGGTTCTCCCCCCCGCCCGTCTCCCCGCCGTTCGGTGCGTACTGGAGTGAAATCATGTTCTCAGGCGAAGTGAATGTCGGCGGTCACCCCCTGACCCTCGAAACGGGCCGGCTCGCCAGGCAGGCGAACGGCGCGGTGGTGGTGCGGTACGGCGACACCATGGTCCTCGTCACCGCGTGCTACGCGCCCAACGAGCGCGAGGGCATCGACTTCCTTCCCCTGACCGTCGACTACCGGGAGAACACCTACGCCTCGGGGCGCATCCCCGGCGGGTTCTTCAAGCGCGAGGGCAAGCCGCCCGAGAAGGAGGTGCTGACGAGCCGGCTGATCGACCGCCCGATCCGGCCCCTCTTCCCCGCCGGCTGGCGCCGCGAGTCGCAGGTCGTGGCCTTCGTCATCTCCGCCGACACCGACAACGACTCGGACGTGCTGGCCCTGACCGGCGCGTCGGCGGCCCTCGCGGTCTCCGAGATTCCGATGGCGGCGACCATCGCCGCGGTCCGCGTCGGCATGGTCGACGACAAGCTCATCATCAACCCGACCTACGACCAGCGCCGGCGGGGCCGGCTCGACCTCGTGGTGGCGGGCGGCCGCGACGCCCTCGTGATGGTCGAGGCGGGGGCGAAACAGTTGTCGGAAGCGGAGATGATCGACGCCCTCGACGCCGGCCACGAGGCCATCCGCGGCATCATCGACGAAATCGACAAGCTCGCCGCGGCCGCCGGCAAGACGAAGCTGAGCGTCGAGGCGAAGGCGCCGGCCCCCGACGTGGCCCGCGAGGCGGAGGGCGCGCTGCTCGGCCCCCTCGCCGACGCCATGCGCATCCGCGACAAGCTGGAGAACTACGCGGCCGTCGACCGCGTGCTCGACGACTACCTGGCGACGCTGCCGGAGGACGACGCGGAACGGCGCGGCGACGTGAAGGCCGTCTTCAAGGGCCTGAAGGAGCGCGTGCTCCGCGACGAGGTCCTCGACCGGGGGCAGCGCCTGGACGGCCGCGCGTTCGACGAGATCCGGACCATCACCTCGGACGTGGGCCTGCTGCCGCGCACCCACGGCTCGGCCGTGTTCACCCGCGGCGAGACCCAGGCCCTCGTCACCGCGACCCTCGGCACCGCCGACGACAAGCAGAAGGTCGAGCTGGTCGACGGCGAGATGTACCGGCGGTTCATGCTGCACTACAACTTCCCGCCGTTCTCGGTGGGCGAGGTCAAGTTCCTGCGCGGCCCCGGCCGGCGCGAGATCGGCCACGGCAACCTCGCCGAGCGCAGCCTGCTGCCGGTCCTGCCCGCCGAAGAGGCGTTCCCCTACACGGTGCGGGTGGTCTCCGACATCCTCGAGTCGAACGGGTCGTCGTCGATGGCCTCGGTGTGCGGCGGCACGCTGGCCATGATGGACGCCGGCGTCCCCCTCGACGCGCCGGTGGCGGGGGGTGGCGATGGGCCTGATCCTCGACGAGGCCACCGGACGCCACGCCGTGCTCAGCGACATCGCGGGGGCCGAGGACCACTACGGCGACATGGACTTCAAGGTCGCGGGCACCGAGGCGGGCATCACCGCCCTGCAGATGGACATCAAGATCGGGGGCGTCACCCCCGCCATCATGCGCGAGGCCCTCGAGCAGGCCCGCGCCGGGCGGCTGCACATCCTCGACCGCATGCGCGCCACCCTCCCCGACGCCCGCTCGAACATCTCGACCTTCGCCCCCCGCATCGTCACCATCAAGATCCCCGTCGACAAGATCCGCGACGTCATCGGCCCCGGCGGCAAGACCATCCGCAGCATCATCGAGCGGACCGGGGTGCGCATCGACGTCGAGGACGACGGCACCGTCAACGTCGCGTCGAACGACGACGAGTCGGCGCAGCGCGCGCTCTCGATCATCGAGGAGCTCACCGCGACCCCCGAGCTCAACAAGTCGTACCTGGGCACGGTGCAGCGCATCACCGACTTCGGCGCGTTCGTCGAGGTCCTGCCCGGCGTCGACGGCCTCCTGCACGTCTCCGAGATCGCGCACTACCGCGTCAAGGATGTGCGCGACGAGCTTCAGGAGGGCGAGCAGGTGCTCGTGAAGGTGATCAACGTCGACCCCTCGGGCAAGATCCGCCTGAGCCGCAAGGCCCTGCTCGACAAGCCGGAAGGTGCTGCCGAAGCCGGCAACCGGCGCGAGCGCCGACCGGGCTAGGAGTCTGCGGCGTAGAACGGCGCGGACGCCCGCGCGGCCTGCCGCGAGCGGCGGCGCCGGAGATCCGGCGCCTACGCCCGGCCCAGTTCCACCGAGATCAGCTTCGAGACGCCCGGCTCCTCCATCGTGACGCCGTAGAGGCGGTCGGCGATCTCCATCGTCTTGCGGTTGTGGGTAACGAGGATGAACTGCGTCTCCGTCTGCATGCCGCGCAGCATCTCGACGAAGCGGCCGATGTTGGCCTCGTCGAGGGGCGCGTCGATCTCGTCGAGGAGGCAGAAGGGGCTCGGCTTGAACTTGAAGATCGCGAACATCAGGGCCATCGCGGCCAGGGCCTTCTCGCCGCCCGACAGGAGCTGAATGCTCTGGAGGCGCTTGCCGGGGGGCTGGGCGATGATGTCGATGCCGCTCTCCAGCAGGTCGGTCTCGTCGAGGAGGGCGAGCCCCGCCCGGCCGCCGCCGAACAGGGTCGAGAAGGTCTGCTGGAAGTGGGCGTTGATGGCGTCGAACGCCTCGCGGAACCGCTCGCGCGTGGTCTTGTTGATGCGGGTGATGGCGTCGACGGTGGCGTCGATCGACTCCACCAGGTCCTTCCGCTGCGCGGTCAGGAAGTCGTAGCGTTTGTCGAGGTCGTCGAAGTCCTCGATGGCCGCCATGTTCACGGGCCCGAGCCGCTCGATCTTCTCCCGCAGGGCGGCCGTCGTCGCCTCGATGTCGACCGCCGCCCCGTCCGGGGCGGGTGAGCCGGGCTCGGGCGCCGCGTCGGCCGCCGCCGGTTCCGCGGCGTCGGCGCGGACGTCGTCCGCGGAGGCTTCACCCGCCGACCCGCCGACGCGTCCGACCCGCCCGCCGCCTCCGACCCGTCCGCCGCCTCCGACCCGTCCGCCGCCTCCGACCCGTCCGCCGCCTCCGGTCCCCCCGCGATCCGGGCGGCGTCGGCGAGGCCCTCCCGCTCGATCTCCTCCGCCCGCGCCGAAACCTCGTCGAGGGTCGCCTGGAGCGCGTCGCGGCACGTCTCGGCCAGGTGGGCGAGGTCGCGCTCGGCGGTGGCGCGGGCGAGGTCGATGGCCGCGGCCTCGCCTCGGCGCTCATCGAGGGCGGCGCGCGCGACCCGCACCGCGCCCTCCTCGGTCTCGAGGCGGCCGCGCAGATCGAGGACCCGCTCGTCGGCCGCGCGGACCTCGTCCCGCAGGTCCGCCAGCTTCCGGACCTCGCCGTCGAGCCGCCCCTCGGACTCGGCGACCGAGGCGATCAGCGCCTCGCGCTCGGCGGTCACCCGCGCGTGCTCGGCGGTGCGGTGATCGAGCTGCTCGTCGAGCTCGCGGTTGGCGCGCTCGATGCGCGCGACGCCCGCCTCCAGGGCGGAGGCCCGCTCGACCAACGCCGCGTGACCGGCCTTCACCTCGGCCATGTCACTCCGCCGGCGCTCTATCGACTCGCGCCCGTCGAATACGCGGCGCTGCGCCGCCGCCAGACGCTCGTCGGCGACCCGCTGCTCGCCCTCGATCCGCTCGATCGAGGCCCGCGCCTCGTCGCGGCGCGCCTCGAGGGCGGCGCGCTCCTCGTTCACCGTGCGCCGCTCGGTGTCGATGAGGGCCCGCTTCCGGGCGAGCCGTTCGGCCGTCTCGTCGGCCGCGGTCCGCTGCATGTCGTGGCCCAGCATCGTCTTCTCGAGCTGATGCCGCCGCCGCTGCAGCTCGCCGAGGGCGGTCTCGGCCGCCGCCGCCGCCGCGCCGCGGTCGGCGACGGCGGCGGCGAGCTCCTCCACCGCGGCCTCCTCGGCCGCGATCCGCCCTTCGAGCTCGCGGATCTCGCGTTTCGTCGCGAGAATGCCGAGCGACTCCGCCTTGGCGCCGCCGTCCACCCTCGCCGGACCGCGGAACACGTCGCCGTCGGGGGTGGCCACCGGCGCGCCGGTCCGCTCGGCCGCCGCCGACGCCTCCTCGAACGACGGGGCCAGCCAGTGGCCGGCGACGGCCGCGCCGACGGCGGCCGCGCCGGGGCCGGCGATGTCGACCACGCCGGCCACCGACTCGACGCCGGCGGCCGGCGCCTCGGGGACCGGCGCCGCGCCGACGGCGGCGTCCACGACCAGGAAGCCGGCCCGGCCCGCGCCGCGGTCCCGCACGAAGGCGATGCCCGCCTCGGCGTCGGACCGGGAGGCGACGACGACGTGCTGCAGCAGGTCGCCGAGGCAGGCTTCGACCGCCCGCTCGCGGCCCGGCGCGACCTCCAGGTGGTCGGCCACCGACCCCAGGTGGCTCACCCCCGCCCCGTCGGCGGACAGCAGCAGCCTCGCCGCGTCGGTGTAGCCGGCGCGGGTCGCCTCGAGGTCGCGCAGCGAGGTCAGGCGGCCGGTCAGGCCCGCCAGCCCCTGCTCGCGCCGGCGGAGGTCCTTCTCCAGGGCTCCGCGCTCGGCGCGCAGGGCGGCCAGCTCGGCCTCGCGCTCGGCGCAGGCCGACCGGTCCCGTTCAAGGGCCGCCGCCGTCTCCCGTTCGGCGGCCTCGAGGCGCGTCCGGTCGGCGTCCAGCGTCCGGCACTCGGTGGCGAGGTCCGCGGCCTCGGCCTCGAGCTTGCCCAGCGACTCGCCCAGCTTCTCGTGGCCGGCCGTCGCGTGCTCGATGGCGTGGTGCAGCGCGGTGGCCGCGTTGCCGGCCGCGAACACCTCGTTCCGGGCCGCCTCGACGTCGCCGTCCAGCCCGTCCAGGGCGCGTTGGGCCTGCGCGATATCCGCCTCCTTCGCCCGCAGGCCGGCTCCGACCTCGTCGCGCTCGGCGCGGCAACGGCCCGCCTCGGCGATCTGGGCCTCGAGCTCCCGCCGGGCGGGGTCGCGGCGGGCCCGCAGCGTCTCGATCTCGCCCGCGATCCCCTCGATCGAATCGGCCTGCGTCTCGATCTGACCGCGGTCGAACGTCAGCTTCTGCTGGCGCCGCTCGACCGCGAGGTCGAGGGCGTGGGCGGCGTCGCGGCTGCGCGTGGCCGCGCTCTCCGCCTCGGCGAGCTCGATCTGGCTGCGCCCGCGGTTACCCTCCACCGTCGCCACCCGCGCCGCCGCCGCCTCCTCGACCTCGCGCGCCGCCTCGAGCCGGGTGCGGGCCGACGCGAGGTCCGCGTCGAGGGTCCGGCGCCGCCGCGCGAACCCCACCGTCTCCCAGCGCCGCAGCTCCTCGCGCAGCCGGCGGTAGCGCCGGGCCTTGGCCGCCTGACGCTTCAGCGACCGCCGCTGCTTCTCGACCTCGTAGACGATGTCGTCGACCCGGGTCAGGTTCTGCCGCGCCGCGTCGAGCTTGAGTTCGGCCGCCCGACGGCGGTTCTTGTACTTGGTGACGCCGGCCGCCTCCTCGAGGAGCTGCCGCCGTTCCGTCGGCCGCGCCCCCAGGATCTGGCCGATCTTGCCCTGCTCGATCACCGCGTAGGCCTTGACCCCGACGCCCGAGTCCATCAGCAGGTCCTGGATGTCGCGCAGGCGGCAGACCCGGCCGTCGATCAGGTATTCGCTCTCGCCCGACCGGTACAGCCGCCGGCCGACCTCGATGTCGCGGGTGATGAGGGGCAGCAGGTCGTCGATGTCGGCGTCGTCGGACAGGGGCTCGGCGGTCGGGGGCGCGGGCACCGCGTCGGTCGGCGCCGCAACCGCGTCGGCCGGCACTGGAACCGCGTCGGCGGGTGCCGGAACCCCGTCGACCGGGGCCGAAGCCGCGTCGGCCGGTGCCGGAACCGGGCGCCCGTCCGAGTCGGGCCCGCCGACCTGCCCCGGCGCCGCCGCGACCTGGGCGAGATGCAGCTTGACCTCGGCCGTGCCGATGGGCCGGCGGCCGTCGCTGCCCGCGAAGATCACGTCCTCCATGCGCTCGCCGCGCAGGCTCTTGGCGCTCTGCTCGCCGAGGACCCACGTGATGGCGTCGATGACGTTGCTCTTGCCGCAGCCGTTGGGGCCGACGATGGCGGTCACCCCGTCGTCGAACACCAAGTCGGCCCGTTCGGGAAAGCTCTTGAACCCGGAGATGGCGAGCTGCTGCAGTCGCATGGGAATGCCCGTACACGAAAGCAGCCGCCCGAAATGGGGTACTGATATCACCCCTTTTCGAGCGGCTGGGAACGCTGCGAAAAGACTGACGCTCTGCGAACGCCGTCGCGCGCCGCCCGCGCTGCGTGAATCGGACGGCCGCCAAGCAGTGTAGCAGGCAAGCGTCCGGCGGGCAAGCGATTCACGCGCCGCCCCGCCGCCCGCCCATCGTCGCCCGCGGCGCCGCCCGGCGGACGCCTACTGGCCCGCCGCCACCGCGGCGCCGCCCCGGCGCGAGCGCCGCAGCAGGCGCTCGGCCTCGGGAAACAGGCTCACGGCGAGCTGCGCCTGGGGGTCGGCGGCCACCAGGTTGCGCCGCGCCTCCTCCACGCTGAAGAGGGCGAGGTCGATCTCGTACCGCATCATCGCCCGGATGAAGTCGATGTCCGTGTCGAAGGCCTCTTCGTCGATGGTCAGGCCCCGCTCGACGAGCTGCGCGCGGAACGCGTCCATCATGGCGTCGTCGAGCGCGAACCCGGGCGCGAGCCGCTCGCGGCCCCCGCCCTGGTCCTCGATGCGGGTGTCGCCCTCGGCCGAGAAGCGCTCGGCGAAGGTGGCGAACTCCTGCCGCGCGAAGAGCAGCCGTCCGAACCGCGTCGGGTCGAACCCCTCGATCGGCCCCGCCAGGAAGTAGTCGGGCTCGATGCCGCCGCCCCCGTACACCTCGCGGCCGCCGTCGGTCAGCCGCCGCTCGTTCGGATCCGGCTCCGCGCGCTCCTGGTCGCGCAGCGCATAGGTCAGATACTCGTCGAACGTCCCGTCCCAGGGCCGCTGGATCATGCGTCCGCTCGGGGTGTAGTAGCGCGCCGTGGTCAACGCGAGGCCGGCCTCGCGGCCCACCCGGTACACCGACTGCACCAGCGCCTTCCCGAACGTCGTCTCCCCGACGACGAGGCCGCGGTCGTGGTCCTGCACGGCGCCGGACACGATCTCGGCCGCGCTCGCGCTCTCGCGGTTCACCAGCACCACGAGGGGGATGTCGACGTGGCCGCCGTCGTTCCGCGCGTGGTAGTCCTGGTCGGAGTTCTCGATGCGGCCCCGCGTGTAGACGATGAGCTCGCCCCGCGGCAGGAACTGGTTCGACACCCGGATGGCCTGGTCGAGCGGCCCCCCCGGGTTCTTCCGCAGGTCCAGCAGCAACCGCTCCATCCCCAGGTCGTCGAGCCGCCGCAGCGCCTGCCGGAGTTCGCGCGAGCTGGTCTCCGAGAAGTCGGCCAGCTTCACGTAGCCGGTGGCGTCGTCGATCATGAACGCCCCCTGGACGGTGGGGATGTGGATCTCGTCCCGCTCGACCTCCAGGTCGATCAGCTCGTCGTAGCCGCGCCGCCGGATGGACACCGTGACGGTGCTCCCCTTGGGGCCCCGGAGCTGCCTGACGGCATCGTCGCTGGTGATGCCGCCGGCGTCCTCGCCCTCGATGCGCGCGATGACGTCCCCGCGCCGGATGCCCCGGCGGTAGGCGGGCGACCCCTCGAAGAGGCTCATCACGGTGATGTCGCCGTTGATGACGTTGATGGAGATGCCGAGCCCGTAGTAGCGCCCCCCCTGCCGCTCGCGGAGGCGCGCGTAGTTGCGCGGGTCCATGAAGTTCGAGTGCGGGTCGAGCCGCTGCAGCATGCCCGCCGTCGCCCGGTAGACGAGCTGCTCGGAATCGACCTCGCCGACGTACGTGGTCTCGACCGCCGCGAGGGCGGTCGCGAACACCTCGTACCGATCGTCGAGGCCGTCCTGGCCCGCCAGCACGCGCCCGCCGAAGAATCCGCCCAGGATGGCGGACCCGACCACCACCGACACCGCCATCGTCAGCGTTCGCCTTGCAGTCATGGCTATGATTATAATGGCGACATTGGGATTTGTGTCACGCCGTCTCTTCCCGGGGCGTGACCGCCGTGCCGGCGCCGGCCGGCGCGCCCGCAGCAAGGAGCGCGATCATGATCGGTTCGATCGGGACGATGGAGTTGATCGTCATTCTGGTCATCGCCCTGATGGTGTTCGGCCCCCGCAAGCTGCCGGAGCTGGGCCGCTCCATCGGCAAGAGCCTGGGCGAGTTCAAGCGCGCGTCGAACGATCTCCGCCACACCCTGGAGGACGAGATCCACGTCGAGGAGCAGGTCCGGCGCGAGTCGGCCCGGCCCGCGCCCGCCCCGGCCCCCGCGCCCGCCCCGGCCCGCGCGAACGTCCGCGACCAGGATCCGGTGCCCAACACCCTGGGACAGGAGATCGATCCGCACGAGCCCGCGCCGGGCGAAGCCGCCGCGCCCGCGCCCGCGCCGACGCCGGCACCGGCCGCCGCCGCGGCCGACCCGCACCGCGAGCAGCCCGGCGCAGTCTGATCGGAAATCATGGCCACGTCCGCGGTACCCGTTCCCGACCCCCCGGCGACGGACCCCGAAACCCAGCTCGAGACCAGGCCCGACAGCGGGCGCCCGGAGCTCGACGGGGACGAGCTGGACGGCGCCGGCGGGCGGATGTCGTTCCTCGACCACCTCGACGAGCTGCGTCGGCGGCTCATCACCTCGGTCAGCGCGATCTTCATCGCGTTCGTCGGCGCGTACTTCTTCCACGAGGAGCTCACCGCGTTCATCATGGTGCCGCTGTTCGAGATACTCCCCGACGTGGAAGGCAGGGAGAGCGGCTTCAGCATCATCGATCCGACGGAGGGGTTCTTCCTCTCCATCAAGGTGGCGGCCCTCGCCGGGCTGATCCTCGCGATGCCGGTGGTGCTCACGCAGTTCTGGCTCTTCGTGGCCCCCGGCCTGTACGCCCACGAGAAGAAGTTCGCGATCCCCTTCGTCACCCTGTCGTCGCTGTTCTTCGTCGGGGGGGTGCCTCTTCTCCCACTACATCCTGTTCCGGGTGGCGTGGATCTTCCTGGGCAGCTTCTCGACCGACTACGTCACGTATTCCATGCCGCGGCTGCAGCCGACGTTCTCGCTCTACGTCAGGTTGACCCTCGCCTGCGGCATCGTGTTCCAGATGCCGACGGTGGTGTTCTTCCTGGCCCGGATCGGGCTGCTGACCGCGCGCTACCTGATACGGAACACCAAGTACTCGATCCTCATCATCTTCATCATCGCCGCGGTGCTGACCCCGACCGGGGATCCGGCCACCCTGACGATGATGGCGGCGCCGATGATGGTGCTCTACGGCCTTGAGCATCGGCATCGCCTGGCTCGTGGCGCCCAGGAACGGCGGGACGGCGACGACCTCTGAGGCTTCAGCGCGGAGCCGGCGCGAGAACGGCGAGGACGAGGAGCCGGTCCGGCCCCGGGTTGCGGATGCCGTGGGGCTCGCCGGCGGGCGCCACGAGCAGCGCGCCGGCCTGCATCGGCACCTCGCGGCCTTCGAGCAGGAACACGCCCCGGCCTTCGATGACATGGTAGACCTTGTCCATGTCTTCGTGCGCGTGGAGCGCGTGGGACTGGCCGGGCTCGAACGCGTTCAGGCCCACCATCACGCGCTCGGAGCGGAAAAGGGTGCTCTTGCCCATCTTGCCGGGCGCGTAGACGGCGTGCTCGCGCGGGTCGATGGCGCTGGGATGCTCCATGGGAATGCCCCTCAGTACGACTTGGCGAAGCACGCGTCCACCTCGCCCGGCTTGCCGCACTGGATGCAGCCGCCGGACGCCGGGGGCGGCTCGAGCGGCAGGTTGCGGATGGTCGCCTGGGTCGCGGTCTTGATCTTCGCCTCGCAGCCGGCGTCGCCGCACCACGGCGCGATCACGTAGCCGGGGCGGCCCTCGAGGACCGCGTCGAACTCGGCCCGGTCGGCGGTCCTGACGGTGTGTTCGTCCCGGAACGCGACCGCGCGGTCGAACAGCGCCTGCTGGATGGTCTTCAGCAGTTCATCGACGTGCGCCGCCAGGCCCTCCATCGGGGTCGGCGTCTTGTCCCGCGTGTCGCGGCGGACCAGCATGACCTGCTCCTTCTTGACATCGCGCGGGCCGATCTCGAGGCGCAGGGGCACCCCGCGCATCTCCCACTCGGCGTACTTCCAGCCCGGCGAGTGCTCTTCGCGGTCGTCGAGCATGACGCGGACGCCCCGGGCCTCGAGCTCCCCGCGGACGCGCTCGGCGTGGGGCAGCACGGTCTCGCGCCAGTCGCCCCGCGGGATCGGCACGATGACGACCTGGTGCGGCGCGACGCGCGGGGGCAGGATGAGCCCGCTGTCGTCGCCGTGGGTCATGATGACCCCGCCGATGAGCCGGGTCGTCACGCCCCAGGACGTCTGCCACCCGTGCTGCACGGTCTTGTCGCGCCCCTGGAAGGTGATGTCGAAGACCTTGGCGAAGTTCTGGCCGAGGTTGTGGGACGTGCCCGCCTGCAGGGCCCGCCCGTCGCCCATCAGGGCCTCGATCGAGTAGGTCTTGTCGGCCCCCGCGAACTTCTCGCTCTCGGTCTTGCGGCCCTCCAGCACCGGCATCGCCAGCTCGGCCTCGCAGAAGTCCTTGTACACGCCGAGCATCTTCAGGGTCTCGGCCTGCGCCTCCTCCTCGGTCTCGTGCACGGTGTGGCCTTCCTGCCACAGGAACTCGGTGGTGCGCAGGAAGAGGCGGGTCACCTTCTCCCACCGCACGACGTTGGCCCACTGGTTGATGAGCACCGGCAGGTCGCGCCACGACTGAATCCACTTCGAGTACATCGTGCCGATGATCGCCTCCGACGTCGGACGCACCACCAGCCGCTCCTCGAGCTTCTCCTCGCCGCCGTGGGTCACCCAGGCCACCTGGGGGGCGAACCCCTCGACGTGGGCGGCCTCCTTCTTGAGCAGCCCCTCGGGGATGAACATCGGGAAGTACGCGTTGACGTGCCCGGTCGCCTTGATGCGTCGGTCGAGGGCCTGCTGCATGAGCTCCCACATGGCGTAGCCGTACGGGCGGATGACCATGCTGCCCTTGACCGGCGAGTAGTCGGCGAGCTCGGCGCGGCGGATGACGTCCGTGTACCAGCGGCTGAAATCCTCGGACCGGGGGGTGATTTCCTTGACGAACGCGGCGTCCTTCTCCGGCATCGCGGGCGGGTCCTCCGGGCAAAACTGTTATCCTACCACCCTGTTTGCCGCGGACGGCGCGCAAGAAGCGGAAGCGGCGGCCCGCGTCGGGGTGCCCCCGCCCGCGGCGCGGCGTCGGCGGTCGCCACCATCGCCTGCAGGTTTTGCGGCGCCCCCGCCCGCGGCGCGGCGCGTCCGCGGCCACGACGGACCTCCATGGAACCGACCCGGATCGACGTCGCCAGCGCCACGCGGAACTACCCCGTCTTCGTGGGCCACGGCCTCGCCGCCGCGATGGACCGGTGGCTGTCGGCCGCCGGCATCGGCGAGCAGCGGTTCCTCGTGTCCAGTCCGACGGTCTGGACCCGGCACGGGCAGACGATGCAGGCGGCGCTGCCGAAGGTCGAGACGATCCTGGTGCCGGACGGCGAGCGATCGAAGACCCTGCACACCGTGTCGCGCCTCTACGAGGCCCTGATCCGCGCCGGGGCCGACCGCCGCTCGACGATCGTCGCGGTCGGGGGCGGGGTGCTCGGCGACACCGCCGGGTTCGCGGCCGCCACCTATCTCCGCGGGGTCGACCTCGTGCACGTGCCGACCACCCTGCTCGCCCAGGTGGACAGCGCCGTCGGGGGCAAGGTCGGGGTCAACCATCCCCTCGGCAAGAACCTCATCGGCGCCTTCCACCCCCCCGCCGCGGTCGTCGCCGACCCCCGGCTCCTCGACACCCTGCCCCGCCGCGAGCTGCGGGCCGGCCTCTACGAGGTCGTCAAGTACGGGGTCATCGCCGACCGGCCGCTCTTCGACCGGCTCGCGGACGGCCTGACGAAGATATTCGCGCGCGAGCCGGAGATCCTGGTGGACATCGTCGCCGCCTCGTGCCGCATCAAGGCCGACGTCGTCGCCGCCGACGAGCGCGAGGGCGGCCGGCGCCGCATCCTGAACTTCGGTCACACCGCCGGCCACGCCCTCGAGGCGGCCACCCGCTACCGGCGCCTCCGCCACGGCGAGGCGGTGGCCTACGGCATGCTGGTGGCGGCCCGCATCGGGGCCGACCGCGGCTTGATGACGACGGGGGACCACGCCGCCCTGACCGGGCTCATCGGGCGGATGGGACCGCTGCCGTCGGTGACCGACCTGTCGCCGGCCGACGTGCTCGCGGCCATGCAGCGCGACAAGAAGGTCGTCGCGGGACGCCTGCACTTCGTACTCCCGCGCGGCCTCGGCGACACCGTCATCGTCGACGACGTGACCGAGAAGGACATCCGGCGCGCCCTCGGCACGATCGGCATCCGGGGCCGCGCCTAGCCCGGAGGGCGTCGCCTGCGGCTCCGCTCGCCGCCCAACCAACCCGCTGGGAAATCGCCGCCTTCGGCTCCGATTGCCGCCCAACCAACCCGCTGGCGACCTGCACCCGTCCTACGGCCCAGACTCCCGGCCCGCGGCCTGCTCAGCGCACGACGTTCCACGCGACCACCCGGACCCCGGCGTCCTCCCTGATCAGGGTCGCCTCCACAGACCGCCGGACGCGGAAGGGGCCGAACGCGGCCGCCCGCGCCACGAGGCGTTCGCCCGCGCCGACCGGCGGGTCGGCCGCCGGGTCGGCGGGGTCGCCGCGGATCCACGCCAGCAGATAGAGCCGCGGGACCCGGTCCGGGGCCCCGACCAGATCGCCGAACCATCCCCGCGCGAAGATGCGCCACGGGAGGCCGCCGCGCGCGGCGCGGCCCGCCGCCAGGGCCCGGGTCTCGGCCCCGGCATCGACGACCGACCCGTCCGGCAGGGTCGCCGCCGCCGGCCCGGCGCGGAACGCGGAGAAGCCCGAGCCGTCGAGCAGCGTGTTCCAGTCGGCGGCCCCCGTCAGCTCCGCGACCACGCCCGCCAGCAGGCCGTCGGCGGCGTACAACGCCTGCACGCCGCGCCGGTGGTTCGCCTCGGCCGCCTCCTCGATCATGACGACGGCGACGAGGGCGCCGGCCAGCGCGGACACCAGGGCCGCCGCCGCCATCGTCACCAGCAGGGCGCTCCCCGCCTCACCCCGGCGGCGCGGTCCCCGCGGCCCGCGGGTCGGAGGGACCGCCGCGACGGCGGCGCGCGTGCCCCCCGCCTCACTCCGGCGCACGGGTCCCCGCGATCTGCAGATTTGGGGGGGCCACCACGACGGCGGCGTGATGGCGAAGCGGGCCCGCGCCGCCCGGCCCCGCGCCGGCGGCGGGCGGCCGCGGCCCCGAGGCGGGCGGACCGCCGGCCGCGCCCTCGACGCCGACATCAAGGCCGATCGCCCGCACCCGCAGGAGGTCGGCGTCGAACGGCGACCCCGCCGGCCCGCACCAGGGTCCATCCGTGAAGCGATCCAGCGGAATCTCCTCCAGGCGCCCGCGCGGCGCGTCGGGCTCCCCGCCGCACGGCGCGCCGGCCGACGCCGCGCCGCCGAAGAAGCGGAACTCCAGCGCCGCGGCGCCGTCGAGCAGCGGGAAGTCCCCACGCCACCCGTCGTAGCGCCTGAGCTGGCGCCGCTCCCCGTCGAGATAGTAGTGACGGACCTCGATCGGCGCGACCGCCGCCCCCGCCTCGAAGGCGCCCGCGGTGGGACCCGCCGGATCGAGCCGCAGCGTCGTCCCGGCCGCGTTCCGCACCCGGAACAGGCCCCACGCGGGCCGGTCGTCGAAGACCAGCACCAGATCGCCGGCGCGGTAGCCGCACGCGGCCCCCGCGCATCCCGGCGCCGGGGCCAGCCTCGCCTCGGGGGCCGATCCGTCCATCGCCTCGAGCAGCCTGGTCTCCGCCCCGCCCGCCGGAGGCACCGACAGCACCGTGACCGCGTCGGACCGGACCCGCCGATGCTCGCCCTCGCGGGCCCGGCGCCCCACGCGGTACGGCACGACCGCGGGCATCAGGCGCGGGAGCGGGCCGGGCTCGACCCGCGCCGGCCCCCGGCCCGCCGCCATCAGATCCGCGTGGAGGCGGTCGAACGCGTGGCGCAGGCGCTGCTGCGCGTCGGCCATCGCCGGCAGCGACCGGTTCAGCCGGAGCGCGGGGCGCAGGGCACCGTAGAGCCCGGCCATCACGACCAGGGTGAGGGCGAGGGCGACGACGGCCTCGACGAGCGACAGCCCCGCCTCGGGCCGGACGGGCCGACCGGCAGGCGGCGCCGAAGCGCCGCGCCGTACCGCACCCGGAGGACGCCGGCGAACCGCCGAGACGCCCGCTCGACACGGTGTCGGCACCGGGCTCGGGCGGCACGCGGCGCCCCTGGACGGGCGGACCGTTCGCCGCGGACGGCCGGACAACAGGGCGCCGGGGCCGCCGCATTCCCCGCAGCGACCGCCGCGCCGCCCTCCCATCGTCACGGCCCCCGCCCACCTGGACACCGACGGGCACCGCCGGCAGGCGTGGCGACCGCCGCGCCGCATTCCCATCATCACGGCCCCTCCGGCACCGGCAGCAACGTGACCACCAGGACCTCGTTCGGCGCGCGCGCCTCGGGACGCGGCATCGGCGCGCCCGCCGGCGGCCGCGACCCGGACCTCCACGATCAGCGTCCCCGGCCGGGCCGCGCCGCCGCGAATCGAAGTCACCCGCCGGTACGCGGCGCCGGACGGCAGGGGGCCGCACCCCGGCCGAGCACGCGTCCGCCGGCGCTCAGGAACTCGGTCTCCGCCGCTCCCGCCGCGGGCGGCGCCCCCCAAGGCGCGCCGCCCGCGCGGAGCTGCTCGATCTTGTCGACCGCGAACACCAGCGACGATGTCCGGTGGCGGACCTGCACGAGCGATCGCGCGGACATCGCGAACAAGTGGGCGACGCCGGCGGCCAGGGCCGCGAACAGGCCGGCCGCCACCAGGACCTCGACCAGGCCGATGCCGCGGGCGGCGCCGGCCCGCCGGTCGTCGCCCCGCGCCTCCGCCCGGTGCCCCGCCGACCCTCTACCGGTCCGGGCCGCCCCCCTGCCGGCGCCGCGCAGACTCCCGGTCCAACCGACGACGGCGCGCAGAACCCACCAGATCTCCATGCCCATGGTTGATGCAAGAACCGAACCACCCCGCGCCCCGCCCGCCGACCGTCGGACCGGCCCGTCCCCCGCGGCACCGGCGCGGGATCGAAAGGCGGAAGTACGGGCTCCAATCCGGCTCTTCCCGCGCGGGGGCCGATCACCAGTAGCCCCCGAGATACCAATGGATCAGGGGCTGGGCGGCGTGCGTGGACAGGAGGGCGCCGAAGGCGAGGAACGTTCCGAACGGCAGGGCGTACTTCAGGTTGTCGCGGCTCGCGAGCACCAGGGCCCCGCCGACCAGCGAGCCGGAGACCGACGCGATCAGGAGCGTCACGAGCATGTGCGGCCACCCGAGGAAGGCCCCGACCATGGCGAGCATCTTCATGTCGCCCATGCCCATGCCCTCGCGGCCCCGCAGGCGGAAATAGGCTTCGCCGACGGCCCGGAGGACCGCCCAGCCCGCGGCCGCGCCGGCCACCGACGACGGCCAGCCCGGCTCCCACCACAGGCTGCACGCCACCCCCGCCGCCACCCCCGGCAGGGTGATGACGTCGGGCAGAATCCGGTGCCGGAGGTCGATCGCCGCGAGCACGATCATCGACGCCGCGAACGCGAGGCGGACCGCGAGCAACGGCCGCCAGCCGAGCTGCCAATACTGCAGGACGAACACGAGCGCGGTGACCGCCTCCACCACGGGATAGACCGCGGCTATCGGGGCCCGGCAGGTTCGACAGCGGCCGCCGAGGGCCATCCAGCCCGCCACCGGCACGTTCTCGAACCACCGCAGACGGCGGGCGCACGCGGGGCACCGCGAGGGGGGGGAGACGACCGACTCGCCGCGCGGCAGGCGATGGATGCAGACGGTCAGAAAGCTGCCGACCGCGAGTCCGGCGGCGACCATCAGCCCGACCGCCGGGGGTCCGGTCATCGCGGCGGCCGCCGGCACGCTCACGGGGTCGGTTGCCCCTCGGCGGCGCGCTCGAGCTCGAGGGCGATCGCCGCGTCGAGGATCCGCGGCGGCAGCGCCGCGTTGATCACGACGCCGTTGACGACGTACGTGGGGGTCGCCTCGATGCCGATGAGCGGCCCCATCGCGATGTCGGCGCGCACCTCGTCGAGAACCGTGTCGTAGAGGTCGTCGAAGTCGGTCATGCCGGCGACCTCGGCCAGCCCCTCGCGGACCGTCTCCCGCGACATGGCCGCCTGATTCTCGTAGAGCCAGCGCGCCATCTCGTCGCCGCGCCCCTCGCGCCGGGCGAGGCGGACGGCGACCGCGGCCTCGCAGGCCCCCATGTGGCGGGCGAACGGAGTCTGCTCGTTGCACTCCGGGTCGAGGGGATAGTCGATGCTGACCTGGCGGACCGCCCCCGGATGGCTAGACGCGTAGCGCGCGAAGATCGGCGCGTACAGGAAGTGGCTGCGCGCGCACGACGGGCACTGGTAGTCGTTGAACTTGAGCACCAGCACCTGCTCCCCCTCGCGCGGCACCGGCAGATCGACCCGCGGCTGGGCGTTCCAGAAGCGCACGAACTCGGATTCGGCGTCGGCGGAGCCCGACGACGGAGCCGCGCCCGACGACGCCGACGCCGCGGGCGGGACCGGCCCCGCCGGCTCGACCAGGAACGGCGCCACCGCGAGCGCGGCGACGCCGAGGTAACCGCAGGCGACACCCAGCGCCGCCGGTTTCCTGACGAGCCGCCCCGCGTCGGCGAGCAGCCGGCCCGGCATCGACGCCAGCGGCACGCCCCCGATGGTGCTCACGGCCAGGAAGATGCCCGCGACGGCGACGTGGGCGGTGAGGCAGAGGAGGCAGAGCGTCCGCAGGACGAAGAACGACTCGTAGGCGAGGAACAGCACGGCGGCGAGACCGGCCGTCGACAGCACCAGCAGGTAGCCGCCCACGCCGCGGGCGAGATCGCCCGGGCCCCGCGCCGCCGCCGTCAGCAGCGCCACGAGGCCGAACCAGAACGCGCCGAAGACCGCGACGGGAACGCGGCCCACCGACCCGAAGCGGCTGAGGTAGACGTCGGTGCAGCTCACGCGCGCGTTGACGTCGCAGAAGCTCACGTAGGCGGGGTCGTGCGCGATCCGGTAGTGCACGTAGGCCGAGGTCGCGGCGGCGGCGAGGCCGGCGAGCGCGAGCGCGATGATGACGCGGCGAACGGTTGGACTCATGGGTTCAACTCCGGTTGTCGGGCGATGCGCCGGCGGCCCGGCGCGCGGCCCCCGCGCGGGGCGGGGGCGCCGACGGAGGCGCACCGCGGTGACGGATGGCGGCCAACGCCCGGAACGGCCGCGCGGCCGGCGCGCGCCGCCCGATCACTGGATGGGCGCGGCCCCCGCCGGCGCGCCGTTCTGCGTGACCGCCACCGGCCCCGTCGCCTGGTAGATCGTACCTCCCTGATTCGTGCCGAAGTGGCGCACACCGCCCCCCGACGCGGGCGACGCCCCGACGAAGTAGGTCGACACCACCCCGCCCGCGGCTATGCCGTTGCAGGACGCCGGCGCCCCTTCCGCGGGCGGGCCGGGCGTCAGCGCCACGGAATAGCTGCTCTTCATGGACGGGTCCGAGGCGAGGTCGGTCCCGATGAAGCCGTCCCCCCCGCCCACCGTCGGCGGCGTCGCCAGCAGGGTCAGGCTCGGCGCGTAGAAGCCGCTGCCGCAACTGGCCGCGAACGTCGCCTGGGCGCTGTTGATAGCCCGCAGCGACCCGATGGCCGAGGTCTCGTTGGCGGACATCCGGGCGCGCATCAGCCCGGGCGCCGCGATGGCGGTGATGATGCCGATGATCGCAACCACCATGAGCAGTTCGATCAGGGTGAAGCCGCTGCTGCCGTTGGCCTTCATTCGTGCCTCTCCTTCGATGGTCGTTCCGCCGGCCCGGACCAACCGGCCCGCGCCCGCAATCACCGGCCGTCGTCGCCGGCCGGGCCGCGGACCCGCCCGGGGCCGCCGACACCCCGGTGCCTTCGGGTGCGCGCCGCCAACGCCGTCGACAACGGCGCGGGCGGACCCGCCGGGGCCGCCGACACCACCGATGCGCTCCGGACCGCGCGCATCGGTGTCGACTACATCCCATGCAAGCATCGATCCGCCCGGAGGGCCGGACTCATTCTACGCC
The DNA here is from genome assembly GCA_963666855.2 of Vicinamibacterales bacterium. GTDB lineage: Bacteria > Acidobacteriota > Vicinamibacteria > Vicinamibacterales > UBA8438 > JAJEEA01. The sequence goes on from CAXXTG010000023.1 coordinate 24,081, forward strand.
GCCGGCTCCGATCGCGTACCCGAGCCGCCCGGCCTGCGCTCCCGAACGACAACCCGCGTTTCCCGCCCCGCCGGCCGGAGAAGATCGTACCCGACCCGTGCTCCGGAACGACAACCCGGGTTCCCCCCCGCAGGCCGGCGGAACCGGCGGCGTCACCCGAGATCGTACTTCTTGGCGTAGTAGCGGAACGAGCGGAAGCTCATGCCGAGCAACCCCGCGGCCCTCACCTTGACCCCGCCGGTCTGCCGGAGCGCCCGCTCGAGGTAGTCGCGCTCGAGGCTCCGGACGTGATCCTCCAGGACGAAGCCGGACTCCGGGAGCGGTTCCGCCGGGCCTCGCTCCTGTCCGGCGGCGTCCGACCCGCCGCGCCGCGGTGATTGAAGGCGACGGTCGGCGCGCGGCGCCTCGTCCAGCTCCAGGCTCTCGGCCTGCACGCGGTCCGACCCTTCGAGAACCGCGGCGCGCTCGACGACGTTCTCGAGCTCGCTGACGTTTCCGGGCCAGGCGTGGGCCTCGAGGACCCGCTCGGCCGCCGGAGAGAGGCCCCGGAGGTCGCGGCCCGTCTCGCGCGCGAACCGCTCGACGAAATGACGCGCGAGCGGCACGATGTCCTCGCGGCGCGCCGCGAGCGGCGGGACGTGGATGGTGAAGACGTTGATGCAGTAGAACAGGTCGCGACGGAACTCGCCGTCCTCGACCATCCCGGCGAGGTCCCGCGTCGTCGCCACGACTAGGCGCGCCGCGGCAATCTTCTCTTCCGTGCCTTCACCTACGCCGCCCGCACGCCGGAACCGGCGCTCCTTGAGGCACCGCAGCAGCGCCGCCTGGGCCGCCGCGCCCATCTCGCCGACATCCGCCAGGAAGAGGGTCCCCGGCTCGGCCGCCGCGGCCCGTCCCGGCCGTCCCCCGCGGGCGGCGTCGGGATCGGGGATCGCCGGCGGCGGCGCGCCGCCGCTCAGCGCGACGAACGGCAGGGCGGCCCGGCGGGAACCGTGGTGAATCGCCCGCGCCACCAGCTCCTTGCCGACGCCGAGGCCGCCGGTGATCAACACCGTGCTGCCGGTGGGCGCGACCCGCGCGACCCGTTCCCTCACGGTCCGCAACGGCGGGCTGTCGCCCACGATGTCGACCGCGCCGGGTTCCCGGGGGGCGGTGCCGCGAGCATCGTTCCTGGACATGCCGCTCTCGATGGCCCGGCGGAAACTCCGGTTGCCGCTAGCCCGGAGAGCGTCGCCTACGGCTCCGCTCACCGCCCAACCAACCCCTGCCAGGCGTCTGCACCGTTCCACGGCGCAGACTCCTAGACCGCCATCCGACCGATGAGATCGAAGATCGGCAGGTACATGGCGATGACGATCCCGCCGATGACCAACCCCAGCAACGCGATCATGACCGGCTCGAGAAGAGTCAGCAACCCCGCCACCGTGGCGTCGACCTCGTCCTCGCAGAAGTCGGCGACGCGGGCGAGCATGGCGTCGAGCGCCCCGCTCGTCTCGCCCACGCCGATCATCTGGATCACCATCGGCGGGAACATCCCCGCCCGACGCAAGGGCGCGGACACGGTCTCGCCCCGCTCGATGGCGTCGCGCGAAACGAGGACCGCGTCTTCGATGACCACGTTGCCGGCGGTCTTCGCGGTGATCTCCAGCCCCGCGAGGAGCGGTACTCCCGAGCCGAGCAGCGTGGCCAGGGTGCGGCAGAACCGGGCGACCGCCACCTTGCGCACGACGGCGCCCAGCACCGGAAGCCGCAGCAGCAGGGCGTCGACCGCCCGCGCTCCCCGCGGGGTGGCCCGGAACCACCGGAATCCGAACGCCAGGGCGGCCGACGCGAGCACGACGAGGGGAAAATACGACACCAGCGCGTCGCTCGCCGCGATGACCACCCGCGTCGGCAGCGGCAGCGCGGCCCCCAACCCGGCGAACAGGTCGTCGAAGGTCGGCACGACCTTCCACAGGATGACCCCGACCAGCGTGACGGCGATCACCACGACCGCGATCGGGTAGGTCATGGCGGACTTGACCTGCGCCCGGAGCTTGACGCTCTTCTCGACGTGCGTCGCCAGCCGGTCGAGAATCGTGTCGAGGATGCCGCCAGCCTCCCCCGCCGCGACCATGTTCGTATACAGGGGACCGAACATCCGCGGATGCTCCCGCATCGCGTCCGCGAGGCTCGAGCCGCCTTCGACGGCGGCGCGGGTCTGCAGGATGGCCTCGCGGAAGGGCCGGTGGACCTCCTGACGCCCCAGGGTGTCGAGGCACTCCACGAGCGGCATGCCGGCGTCGATCATCACCGAGAGCTGGCGCGTGAAGACGGCGAGGTTGCGGGCCGGCGGCGGCTTGCCCCCGCGCGGCCTTCCGCGCCGCCGCGCTCCGGCCGGCCGCCTCGTTCCGCCCGGCCGCGACGCCCTCGCGGCCGGAAGGGTCGACCGGGCCGACCGCGGGCCCGTCGAGGCCCCGGGGCCCCCGGGGCGGTGCCGGGGGGCCGTCGCCGCCCCGCTCACCGGGGTCACGCGCCCAACCCCGTCCCGGCCACCGCGGCCCGAGCGGCGGAAGGCCGGCGTCATTCGACCGCACCCGCGCCGGGAGGACGTCCGAACCGCGAGACCCGCGTCCCGCCGCGCGCGAGCAGGGTCCGAAGCTCGTCCGGCATCGACGACGCGGCCACCGCCGTCTCCATCGAGACGCTCCCCCGCCCCACCAGCGACGCCAGCGACTGGTTCATCGTCTGCATGCCGTGCCGCCCCTGCCCCGCCTGCATCGCCGAATACAACTGGTGCACCTTGTTCTCGCGAATCAGGTTGCGGATGGCGGGGGTGGGGGTCAACACCTCGGCCGCGATCACGCGTCCCCGGCCCCCCGCCGCCGGCAGCAGCGTCTGACAGACGACGCCCTCGATCAGGAGCGCGAGCTGTCCGCGCGCCTGCTCCTGGCGGCGGTCGGGAAAGGTGTCGATGAGCCGGTTTATCGTCTGGTAGGCGGAGTTCGTGTGGGCCGTCGCGAGCGTCAGGTGGCCCGTCTCCGCCACGCGGAGGGCCGCCTCGATGGTCTCGAAGTCGCGGAGCTCGCCGATCAGCACGACGTCGGGGTCCTGTCGGAGGGCGGCGCGCAGGGCGGCCGAGAAGCCGGCCGTGTCGTTGTGGATCTCGCGTTGATTGACGAGCGAGCGCTTGTGCGGGTGCAGGTACTCGATCGGGTCTTCGATGGTCAGGATGTGCGCGCGCCGCCCGGTGTTGATGCGGTCGATGAGGGCGGCCAACGTGGTGCTCTTGCCCGACCCGGTCGGCCCCGTCACCAGCAAGAGGCCGCGGGGACGCTCGGCCCAGGTCTCGACGACCGGCGGCAGCCCCAGCTCGCCGAGGCCGGGTATCGTCTCGGGCACCAGCCGGTAGACGGCCGCCACCGCGCCGCACTGCCGAAAGACGTTGCAGCGGAACCGCGCCGCCATCCCGCCGACGCCGAACGAGCAGTCGAGCTCGCGCGTCTCCTCGAAACGCCGCTTCTGCGCGTCGGTCAACGCACTGAACACGAGTTCGCGCGTGTCATCGGCGCCGAGCCGCGGCAGGTCGAGCGTCTTGAGCTCGCCGTCGACCCGGACCTGCGGCGGCGAGCCCGCGGTGACGTGGAGGTCCGAGCCGTCGAGCTCCCCCGTCGTTCTCAGCAGTTCTTCCAGTGTAGTCATGGCGACCGGCTGCTTCACCGTCTCCTTCAGCACCTCGGACAGCGGTTCCCGCCGCTGCGCGCATTCCGAGTGTTCTGCGGCGCAGACGCCTAGCTCACCGTCTCCTTGAGCACCTCTTCGATGCTGGTGAGCCCCGCCGCAATCTTCCTGAGGCCGCTGGCCCGCAGCGTGACCATGCCGCCCTCGACGGCGTCGCGCCTGAGATCGGCGGCCGAAGCGCCCCGCCGAACCCGATCGCGGAAGCGGTCGGTCGCCGCCATCACCTCGTACAGCCCGATGCGCCCCCGATGGCCGCGGCCGTTGCAGTGCTCGCAGCCCGCGCCCTTGCGCGGCACGACCCGCGCCGCCTCGTCGGCCCCGAACCCGATCGCCCGGAGCGCCGGTATCGGGGTCGGTTCCTCTTCGACGCACCGCGTGCAGATTCGCCGCACGAGCCGCTGGGCGCAGACCAGGCTGACCGCGCCGGCGACCAGGTACGGCTCGATCCCCATGTTCACGAGCCGGTGGATGGTGCCGGCGGCGTCGTTGGTGTGCAGGGTCGAGAGCACGAGGTGGCCGGTCAGGGCCGCCTTGATCGCGATCTCCGCCGTCTCGAGATCGCGGATCTCGCCGACGAGGATCACGTTCGGATCCTGGCGCAGGAACGAACGCAGGGCGGCGGCGAAGGTGAGTCCCGTGCTCTCGCGCACCTGCACCTGGTTGACCCCCGCGAGGTTGAACTCGACCGGATCTTCGGCCGTCACGATGTTGACGGCCGGGGTGTTGAGCTGGGAGATGGCCGAGTACAGCGTGCTGGTCTTGCCGCTGCCGGTCGGTCCCGTCACGAGCACGAGCCCCCACGGGCGGCGGATCGCCTCTTCGAGGCGGTTCAAGGATTCCGCCTCCAGGCCCAACCGGGTCATGTCCAGCATCAGCTTGCTGCGGTCGAGCAGCCGCAGCACGATCTTCTCGCCGTGGAGGGTCGGCAGGCACGACACGCGGAAGTCGATCTCCTTCGCGCCGCCGTCGGCGTTCAGCCGCAGCTTGATGCGGCCGTCCTGGGGAAGCCGCCGCTCGGCGATGTCGAGCTTCGCCATCACCTTCAGGCGCGAGGTGATGGTGTCCCGGTACTTCAGGGGGGGCTCCATGATCCCGTACAGCGAGCCGTCGATGCGGAAACGGATGCGGTACTGCTTCTCGTAGGGCTCGAAGTGAACGTCGCTCGCCCCCTTCTGAATCGCCGAGGCCAGGACCACGTTGACGAGCCGGACGACCGGCGTCTCTCCGCTCTGCGTCTCCAGGGCGGTGACGTCGACCTCCTCCATCTCCTCGATCACTTCGACGCCGCCGCCGGTCCCGGGAAGCTCCTCGAGGGCCTTGGCGGCGAGGGCGAGCTGGCTCTCCCCGACGACCGGCGCGCCCCGGTCGAGCCGCTCGCCGTAGTACCTCTCGATCGCCGCGGCGACGGCGGTCTGCGTCGCCACGACCGTCTCCACCCGGCTTCCGGTCATGAACTCGATCTCGTCGACGGCGAAGACGTTGGCCGGATCGGCGGTGGCGACGGTGAGGGCGGTTCCGGTCCGGGCCAGCGGCACGGTCTCGTACTTCCGGGCCGTCGCCACCGGCAGGAGCCCGATGACGCCGGGGTCGATCTCGAACCGGCCGAGGTCGATGAAGGGGACGCCGTACTGCCGACTCAACGACGACGCGACCTCGTGGTCGCGGACGCAGCCGAGTTCGACGAGGTGGGAACCCAGCTTGCCGCCGGAGGCCCGCTGGCGCTCCAGCGCATCGTCGACCTGCACCGGCGTCACGCGTCCGTCCTCGAGGAGCAGTTCACCGATTCGAGCAGCCATGGCCTCCGGCGCGGGTGGTGAGTCGTCCAGCCGACTGACAATAATCCTACGATTATTGACATAAAATGTCAACACTCGATCGAGTTCGGCGCTTGGACGGGACACGCACCGTCACTTCAACCGACGATCCGGTGGGACGGACGGGCAAACCGACGCAGGCGGAACAGCGGCGCGGGGAAGGAAGCAGCGCGGCGCGGCGGGCGCAGACGCCCGGGTCACCCGACGATGACCGCCGCCGCGATCACCGTGGTCCAGAGCCCCTGTTTGTCGCCCACCGCGGTCTGGGTGACGTTCTGGGTGCGGACGATGCGGTTCGAGAGCCGGTAGACTTCCTTTTTCTCGTCCCAGCTCTTGTCGGGGTCGAAGTCGAGGCCGAGGGTGGTGGCGAGCATCTCCGCCGCGAGCTCCTCGGCGTAGTCGCCGGCGGTCTCCTCGTTCTCGCCGAAGCTGTGATGCTCGGACAGGTACCCGAACAGCCGGCGGTCGCGCGGTATCGCGACACCGATGGTCGCGGCCACGAGCCGGTGGGGCTCGCGGGTGGCGGCCTCGGACATCACCACGAACGCGATCTGGCCCGGCTTCAGCTTCCGGACCCCGGTGGCCCTCGGCAGGATGCGGCAGCCCGGCGGGAAGATGCTCGACACCCGCACGAGATTGCAGGCGGCGATGTCGGCCGCCCGCAGCGCGAGTTCGAACGAGGTCAGCTTCTCGCGGTGCTTGCCGACGCCCTTGGTGAAGAACAGTTCTTTGGGGACGAGTTCGATCACGTGGCTCCGCCGGGGAGAAGTCGCGGGCGACCGGAGGCGCCGGGCGGGAATGCGCCGGCGCGTTCGAAAGACGCAGTTCTCGACCGTAGTGCAACCGGCCGTACGCTGTCAAGGACGGGCGGCGACCGGAAACGGCGCGGGGAAGGCCGGCGGGGAGTGAACATTTCGTCCGCCCGGCGCGTATACCGTATGTCGGCCGGATGCGGGGAGACGCGTCGAGGCCGAACCGCTCGACCGCTCGACGCACCCCGCGGGTCCGGGAGTACAATAGCAGGTTACGGTCGCCGCCCCGGAACCGGACCGATCTCACACGCTCGAACCGCCATGACGGAAGAGACCGACGCGCCGCGTCCCGACGGAGAATCCTCCCCGAACCTCGCCGCGCGTCTGATCGGCGTGCTTCTGTCGCCGCGGGCCACGTTCGCGGCGATCGTGGCGCGGCCCCGGCCCCTCGGCGCCCTGGTCGTCGTCTGTCTGTTGGCCGCCGCTCCCGGCGTCTGGCTATCGAGCACCGAGCTGGGGAAGCAACTGCTCCTCGACCAGCAGGTCGAGGGCATGGAATCGTTCGGCATGACGGTGACGGACGAAGTGTACGCGGAGATGGAACGCGGCATAGAGAACGCCGCGTACTTCGCCGGCATAGGCCCGCTCGTCTCGCTGCCGATCTTCACGTTCATCATCGCCGGGCTCATCTGGACCGCGTGTTACGTGATTCTGGGCGCGCACGCGCCGTTCAAGGTGATGTTCGCGGTCGTCGCCCACGTCGGGGTCGTCGGCGTCGTCCAGCAGTGGTTCACCGCTCCACTCAACTACGCGCGCGGCGACATGGGCGTCCCCACGACGCTGGCCGCGCTGCTGCCGATGCTCGAGGAGGGCGGCTTCCTCCAGCGGACGCTGGGACTCGTCGAGCTCTTCGTCGTGTGGCAGCTTTTTCTGCTGGCGGTCGGCGCCGGCGTGCTCTACCAGCGGCGCACGCGCCCCATCGCGACCACGTTCTACAGCCTGTACGCGGTAGTGGCGGTCGCGGCCGGTTTCTTCCTGTCTCGCCTGGGAGGGTGATCCGTTGACCGCTTCTCGCAAGGCTGTCCTCATCGCGGCGATCGCGGTCGTCGGGGCCGCGGTCGTGTACATCAACCTGACGTTCGAACGCGCGACCGGCCCCCAGGTGGAGGTGGAGGCGGTCGAGCGCCGCTACCTCGAGGCCCTGGTGTCGGCGCCGGGCACCATCGTCCCCCAGCTCACCGTGGACATCAGCGCCAACACCATGGGCCAGGTGACCCGGCTCGAGTTCGACGAGGGCGACCGCGTCGCGGTCGGCGACTTCCTCCTCGAGATCGACCCCGAGACGCTGCGCGCGGCCGTCGACCGGGGCGAGGCGGCGCTGCGGGCGTCCCGCTCGTCCCAGCGGCAGGCCGAGGTCACGGTGGAGACGGCGCGGGTCAACCTCGAGCTGGCCCGCGACAACCTCGAGCGTCAGGAGCACCTGTGGGGGCTGCGGCTGGTCTCGCGCGAGGCCTACGAGCGCGCGCTGAACGATGTCGCCCTCCGGGAGACCGAGCTGCAGGCGCGGGAGGTCGAGGTCGCCACCCAGGCCCAGCGCATCCGTCAGGAGGAGGCCAACCTGGAGAGCGCGCGGTACGAGCTGACCAAGGTGACGATCACCGCGCCCATCTCCGGCGTCGTCACGCGGCGCAACATCGAGGAGGGCGAAACGGTGGTCGTCGGCACGATGAACAACCAGGGCACGGTGCTCGCGACGATCGCGGATCTGTCCGTGATCGAAGCCGAGGTGGAGGTCGACGAGACCGACATCCCCGCCGTCGAGCTCGGCCAGCTCGCCACCGTCACCATCGACGCATTCCCCGACGACGAGTTCTCGGGCGTCGTGACCGAGATCGGCAACAGCCCCATCAACCCCGTCGGGGCCGGCGCCGCCGCCGGCGGCGCGGGCAGCCAGGCGACGACGTTCAAGGTCGTCGTGACCCTCGACGAGGCCATTCCCGGCGTGCGCCCCGGCTTCACCTGCACCGCGGACATCACGACCGCGATCCGCCCCGACTCGCTGGCGATACCGATACAGGCGTCCACGGTGCGCGAGGTGGTGCTGGACGCCGGCGGGAACGTCGTCCGGCGGGAGACGGGGCCGCGGCGGCGGAGCGTCGTCTCGGCCGCCGAGGCGGCGGACGTCGGGGCGGGCGAGACCGAGGAGGAGCTGGAGGGCGTGTTCGTGGCGCGCGAGGGGCGCGCCGTGTTCGCGCCCGTCGACACCGGCATCGCCGGCGAGCGCTACTTCGAGGCGCTCTCCGGAGTGGCGGAAGGCGACCTCATCGTCACCGGGCCGTTCAGCGAGGTGCGCAACCTCGCCGACGGCGATTCCATCCGGGTGGTGGAGAGTGCGCCGCGCCGCTGACCTCACCTCCATCGCCCTGCGGGCCATCTGGGCCAACAAGCTCCGGTCGACCCTCACGATCCTCGGGAACATCGTGGCGGTGGCCTCGATCATCGCGGTGGTGTCGCTGATCCAGGGCGTCAACGCGGAGGTCGGCAACGCCATCGTCTCGCAGTTCGGCCCGGACTCGTTCGTCATCGAGCGCACGCCGATGGTCATGACCGAGGCCGACATCGAGGCGACGAGGAACAACCCCCGCGTGTCGCTCGACGACGCCGAGGCCATCCGCCGTTTCGGCCTCAGCGTCGGGGCGGTCATGGCCCAGTCGCGGCGCAACGGCGAGGTCCGCTACCGCGACCGCGTGCTCGAGAACGTGACCATCCGGGGGGTGACCCGCGACTACGTCGAGTTCCCGACCTTCACGGCCGATCGCGGGCGCCTGGTCAACCGCACCGAGGTCGACCGCAACCGCGGCGTCGCGCTGCTGGGGGCGGAGACCGCCGACCGGCTGTTCGACCAGCTCGACCCGATCGACCGCCGCATCAAGGTGCAGGGCGTGAACTTCCGCGTCGTCGGGGTCAGCGAGCCGACCCTGGCGGCGTTCGGGCAGTCGCAGGACGAGTTCGTGATCATTCCGATGGGCCAGTTCCGCAAGCTGTTCGGGGCGCGCCCGTCGCTCACCCTGCGGGTCCGCTCGGACACCCCGGAGGAGTTCGACCGCGCCGTCGACGAGGCGACGGTGGCCCTGCGCATCGAGCGGCAGTTGCGCGCCACCGAGGAGAACGACTTCGGGCTGTTCACGTCGGGCGCGGTGCTGGGGCTCTACCAGCAGGCCACCACCGGCATCTTCGCGGTGCTGGTGGGCATCGTCAGCCTGTCGCTGGTCGTGGGGGGCATCGTCATCATGAACATCATGCTGATGGTGGTCTCCGAGCGCACGCGGGAGATCGGGCTGCGCAAGGCGCTGGGGGCCCGCCGCCGCGACCTCCTCTGGCAGATCCTGGCCGAGTCGGTCATCCTGTCCGTCTCCGGCGGCCTGATCGGAACCGCCCTGGGGTTCGCGGTGGCCGTCGGACTGAGCTCGCTGACGCCGATCACCGCCGCCGTGCACCCGTGGTCGGTGGTGCTGGGCATCACGATGGCGGCGGCGGTGGGGCTGTTCTTCGGGCTGTACCCCGCATCGCGGGCGGCGTCGCTCGACCCCATCACGGCGCTGGGCCGCGCCTGATTCGACACCGCCCCGCCATCCATCCGAGACGAACGAATCCATGGCCAGGCACTCCTACGGCGGCCTGTTCGGCGAGATCGTGACGATGGCGGTGGCCACGCTGCGCGACCAGAAGGCGCGGTCGGGGCTGACGATCCTCGGCGTGGTCATCGGCATCATGTCGATCGTCGGCAGCACGTCGCTGATCCGGGGGCTCGACCAGTCGCTGCGCGACACCATCGAGACGATGGGACCCGACGTCATCATGCTGACGAAGTTCTCGGCCATCAGCATGGGCTCGGGCGAGGAGTTCATGGAGCTGATCCGCCGCCCGAACCTCACCACCGACGACGCCGACGCCATCGCGCGGCAGGCCGACTCGCTCGCCAACGTGGCCATCGTGCTCGGGCAGGGCGGCCCGCCGACCCAGGAGAGGGTCTACTACCGGTCGGAGCAGACGAAGCCGATCATGGTCTTGGGAACCACCTCCGAGTATCCCGACGTGCAACCCGTCAACCTGGTCGAAGGACGCTTCTTCACGCCCGGCGAGACCCGCCGGCGGACGCGGGTGGCGGTGCTGGGTCATACCCCGGCCCAGGCCCTCTTCCCGAACACCGATCCCATCGGGAAACGCGTCCGCATCGGGACCAGCCGCTACACGGTGATCGGGGTGGTCGGGGAGACGCCGAGCCCCGGTGGCTTCAATATGGGGCAGGACGACTTCGTCCTCGTTCCCGACACCACCTACCAGAAGCAGTTCGGGATCAGGGGGCGGTGGGCGTTCGGCGGCGAGATGCGCTCGGTGATGATTGCGGCGGCCCCGCGCGAGGGCGTCGATCCCGAGGTCGCGATCCGGGACATCGAGCGCGTCATGCGCATCCGGCACGGGCTGCGCCTCGACGAGCCGAACGACTTCGAGTTCATCACCCAGGACGCGATGCTCGCCCTGTGGGACCAGATCAGCGGCGCCACGTTCCTGTCCCTGATCGTGATCTCCTCGATCGCACTCATGGTCGGGGGCATCGGAGTGATGGCGATCATGACGATCTCCGTCACGGACCGCACGCGGGAGATCGGCACCCGCCGGGCCATCGGGGCCAAGCGGAAGGAGATCCTCTGGCAGTTCCTGCTCGAGGCGGCCTGCCTCACCGGGATCGGCGGACTGATCGGCATCCTCCTCGGCAGCGGCATCGGCCTCGGGATCCACTGGGCGACGGGGTTCCCCGTCTCGCTGCCGTGGTGGTCGTTCGCCCTCGGCCTGGGGTTCTCCGGCGGCGTCGGCATCGTCTTCGGCCTGTATCCGGCCATCAAGGCCTCCAGCCTCGACCCGATCGAAGCCCTGCGCTACGAATAGGTCCCCGGCGCCACCATCCCACCCTCCACCGGGCTCCCGCTCGCCGAGATCGTCGCGGCGCGGCGGCGCGTCATCCCCCGGGCGCCACCGTCCCACCCTCCACCGGATCCCGGGGCCGGCGGGCGTTCACGGGGCCGGCCGGACGCCTGACCCGCGGAACCGCGGGTGCCGCGGGGTCTCGGCCGGTCAACCACACCGCGACGATGCTTCGAATCAAGGGCGGGTCGCCGCGCGTCGTCAGCGCGGGCTGCCGGGTCAAGACGCTTGAGCACGCGCGCGGAGTGGCGTAGCATGTGGGTTTGCGCCGGCAGCGGACAGGGGGTACGACTGCCCGGACTGCCGGAGGCTGCGGCCTCGACGAGCGCGTTGGCGGACCGGTCGCGGTGGGAGGATACCCGAGTCATGAAAGTGTACGATGCGGACCAGATCCGTAATGTCGCGTTGGTGGGACACAGCGGCGCCGGCAAGACGCAGCTCGCCTCGGCCCTCCTGTTCGACGCCGGCGCCGTGAACCGCCTCGGCGCCGTCGACGACGGCACCACCGTCACCGACTACGACGAAGAGGAGATCGCGCGCAAGCACACGCTGTCGTCGAGCACCGCGTTCGCGGAATGGAACAAGACGAAGATCAACCTCATCGACACGCCGGGCATGGCGAACTTCTTCAGCGACGCGTCCTGCGCCCTGCGGGTCGCCGACGCCGCCGTCGTGGTCGTCGACGCGGTGGCCGGCTCCGAGGTGCTGACCGAGAAGGTGTGGGCGGTCGCCGAAGAGCTGGGCCTGCCCTGCGTCGTCGTGCTCAACCGTCTCGACCGGGAACGGGCGAGCCTGTCCCGCTCGCTCGAGTCGCTGCACGAGGCCCTCGGCCGCACGGTCGTGCCCATCCAGCTTCCCATCGGCGAGGAGAAGGACTTCCGCGGGGTCGTGGACCTCGTGGCGATGAAGGCGCTGACCTTCGGCGCGGACGGCCGGACGGTGTCGGCCGGCGACGTGCCGCCCGACCTGGCCGACGAGGCGGACACCGCGCGGGAGGCCCTGATCGAGCTCGTCGCGGAGGCCGACGACGCCCTCATGGAGCAGTTCTTCGAGGCGGGCACGCTGACCCAGGAGCAGTTGGAGGCGGGTCTCAAGACGGCCGCCGCCGGCCGCCACGTGTTCCCCCTGGTGTGCACGTCGGCCACCGCCAACATCGGCGTTCAGCCCCTGCTCGACGCGGTCCTCGCGTACCTCCCGTCCCCGGCGCAGCGCACGCTGTCGGTGGTCGACGGGGAGGGCAACCCGACGACCGCCGACGCGGACGGCGCGAGCGCCCTCGTGTGGAAGACGGTCGCGGACCCGTTCGCGGGACGGATCACCATGTTCCGGGTGGCCGGCGGGTCGATCGCGGCCGACTCCACGGTCCAGAACGTCAGCCGCGGCGTCGGCGAGCGGATGGGGGCCATCGCCCTCATGCAGGGCAAGACCCAGACCGGCGTCTCCGAGATCAAGGCGGGCGACCTCGGCGCCGTCGCCAAGCTGAAGGAGACCCGGACCGGGGACACGCTGGCCCCGAAGGAGACGGCGTGGCGCTTCCCGCCGTTCCAGTTCACCGAGCCGGTGCTGTCGTACGCCATCGAACCGAAGAGCCGCGGCGACGAGGAGAAGATCAGCACCGCCCTGCAGCGGCTGCAGGAGGAGGACCCGACCATCCGCTACGCCCGCGACGCCCAGACCTCGCAGCTCCTGCTCTCCGGGCAGGGGCAGTTGCACATCGAGGTGACGGTGGCCAAGCTGAAGCGCCGCTTCGGAGTCGAGGTGAACCTGAAGCTGCCGCGCATCCCGTACCGCGAGACCATCAAGGCGTCGACCGAGGCGCACGGGCGCCACAAGAAGCAGACCGGGGGACACGGCCAGTTCGGCGACTGCAAGATCAAGGTCGCGCCGCTGCCGCGGGGCGAGGACTTCCAGTTCGTCGACGAGATCTTCGGGGGCGCCATCCCCCGCGGGTTCATCCCCGCGGTCGAGAAGGGCATCCAGGAGGCGCGGACGCGCGGCTATCTCGCGGGCTATCCGATGGTGGACTTCCAGGTCACCCTCTACGACGGGTCGTTCCACCCCGTCGACTCGAACGAGATGTCGTTCAAGATGGCGGGACGGCTCGCGTTCCGCGACGCGATGTCGCGCGCGAAGCCCACGCTGCTCGAGCCGGTCATGAACGTCGAGGTCTACGCGCCCAGCGACTACGCCGGCGACCTGATGGGGGACCTGAACGGCCGACGCGGCAAGATAGGGGGCATGGAGACGCGCGGCGCCTCGACCTCGATCAAGGCCGAGGTCCCGATGGCCGAGATGCTGACCTACGAGCAGCAGTTGACCTCGGCCACCGGCGGGCGCGGGTCGTACCACATGGAGTTCTCGCACTACGAAGAGGTGCCGGCGCACATCCTGCAGAAGGTCATCGCGGAGGCGAAGGCGGAGCGTGACGGGGACGACGACAAGGAGGGCTGACGCCCGACGCGGAAGGCGACGCGGATTGCGGAGGCGGAGCGCGGCGGGGACGACGAGAAGGAAAGCCGCCGCCGACATCCGCCGCCGCGTCACCGGCGGAAATCGGAGGATCGACCGGTAGGCGGACGCCGCGAATCAGTCGGCGTCCTCGGACTTCTCGGCCCCCTGTCCGCGCCGCAGGCGATTCGCGGCCGCGCGCAGGCGCCCCCCCATCCCCTTCTTCTTCGGGGCGGCGGCCTCCGCCGGGGCCGCGTCGCCGGCATCTTGATCCTGGCTGGGATCGTACTCGCTGCCCACGAGTTCTATCTGCGCTATCTCGGCCGCGTCTCCCTGGCGGCGGCCGAGGTTCAGCACCCGCGTGTACCCGCCCGGGCGTTCGGCGAACCGGGGCGCGATCGTGCCGAAAAGCTTGCCGGCGATCCGCTTGTCGGCGATGTCGCGCGCGACCAGCCGGCGCGCGTGCAGCGCGCGCGCGGTCTCGGCGCCGTCCTCGATGCCGCGCTTGGCCACCGTGATCAGCCGCTCGACGAACGGACGCAGCTCCTTCGCCTTGGCCAGGGTCGTGTCGATGCGCTCGTGGCGCAACAGCATCGTGGCCTGGTTGCGCAACGTGGCGATCCGATGCTCGCTCACACGACCCAGCTTCCGGTGCGCTACTCGATGACGCATGCTTCCGTGTCCTCTCCTCCGCCCGCCGCCGACGGGGCCCTCACCGCGCCGGCCCGTTCCCGACGCACGCGCGGCCCGCCGGCTCCTAGCTAGCTAGCCTTCCGTCTCCGCGTCGGCCTCCGGCTGCTCCAAGCGCATCCCCAGGCCGAGCCCCATCTGCTGCAGGATATCCTTGATCTCGTTGAGCGACTTGCGGCCGAAGTTCTTCGTGCGCAGCATCTCGGTCTCGGTCTTCTGCACCAGCTCGCGGATCGTCCGGATGTCGGCGTTCTTCAGGCAGTTGTAGGACCGGACCGAGAGCTCAAGCTCCTCGACGCTCTTGTCGAGATGCTCGTTGGCCACCGCCAGCCTCTCGTCGTCCGGCTCGGCCGGCGCGTCGCTCGACTCGTCGAGGTTGATGAAGATGGTGAGGTGGTCGCGCACCAGCCTCGCGCCCAGCGAGATCGCCTCCCGCGCCGTCACCGAGCCGTCCGTCCACACGTCGACGGTGAGCTTGTCGTAATCGGTCGTCTGTCCGAGGCGGGCCGCCTCCACGAGGTAGTTGACCTTGCGCACGGGGGAATGGACGGAATCGACGGGGATCCAGCCGATGCCCAGGTCCTCGTCGAAGTTCTTCTCCGCCGACACGTACCCGCGCCCCTGCTTGACCCGCATCTCCATGTGCAGCGAGCCGCCGTCGGCCACCGTCGCGACGTGGAGGTCGGGATCGAGAATCTCCACCGCGGCCTCGACCTCGAGGTCCGCCGCCTTGACCGCGCCGGGCTTATCGGCCCGCAGGTAGAGCGTCTTCGTCTCGTCGCTGTGCAGCTTGATGGGGATCTGCTTCAGGTTCAGGATGATGTCGGTCGCATCCTCCACGACGCCGGGAATGGGCGAGAACTCGTGGAGCACGTTGTCGATCTTGACGCTGGTGACCGCGGCGCCCTCGATCGCGGACAGGAGCGCCCGGCGCAACGCGTTGCCGATCGTGGTCCCGAAACCGCGCTCGAACGGCTGCGCGGAGAACCGGCCGAACCGATCGGTCAGGGTCTCCGCATCGAACTCCAGCCGTTTCGGTCGCTGGAAGCCTTTCCACAACATCAAGTCAGTCCTTTCCGTGGCCGGGCCTGCTTCCCCTACTTCGAGTACAGCTCGACGATCAACTGCTCCTGCACCGGAAGGTTGATCTGCTCGCGCGTCGGCAGCGCGGCGACCCGCCCCGTCAGGGTGGACGCGTCGAACTCCAGCCAGTCGGGGATGCCCCGTCCCTTGACCTCCTCCATGGCGTAGAGAATCGCGGGCTGCTTCGCGCTGCGCTGCCTGACGCCGACGGCGTCCCCGGCCTTCAGCGAGAACGAGGGGATGTCGGCGCGCCGGCCGTTCACCTGCACGTGGCCGTGCCGGACGAGCTGCCGGGCCTGCGGCCGCGACGTCGCGAGCCCGAGCCGGTAGACGACGTTGTCGAGCCGGCGCTCGAGCAACTGCAGCAGGGTCTCGCCGGTGATGCCCCGCTGCCGCTCGGCCGCCGCGAAGTACCGGCGGAACTGGTTCTCGAGCACGCCGTACGTGCGCTTCACCTTCTGCTTCTCGCGAAGCTGAGACCCGTAGCCCATGACCTTGCTGGGGCGGCGGCGCCTCCCCTGCTGGCCGGGCGGGACGTTGCGCTTCTCGATGGCGCACTTCTCGGCGTAACACCGCTCCCCCTTCAGGAAGAGCTTCATGCCCTCGCGGCGGCAGAGCCGGCAGACGGGTCCTGCATATCTCGCCATTGCTGATTCGCTCCTCGCGTCGTCTCCGGCCGGCTACACGCGCCGCCGCTTCGGCGGGCGGCATCCGTTGTGAGGGATCGGCGTCACGTCGCGGATCGACTTCACGCTCAGCCCCGCCGAGGCCTGCAGCGCGCGAATGGCCGACTCGCGCCCGCCGCCCGGACCCTTGACCCGCACGTCCACGGTGCGCATGCCGACCGCCTTGGCTCCGTGACCGGCCCGGATCGCGGCCTGGGTGGCCGCGAACGGCGTGCCCTTCCGAGACCCGCGGAACCCGATGCCGCCGGCGCTCGACCACGCGACGACGTTGCCCTCGGTATCGGCGATCGTGATGATGGTGTTGTTGAACGACGCCTGGATGTGCACGATGCCGTGGTGCACGACCCGCTTGTCGCGCTTCTTCTTGAAGGTCTTCTTGCGCTTGGCCGGCCGCTTGCTCGGCGTCGGAACCGAGGCGTCGACCGTCTCCAGCTTAGCCATTCGCGAACAGTCCTTTCCCTGCCGAACCTGCTAACTGGTCCGCTTCTTCGCCACCGCGCCCCGGCGCGGCCCCTTCCGCGTCCGGGCGTTCGTCTGCGTCCGCTGGCCGCGCACCGGCAGGTTGCGGCGATGCCGCATCCCGCGGAAGGACCCCACCTCCATCAGCCGCTTGATGTTCAGGGTGACCTCCTTCCGGAGGTCACCCTCCACCCGGCCCTGCTCCTCGATGACCCGGCTGATCTTGCGGACATCGTCCTCGGAGAGGTCCTTGATGCGGACATCGGGATCGACGCCGGCCTCTTTCAGGATCACCCCGGAACGGTGGTCGCCGATGCCGAAGATGTACGTCAGCCCGGTTTCGATGCGCTTGGTCCGTGGAAGATCGACACCCGCAATTCGAGCCATGGTCCGGCCTCACCCCTGTCGCTGCTTGTGCTTCGGATTCGAGCAAATCACGCGCACCACGCCGGAGCGGCGCACGATCTTGCACTTGTCGCAAACCCGCTTCACCGATGCCCGTACCTTCATGCCTAGTCCCCCGAACCGGCCCGGGTCTACGCCCGCCGGAATGCCGCAAGCCCGGACCCGCCCGGGCTCGCGAGCCGCCGCCGCGGCGGCGCGCCCCCCGTCGCCGGCCGCCGTCAGTGGACCGATGCCGGCCCCATCGCCGCCGCCGGCCCGTCCCCGGCGCCCCGCGCGCCGCCCGCCCGCGTCAACACCTCCGCACCGAGCTCGGTAATCGCCACCGTGTGCTCGAAGTGCGCCGCGAGGCTGCCGTCGCGGGTCACCGCCGTCCATCCGTCGCCGAGCACCCTGACCGCCGGCCGGCCCACGGTGACCATGGGCTCGATCGCCAGCACCATCCCCGTTTCGAGCTCGGGCCCTTGGCCCGGCTCGCCGTAGTTCGGGATCTGCGGCTCTTCGTGCAGCGCCACCCCGATGCCGTGGCCGACGAACTCCCGGACCACCGAGAACCCGTGCGCCTCCACGTGCCGCTGCACGTGGTGTCCGATGTCGGAGACATGGCCGCCGACGCGGACCTGGGCGATGCCGCGCTCCAGCGCCTCGCGGGTGACCCGGAGCAGCTCGGTGACGTGACGCGGTATTCCGCCGACGGGCACGGTGACCGCCGAATCGCCGTAGTAGCCGTCGAGCACCACCCCCATGTCGAGCGACACGATGTCGCCGTGGACGAGGGGCGCCGGCGATGGAATGCCGTGAACCACCGCCTCGTTCACCGAGGCGCACAGGGTCGCCGGATAGCCCTGATACCCCTTGAACGCGGGCACCGCGCCGGCCTCGCGGATCCGCCGTTCCGCGACCCCGTCGAGCTCCAGCGTCGAGACGCCGGGGGCCACCAGGCGGCCGAGTTCCTCGAGCACGTCCGCCACGAGGCCGTTCGCCCTGCGCATGCGCTCGATCTCGGCCGGGGACTTGCGGACGATCACGCCCCCGCCTCCCCCGCCGCCGCCCGCGCCGCGAGCACCGCCTCGACCGCGCCGGCCAGCGCCGACCCGACTTCCGCCGGACCCCGGTCCCCGTCGACGGCGCGGAACGAGGGACGCGCCGAGTAGTAGTCGACGAGCGGCCGGGTGGCGTCGGCGTAGACCCGCAGCCGCTCGCGCACGACCGACTCGCCGTCGTCGCTCCGCAGCAGCAGCTCGCCGCCGCAACGGTCGCAACGCGGGCCCGGCGACAGATCGAGGCTGGTCGCCCGTCCGCAGTCCCCGCACACGCGCCGGCGCGCGAGCCGGGCCACCAGCGCGTCGTCGGGCACCGCGATGTCGATGACGATCAGCGGCGGGCGGCCGGCCATGATGTCGTCCAGCGCCGCGGCCTGGGCGACGGTTCGGGGAAAGCCGTCGAGCACGAACCCGGCCGCGACGTCGGGCCGGGCCAGGCGGTCGCGCACGATGGCGATCATCAGCTCGTCGTCGACCAGCCCCCCCGCGTCCATCGTCGCCTTGGCCCGGCGGCCGAGCGCCGACCCCGACTTGACCGCGTCCCGCAGGATGTCTCCCGTCGAGATCTGCGGTATCCCCCGCCGGCGGGCGAACTCGACCCCCTGCGTTCCCTTGCCGGCGCCGGGGGGACCCAGCACGACGAGGTTGATCGCGGCACCCATGAAGACGGTCACCTTCCTAGCCGCGACGCCCCCGGATGCGGGTCTTGCGCATGAAGCCGTCGTAGTGCCGCATGATCAACTGAGACTCGACCTGCTGCACCGTGTCCATGGACACCCCCACGATGATCAGCAGCGAGGTCCCGCCGAAGTAGAACGTGACGTTCAGGCCGTCGGTGATCCACCGCGGGGTGACCGCATCGAGGGAGTCGCCGATGAACGGGATGGCCGCGACCCGGAAGCCGACGATCATCAGGTCGGGCAGTACCGCCACGACCGCCAGGTAGATGGCCCCCACCAGCGTGATGCGGGTCAGGATGGTGTCGATGTACTCGGCGGTGCGCTTGCCCGGCCGGATGCCCGGCACGAACCCGCCGTACTTCCGCATGTTCTCGGCGACGTCGTCGGGATTGAAGATGATCGCCGTGTAGAAGTAGGCGAAGAAGATGATGCCCCCCATGTAGAGCAGGTAGTAGAGGGGCATGCCGTTCGCCAGGTTCTCGGTGATGCCCTGCGCCCACGCGGTCTCGGGCATCGCGGAGGTGATGGTGGCCGGGAACGCGAGCAGCGACGAGGCGAAGATGACGGGGATGACCCCGCCGGTGTTCACCTTCAGGGGGATGTGGGTGCTCGTGCCGCCGTACATCCGCCGCCCCACCACCCGCTTCGCGTACTGCACGGTGACCCGGCGCTGCCCGCGCTCGATGAACACCACGGCGCCGATGACCAGGATCATCAGGATGCTCAGGATCAGCAGGCGGAACAGCCCCATCTGGCCGGTGCGCAACTGGTCGAGGGTGTTCAGGACCGCCGCCGGCAGGTTCACGACGATGCCGGCGAAGATGATCAGCGACATCCCGTTGCCGATGCCGCGCTCGGTGACCTGCTCGCCCAGCCACATGATGAAGCAGGTGCCGGTGGTGAGGGTCAGGACGACGAGGAGGCGGAACCCCCAGCCGGGCTCGTAGACGAGGGGCAGGCCGCCGGCGATGTTGGTCTGGCTCTCGAGCCAGAAGGCGATGGCGAACGCCTGCACCGCGCACAGCACCAGCGTCCCGTAGCGGGTGTACTGGGTGATCTTCCGGCGCCCGAGCTCGCCCTCCTTCGACAGCCGCTCGAGGTACGGCCAGACGACGGTCAGAAGCTGGAGGATGATCGACGCGCTGATGTAGGGCATGATGCCCAGCGCGAAGATGGTGACCTGGGCGAGGTTGCCGCCCGAGAACATGTTGTAGAGCCCGAACATGGTCCCGGCCGCCTGCTCGGCCAGGATCGCGAGCGCGTCGGTGTTCACGCCCGGGGTCGGGATGACGCTGCCGAGGCGGTAGACCGCGAGAATCGACAGCGTGAACAGCACCCGGGTGCGCAGGTCCGAGATCGCGAAGACGTTCCGCAGGCTGTCAAGCATCGTTGCGCCCCTTGCCGGTCAGGCTCCCGTCCGCCGGCCTCAACCCGTCACGACCTCCGTGCGCCCGCCGGCCGCGGCGATCGACTCGGCCGCCTTGCGGCTGAATTTGTGCGCCTTGACCGTCAACGACACGCCCACGCTCCCCCGCGCCAGTATCTTGACGAGCCTGGCGTTCGAGCGCACGAGGCCGCGCTCCCTCAGCACGTCGGGCGTCACCTCGGCGCCCGCCTCGAACCGTTCCGCGAGGGTGTCCAGGTTGACGACGGCGTACTCCACCCGGAAAGGATTGAAGAAGCCCCGCTTCGGCACGCGGCGGTGCAGGGGCATCTGGCCGCCCTCGAAGCCGCGCTTCCGGCGGTATCCGGACCGGGACTTCTGCCCCTTGTGCCCCCGCCCCGACGTGACCCCGGAACCTGAGCCGTAGCCCCGGCCCACGCGCTTCTTCGCGCGTTTGGCGCCGCGGGGCGGTTTCAGATCGTTCAAACCCATCGTCAGACCTCGGTCACCCGGACGAGATGTCGAACCTTGCGGATCATGCCGCGGATGGACGGCACGTCCCGCAGCTCGACGGTGTGGTGCAACCGGCGCAAGCCCAGACCCCGCACCACCTTCGCCTGGTGCTTGTCGAACCCGATCGTGCTCCGCACCAGCGTCACGCGGATCCGCCCGGCGTCGGCCGCCGTCGTATTGGTCATACCGCCGTCAGCTCCTCGAGATCGATGCCGCGCAGCCGCGCCACGGAGATCGGATCCTTCAGCTCCATCAGCCCCGTGAACGTGGCCCGCACGACGTTGTGGGGATTCTGCGTTCCCAGTGACTTGGTCAGGATGTTCTGCACGCCGGCCGATTCCAGGACGGCGCGCACCGCGCCGCCGGCGATGATGCCGGTGCCCTCGGGCGCGGGCTTCAGCAGGACGCGGCCGGCCCCGAAGCGCCCGACCACCCGGTGCGGTATCGTCGTCCCGTCGAGGGGCACGCGCAGCAGCGCCTTCTTCGCCGCTTCGATGCCCTTCTTGATGGCCGACGGCACCTCCTTCGCCTTTCCGACGCCGAACCCCACCACGCCGTGGCCGTCGCCCACGACCACGAGGGCGCTGAAGCTCAGGTTCTTGCCGCCCTTGACCACCTTCGTGACGCGGTTGATGGAGACGACCGTGTCCTTGAGGTCGAAATCGTTGGGGTCGATCTTGGCTCGCGTATTGCTCATGACAGTTTCCGGCAACCCGTGTCCGCCCGAGGCGGCGGGATGATGTGTCCCGCTAGAACTGCAGACCGGCCTCCCGCGCCGCGTCCGCGACCTTGCGGACGCGCCCGTGGTACAGGAATCCGCCCCGGTCGAACACCACGCTGCGGATGCCCTTCTCGATCGTCCGCTCGGCGATCAGCCGTCCGACCACCTGCGCGCCGGCCACGTTGCCGCCCGAGGCCCCGTCCGTGAAGCCCGCCCTGATCGCCGGCTCGGTGCTCGACGCCGACGCCAGCGTGGCGCCGTTCGAGTCGTCGATGACCTGGACCGCGATGTGCCCCAGGCTGCGGAAGACCGACAGTCTCGGCCGCTCCGACGTCCCCCTGATCTTCTTGCGCTGACGCAGCGCGATCCGGCGGCGCCGGTCCTTCTTGGTCTTGACCTTCATGACACGCCCGGCCCCGGGCCGCCAGCCCGGAGGCCGTCTCCTACGCTCCCGTCTTGCCGACCTTCTTCTTGAGCACTTCGCCGGTGTACCGAATGCCCTTCTGCTTGTACGGGTCCGGCTTGCGGAGGCTCCGGATGTCGGCCGCGACCTGCCCCACGGCCTGGCGGTCCGCGCCCGACACCACGAGGTGGGTCTGGTTCTCCACCGCCACCGAGACGCCGTCGGGCACCTCGAACACCACCGGGTGCGAGTAGCCGAGGGCCAGCGTCAGCCGCTGGCCGGCCACGTCGGCCCGGTAGCCGATGCCGACGATGTCGAGCTCCTTCTTGAAGCCCGCCGACACGCCGGTCACGGCGTTCGCGACGAGACTGCGTCCGAGGCCGTGGAACTTCGCCAGGGCGCGGTCCTCGCGCGCGGGCCGCGCGCGCAGCACCCCGTCCGCCATCTCGACCACGACCCCCGGCGGCAGCGGCTGCCGCAGGGTCCCCTTCGGCCCCTTGGCCTCCACCGCGTCCGCCGTGACCTGCACCGTGACGCCGGCCGGAATCGGGATCGGTCTCTTGCCCACTCGCGACATCTCGTCACTCCACCGTCCGGATCACCAGACGTTGCACAACACCTCGCCGCCGACGCCCATCTTCACCGCCTCGCGTCCGGTCATGACCCCGCGCGACGTGGTGAGGATGGCGGTGCCGAGGCCGGCGAGAACCGGGGGCACGTCGCTCCGGCCGCAGTACACCCGGCGACCGGGCCGGCTGACGCGCTGGATGCCGGAGATGACGTTCTCGCCGCGCGATCCGTACTTCAACTGGATCCGAATCATCGGACGCGCCTGCTGCCCCCGCTCGACGACGACATCCACCATCCTGTACGACTGGATGTACCCCTCGCTCTGCAGAATCCTCGCGATCTCCGTCTTGAGCCGCGACGCCGGGACGTCCACGCGCCGCCGGCGCGCGGCGGTCCCGTTGCGGATTCTCGTCAACATATCGGCGATCGGATCAGTCATGTCTTCTCTTGTCCGTCGAGGCCGCACGCGGCGACGCGGCACCCGCCCGAATCGTCACCAACTGCTCTTGGTCACCCCTGCGATGTCGCCCTCGAGCGCGAGCCGCCGGAAGCAAAGCCGGCAGAGCGCGAACTTTCGGATGAAGCCCCGCGGCCGCCCGCAGAGGCGGCAGCGGTTGCGCAGCCGCACCTTGAACTTCGGCGGCTTGTCCTCCCTGACCATCTTCGCAATCGTCGCCATCGAACTTCCCCCCGCCTCGGCTAATTGGTCCGGAACGGCATTCCCATGAGCTGGAGCAGCCGCCGCCCCTCTTCGTCGGTCTTCGCGGTGGTGACCACGGATATGTTCATCCCGCGCGACTTGTCGACCTTCATGTAATCGATCTCGATGAACATCAACTGATCGGGAAGCCCCAGCGTGTAGTTGCCGCGTCCGTCGAACCCCTTGGGGGACACGCCGCGGAAGTCCCTGACGCGCGGCAGCGCGATGGAGATCAGCCGGTCGAGGAACTCGTACATGCGGTCCCGGCGCAGCGTGACCACCGAGCCGATCGGCATGCCCTGGCGGAGCTTGAACTGGGCTATCGACTTCCGTGCCCGCGTCGTCAGCGGCTTCTGGCCGGTGATGCGGGTCAGATCGTCGCTGCCGGCGTCGATCAGCTTCACGTTCTGCGTGGCCTCGCCCAGACCCATGTTCACGACCACCCGCTGGATCTTGGGCACCGCCATGACGTTCGTGTACCCGAACTCCTTGGTGAGCGCGGGAACCACGGTCTCGTGATAGCGCGCCTTCAGTCGACTCATCATCGATCCACGACCCCGTCGCACTTCCGGCAAATCCGAACCTTGCGGCCGTCGCCGAGCAGGCGCCGGCCGATCCGCGTCGGGGCGCCGCACTCCGGGCAGACGAGCTGCACGTTCGACGCGTGCAGCGCCGCCTCGCGCTCCACGACGCCCCCCTTGACGTTCTGTCTCGGATTCGGGCGGGTATGGCGCTTGACGATGTTCACGCCCTCCACGATAAGCCGGTTCTTCGCCGGCACCAACTGCAGGACGCGCCCGCGCTTCCCCCGGTCCTTGCCGGTGATGACAACCACGTTGTCGTTCTTCCGGATGGGGGTCTGTAGTCTCGACATGGCTCACACGCTCAATGGCTCGCACGCTCGCGGCGGCGGAACCGCCCGACCGTCCGCGGCGGGCTTCAGAGTACTTCCGGGGCCAGGGAGATGATCCTCA
The DNA here is from genome assembly GCA_963666855.2 of Vicinamibacterales bacterium. Classification (GTDB taxonomy): domain Bacteria; phylum Acidobacteriota; class Vicinamibacteria; order Vicinamibacterales; family UBA8438; genus JAJEEA01. The sequence goes on from CAXXTG010000023.1 coordinate 48,106, forward strand.
TGAACTTGCGTTCCCGAAGCTCGCGCGCGACCGGCCCGAAGACCCGGGTCCCGATCGGTTCGCCCTGCTCGTTGACCAGGACCGCCGCGTTGCGGTCGAAACGGATGTAGCTGCCGTCGCGCCGGCGGTGCTCCTTCGCCGTCCGCACGATGACGGCCCGGACGACCTGGCCCTTCTTGACCGCCGACCGCGGAGCCGCCTCCTTCACCGACGCCGTCACGAGGTCACCCAGCTTCGCGAAGCGACCGGTCGACCCGCCGAGCGGGTTGATGACCGCGATCTTCCGGGCCCCGGAGTTGTCCGCGACCTCGAGGATCGTTTGCATCTGGATCATGGTTCTGTGCTCGCTCTGCCGGGTGACGGCCTCTCCCGCTAGACGGTCCTCGCCCGTTCGACCACCCGCACGACCGCCCACCGCTTGCGGCGGCTGAGGGGCCGGGTCTCGACGACGGCGACGACGTCGCCCGCCCTCGCGTAGTTGCCCGGATCGTGCGCCATGAACTTCGACGTGCGGCGCTGGATCTTGCCGTACAGGCCGTGGCGCACGCGGCGCTCGACGGCCACGACGACGCTCCGGTCCATCTTGTCGCTGACCACGACGCCCTGGATTTCTGCCTTAGTCCCCATCCGCTGCTTCTTTCGCTTCGCTCGCCGGCGCTTCGATGCCGAGCGCGTACCCGCGCAGCAGCGTCTTGACCCGCGCGAGGTCGCGCCGCGTCCGACGCAGCTTGTTGGCCGCCTCCTGCTGTCCCATCGACTTCTGGAGCCGCAGGCGGAACAGCTCCTCGGCGAGCTCGCGCTCGCGCTGCTCGAGGTCCGAAGCGCCGAGCTCACGCAGTTCCGTAATCGACGTCATGATGCTTCGGCCCCGAACCGTGCGGCGAACTTCGTGTGAATGGGCAGCTTGGCGGCGGCGAGGCGCATCGCCTTCCGCGCCACCTCCGCCTCGACCCCTTCCATCTCGAAGAGAATACGGCCCGACTTCACCACCGCCACCCACTGCTCGGGCGCGCCCTTGCCCTTGCCCATACGGGTCTCCTGGGGCTTCTTGGTGATCGGCTTGTCCGGAAACACCCGGATCCAGATCTTGCCGCCGCGCTTGATCGACCGCGTCATCGCCACCCGCGCCGCCTCGATCTGACGGTCGGTCAGCCAGCACGGCTCCATGGCCCGCAGGCCGTAGTCGCCGAACGACACCGTCGAGCCGCGCCACGCCTTGCCGGTCATTCGGCCGCGGTGCTGCTTCCGGTGCTTGACTTTCTTCGGCATCAACATGACTGCTTACCTCGCGGGTCCGCCCAGCCCGCCAATCGCCGCCTCCGGCTCCGCTTGGCGCCCAGCTCCTAGGCCCGGGCTCCGCGGCGCGGCGCCCGGTACTCCTCGTCGCGGGCCAGCCGCGGCTCGTGACGGTCGCCCTTGTACAGCCAGACCTTCACGCCGATCTGGCCGTAGGTCGTGTTGGCCTCGGCGAATCCGTAGTCGATGTCCGCCCGCAGCGTCTGCAGCGGCAACTGGCCGTGCAGATACCATTCGGTGCGCGCGATCTCCGCCCCGTTCAGGCGCCCCCCCACCCGAACCTTGATGCCGCGGGCGCCGAACCGCAGGGCCGACTCGACCGCCTTGCGCATCGCGCGGCGGAAGGCGACCCGCTTCTCCAACTGCAGGGCCACCGACTCGCCGATCAACTGCGCATCGAGCTCGGGCTTCTGAATCTCCTGGATGTTGATGAAGACCTCGCGCTTCGTCCGCCGCTGGATTTCGGTCTTGAGCTTGTCGACCTCTGTGCCCTTGCGCCCGATGATGATGCCCGGCCGCGAGGTGCAGATGTCTATTTTCAGCTTGTTGGCGGCGCGCTCGATCTCGATCTTCGACACCCCGGCGTGCTTGAAGCGCTTCTTGAGCTCGGACCGGAGCGAGAGGTCCTCGTGCAGGAGCTTGGCGTAGTCGCGGCCGGCGTACCAGCGCGACCGCCACGTCTTGTTGAACCCCAGCCTGAACCCGTACGGGTGAACCTTCTGCCCCATCTCGTCAACCTCTGACCGCGCGGCCCCGCCGTCGCGTTGGAAGTCCCGCCGGCGCGGAGCTTCTGCGGGCCCGCCTGCCGCCCCGACCACGTCCGCCGCTCAGTCGCCCGACCCCTTCGCCGGCCGCGACGACCGCCTCTTGGCCCCCCGTCGGGAGGAACCCGCGGCGCCTTCCGGCCGCTCCACGACGTGCACCGTCAGGTGCGCGGTCCGCTTGACGATGCGGAACGCCCGGCCCATCGGCGCGGGGCGGATCCGCTTCATCGACGGCCCCTGGTCGGCGTAGCATCTCGACACGAACATGCGGTCGACGTCGCCGCCCGCGCCCTCCTTCTGCTCCGCGTTCGCCACCGCGGAGCGGAGCACCTTGGCGATGTCGCGGGCGATGCGCTTCTGCGAGAACCGCAGGGTGGCGAGGGCCCGGTCCACGCTCTGGCCGCGAATCAGGTCCATCACGAGCTTGGCCTTCTGGGCCGAGGTCCGGACATAACGCGCGGTGGCACGCCCTTCGATCATCGTCATTTGCCCTTGCCGACGGACGCGGCCTTGTCGCGCTTGCTGGTATGCCCCCGGAACAACCGGGTCGGCGAGAACTCGCCCAGCTTGTGCCCGACCATGTTCTCGGTGAGGTACACCGGAATGAACTTCTTGCCGTTGTGCACGGCGATGGTGTGTCCGACCATCTCCGGTATGACCGTCGACCGCCGGGACCAGGTCTTGATGACCCGGCGGTCCCCGCTGTTGTTCATGCGTTCGACCTTCTCGAGCAGCGGTATGTCGACGAACGGTCCCTTCTTCAGCGATCGACTCATTGACGCCTCGTCACTTCCGCCGCCGGCGCTGGACGATGAACTTGTCCGACGGCTTCCGGCTCCGGGTCTTGTACCCCTTCGTCGGGACGCCCCACGGCGACACCGGGTGACGCCCGCCCGCGGCCTTGCCCTCGCCGCCGCCGAGGGGATGATCGACCGGGTTCATGGCGACCCCCCGGACGTTGGGCCGGCGCCCGAGCCAACGCTTCCGGCCCGCCTTGCCCAGCGACACGTTCTCGTGATCCACGTTGCCGACCTGGCCGACGGTGGCCACGCACTCCCTCAGAATCCGGCGGACCTCGCCCGACGGCATCCGCACCGACACGTAGTCGCCCTCCTTGGCGACGAGCTGCACGCTCGCCCCCGCGCTGCGGGCGATCTGGCCGCCCTTGCCCGGCCTGAGCTCCACGTTGTGCAATTGCGTGCCCAGGGGGATGTTCTTGAGCGGAAGGGTGTTGCCGGGAAGGATGTCGACGCGCTCGCCCGCGATGACGGTGTCGTTCACCGCGACGCCGGCGGGGTGGAGGATGTAGCGCTTCTCGCCGTCGGCGTAGGTCACCAGCGCGATGCGCGCGGACCGGTTGGGATCGTACTCGACGGTCGTCACCCGCCCCGGCACGTCGCGCTTGTCGCGCTTGAAATCGATGATGCGGTAGGTGCGCTTGTGCCCGCCGCCGCGCTGCCATATCGTGACGCGGCCCCGGTTGTTGCGGCCCCCCGACTTCGGCAGCGGCTCGGTCAGCGGCTTGTACGGCTTCGTCGCGGTGATCTCGTCGAACGTCTGCACCGTCTGGAACCGCCGCCCCGCCGACGTCGGCTTGTACTTGCGGATAGTCATCGTCAGGCGCCCTCCAGGAACTCGGGCACGCTCTCGCCGTCGCGCAGCCGCACGTAGGCCTTCTTCCAGTCCGGACGCTGGCCGGAGAACCGCCCCTGCCGCTTGATCTTGCCGTGGTTGATCGACGTGCGCACGCTGGCGACCTTCGCCCCCAGCAGCCGCTCGACCGCCTGCTTGACCTCGACCTTGGTCGCGCGCATGGCCACTTCGAGGACGATCGTCCCCGTGTCCTCGCGCTGGATGGTGGTCTTCTCGGTGACGAGGGCCCGCCGAATGACCTCGGTCTCTCTCATGATCCCAGCACCTGCGTGAGCCGTTCGACCGCGGCGCGCGTCATCACCACCTGACGGGCGTCGACGACGTCCCGCGCGCCGAGGTCGCGGGTCGCGACGAGGCGGACGCCGCCGATGTTGCGCACCGCCAGGGCCAGATTGGCGTCGGGCCGCACGTCGACGAGCAGCGCCTTGGACGCCGCGTCGAGGCGGTCCAGCAGCTCGACCGCCCGCCGCGTGCGGGGCTCGTCGAGGGCGAGCTCGTCCACCACGAGGACGCCGCCGCCCCCGAACTTCTCGGTCAGCGCGGCCCGCAGGGCGCCCCGCACCACCTTCTTCGGCAGGCGGTACCCGTAGTCCCGGGGCTGGGGGCCGAACACCGCGCCGCCCGTACGCCAGAGCGGGTTCCGGCTCTCGCCGACCCGGGCGCGGCCGGTGCCCTTCTGGCGCCACGGCTTCTTCCCGGTGCCGCTGACCTGCCCCCGTGTCTTCGTCGCATGGGTGCCACGGCGTTCGCCGGCCGACTGGTGCACGACCGACTCCCAGATGACGCCGCGGTTCGGCCGGCCGCCGAAGACGGCGTCACTGACCTCGACCGCTCCGATCTTTTCGTTCCGCGAATCGACGACATCAAGCGTCATGGGCGCAACCACTACTTCCGCTTCTTCGCCGGCGCCTCGGCCGCCGGCGCGCGCTCCGGCTTGGCGGCGACCGCCTTCCTGATCATGACGACCCCGCCCGGCGCGCCGGGAACCGCCCCCCTGACCACCAGCACGTGCTCGTCCGCGTCCACCCGCAGGACCTCCAGGTTCCGGACCGTGACCCGGTCGCCGCCCATCCGCCCGGGGCCGCGCATGCCCTTGATGACCCGGGACGGATAGGACGACGCCCCGATGGAGCCCGGCGCGCGGTGGAACATGGAGCCGTGCGTCGCGCGTCCGCCGCCGAAGCCGTGACGCTTCATGACGCCCTGGAACCCCTTGCCCCGGCTGACCCCCACGACGTCCACGCGGTCGCCGCCGGCGAACACCGACGCCACCACCCGGTCGCCCTCCGCCGGTCCGTCGCCGTCCACGCCGACCTCCCGGCGAATCCGGGTCGGGGGCACGTTGGCCTTCTTGTAGTGGCCGGCGGTGGGCCGGTTCGCGTGGGCGGGAGCGTCCTCGACGAGCCCGAGCTGCGCCGCCGCGTAGCCGTCGCGTTCGACCGTCTTGCGCTGCACGACGACGCAGGGACCGGCCTTGATGACCGTCGCCGGCATGATCGCGCCGTCGTCGCCGAACAACTGGGTCATCCCGATCTTCCGTCCGAGGATTCCGGTCACCATGGTCGTCTGCGTCCGTGCTGGGGGCCGCTATCCGTTGCTGTCCTTCCCGAACGCCTTGATCTCGACGTCGACCCCGGCCGGAAGGTCGAGCTTCATCAACGCGTCGACCGTCTGGCTCGTCGGCTCGAAGATGTCGATCAGCCGCTTGTGGGTGCGGATCTCGAACTGCTCGCGCGATTTCTTGTCGACATGGGGCGACCTCAACACCGTCCACTTGTTCAGGTCCGTCGGCAGGGGTATGGGTCCGGCGAGGCGCGCCCCCGTCCGCCGGGCGGTGTCGGCGATCTCGTGCGTCGACTGATCGAGCACCCGGTGATCGTAGGCCTTCAGGCGTATCCGAATCTTGTCGCTGAACATGGCTTCATGCCGGTATGCGGCGCCGGCGCCTACTCGACGATCTCGGTGATCGCCCCCGACCCCACCGTGCGGCCGCCCTCCCGGATCGCGAACCGCAGACCCTTCTCGAGCGCCACCGGCGTGATCAACTCCACTTCCATCGCCACGTTGTCGCCCGGCATCACCATCTCCACGCCGTCCGGCAACGTCGCCACACCCGTCACGTCCGTCGTCCGAAGGTAGAACTGAGGACGGTACCCGTTGAAGAACGGCGTGTGCCGGCCACCCTCGTCCTTCGTCAGCACGTAAACCTCGCCCTTGAACTTCGTGTGCGGCGTGATCGACTTCGGCTTCGCAAGCACCTGCCCCCGCTCCACCTCGTCCTTCTCCAGGCCCCGAAGCAGAACACCGATGTTGTCGCCCGCGACCCCCTCGTCCAGCAGCTTCCGGAACATCTCGACGCCCGTCACCACCTTCTTCTGCGTCTCCTGGAAGCCCACGATCTCGATCTCGTCGCTCACCTTCACAACGCCCCGGTCCACCCGGCCCGTCACCACCGTCCCCCGGCCCGAGATCGAGAACACGTCCTCGATCGGCATCAGGAACGGCTTGTCGACGTCACGAACCGGCAGCGGAACGTAGTCGTCCACCGCCGCCATCAGCTCGTCGATGCCCGAAACGTAATCCTCTTCGCCCTCCAGCGCCTTCAGCGCCGAGCCCCGCACCACCGGCAGGTCGTCACCGGGGAACTCGTACGACGACAGCAGCTCACGCACCTCAAGCTCCACCAGGTCCAGAAGCTCCTCGTCGTCGACCATGTCCACCTTGTTCATGAACACCACCAGCGACGGAACCCCGACCTGGCGCGCCAGCAGGATGTGCTCGCGCGTCTGCGGCATCACCCCGTCGGTCGCCGCCACCACCAGGATCGCCCCGTCCATCTGGGCCGCCCCCGTGATCATGTTCTTGATGTAGTCCGCGTGGCCCGGGCAGTCCACGTGCGCGTAGTGGCGGTTCGCCGTCGTGTACTCCACGTGCGCCGTCGCGATCGTGATCCCCCGCTCCCGCTCCTCGGGCGCGTTGTCGATCGAGTCGAACGAACGGACCACGTTCTTCGCGTCGTGCTTCGCCAGCACCGACGTGATCGCCGCCGTCAGCGTCGTCTTCCCGTGGTCGATGTGCCCGATCGTCCCGATGTTCACGTGCGGTTTCGACCGGTCGAACTTTTCCTTCGCCATACGATAGCCTCTTTATCTGCCCTGAATGCGCGCGACGATCTCCTCGCTGACCGCCTGCGGAACCTGGTCGTAGCGATCGAAGTGCATCGTGTAGGTGGCGCGCCCCTGCGTGCGGGAACGCAGCTCGGTCGCGTAGCCGAACATCTCCGCCAGCGGCACGCGCGCGTTGACGATCTGCGTGCCGCCGTGGGCCTCCATCGACTTCACCCGGCCGCGGCGGCCGTTGATGTCGGCGATGGTGTCGCCCATGTACACCTCGGGCACGACCACCTCGACCCTCATAATCGGCTCCAGCAGCACCGGGGCGGCGCGGCGGGCGGCGTCCCGGAACGCCATCGACGCCGCGATCCTGAACGCCACCTCCGACGAGTCGACCTCGTGCGACGAGCCGTCGAGCAGGGTGACGGTGACGTCCTCGATGGGATACCCGGCGAGGATGCCGGTCGTCGCCGCCTCCCGGACCCCCGCCTCGACCGACGCGATGAACTCCTTCGGGATAGCGCCGCCGAAGATGCGGCTCTCGAAGACGAACCCGTCCCCGGCCGGCCCCGGCACGACGCGGAGCTTGACGTGGCCGTACTGACCGCGGCCGCCGGTCTGCCTGACGTACCGTCCCTCGGCCTCGCCCGCGCTCGTGAGGGTCTCCCGATACGCGACCTGCGGACGGCCGACCGTCGCCGCCACCCCGAACTCCCGGCGGAGCCGGTCGACGATGATCTCGAGATGGAGCTCGCCCATTCCCGACACCACCACCTGCCCGGTCTCGTCGTCGGTCCGGACCTGGAAGGTCGGATCTTCGGTGGTGAGCTTCGCCAACCCCTGGCCGAGCTTTTCCTGGTCGGCCTTGGTCTTCGGCTCGATGGCGAGCGTGATGACCGGCGTCGGGAACTCCATGGCCTCGAGCAGGACCGGATGCGCGCGGTCGCAGATCGTGTCGCCGGTGGCCACCGTCTTCAGTCCCACCGCGGCCGCGATGTCGCCGGCGTAGACCTGGGCCAGTTCCTCCCGCTTGTTGGCGTGCATCTTGAGCAGGCGGCCGATCCGCTCCCGGCGGCCCAGCCGCGGGTTGTAGATCGTCGCCCCGCTGGCCATCACGCCGGAGTACACGCGGATGAAGGCGAGCTGACCGACGTAGGGGTCGGTCATGATCTTGAAGGCCAGGGCCGAGAACGGCGCGTCGTCCCGCGCCGGCCGCTCGACCGCGTCGCCGCCGTCCGGGGCCGCCCCGGTCACGGCGGGAATGTCCGCCGGCGACGGCAGATAGTCGACCACCGCGTCGATCAGCGGCTGCACGCCCTTGTTCTTGAACGCGCTGCCGCACAACACCGGGACGAACGGCGCGTCCTCGTCGCGCACCGACTCGACGGTCCGCCGGCGCAGGACCGGGACGATCTCCCCGGCTTCGATCGGCGCCCCGTGAAGGTACTTCTCGAGCAGGCGGTCGTCGACCTCGCAGACCTTCTCGATCAGCGCCTCGCGCGCCGCCGTCGCCTCCTCGAGACGGTCGGCCGGAATCTCCTCGATCGCCGATTCGGCGCCGAGCGACTCGTCCCGATACCTGACCGCCTTCATCGCCACCAGATCGATCACGCCCGAGAAGCCGTCCTCGGCGCCGAGCGGCAACTGGACCGCCACCGGATTCGCCTGGAGCTTCTCGCGGATCTGGCCCAGCGTGCGCCCGAAGTCGGCCCCGACGCGATCCATCTTGTTGACGAAGCAGATGCGCGGCACCCGGTACTTGTCGGCCTGGCGCCAGACCGTCTCGGACTGCGGCTCGACCCCCGCCACCGCGTCGAACACCGCCACCGCCCCGTCGAGCACCCGAAGCGACCGTTCGACCTCGGCCGTGAAGTCCACGTGCCCCGGCGTGTCGATGATGTTGATGCGGTGGTCGCGCCACATGCACGTGGTCGCGGCGGACGTGATGGTGATGCCCCGCTCCTGCTCCTGGGCCATCCAGTCCATGACCGCGGTACCGTCGTGCACCTCGCCGATCTTGTAGGTGATGCCGGTGTAGAACAGCACCCGTTCGGTGGTCGTCGTCTTGCCGGCATCGATGTGGGCCATGATGCCGATATTCCGTGTCCGCTCGAGCGGCACCTGTCTCGACATCACCCTGCCCGTCCGTGCCTGCCGGCCCCGCGCGGCACCGCGGTCCGCGGTCGCGGGGGCGATCTCCAACTCGGCTCCAACCACTGTTCTGCTTCTACCTGACTAGCCCGGCGGTTCCGACTGCCGCCCACCAACCCTCCGGGGGTCCGCGCCGTTCCGCGGCGCAGACTCCCGAGGCGCTGCCCGCCATCCTCACCACCGATAGTGGGCGAACGCCTTGTTCGCCTCGGCCATCCGGTGCGTGTCCTCGCGCTTCTTCACCGAGCCGCCCCGCAGGTTCGAGGCGTCGATGAACTCGTTCGCGAGCTTCTCGCGCATCGTCTTGCCGTCGCTGCGCGCCCGCGCGTAGCCCGACAGCCACCGCAGGCTCAGCGAGAGGCGGCGGTTGGGGTTGACCTCGATGGGGACCTGGTAGTTCGAACCGCCGACGCGCCTCGACTTGACCTCGAGGCTCGGCTTCACGTTGTCGACCGCCTTCTTGAACACCTTGAGCGGGTCGTCGCCGGTCCGCTCGCGGATGATGTCCAGACTGCCGTACAGCAGCCCCTCGGCCGTGCTGCGCTTGCCGCTCTTCATGATCGTGCGCACGAACTTGGTCACGAGCGTGCTGCTGTAGAGCGGATCCGGCGGCACCTCGCGCTTCGGCACCTCGCGTCTGCGTGGCATGGCACTTTCCTCGTCGACGGCCCGGGAATCGGCGACCGGTCCCTACGCCTTCGGCCGCTTCGCCCCGTACTTCGACCGGCTCTGCTTCCGTCCCTGCACGCCGGTGGTGTCCAGCGTCCCCCGCACCACGTGATAGCGGACCCCGGGCAGGTCCTTGACACGGCCGCCGCGGATGAGCACCAGCGAGTGCTCCTGGAGGTTGTGCCCCTCGCCCGGAATGTACGTGGTCACCTCGATCTGATTGGTCAGCCGGACGCGGGCGACCTTCCGCAGCGCCGAGTTCGGCTTCTTCGGGGTCTGCGTGAACACCCGCACGCACACGCCCCGGCGCTGGGGGGACCGCTGCAGGGCGGGACTCTTGGTCTTGGTCTCGACCCGGTAGCGGCCCTTCCTCACGAGCTGGCTGATCGTCGGCACCACCCGCTCCTCGCGTCGATTGCGCCACGGCCTCCCGGCCGGCGCCGGGACGCCCGCGACAGTTTGCGTCGGGCCTGGAAGCCGCAGCTTGGCACCCGACGCGATTGACCCTATTTGTGGTTGCGCGCCGTGAAGAAGACACCGGCCGCCCCGCGGGGGCGGACCCGAACCTGCTCCATGCGGGAGAGAGGCGCGCGTCGATCCGCACGCGCCCTCGCCCGTGGTCGGAGTCAGATAGGGTGTCCCGACTCCGGCCGAACCTTGCGAGATTAACACGGAACGCCCGCCCGACGCAAGGGCCGCGGCCCCCCGGCGCCGGGGGGCCCGGCCGCCCCCTACTCGATCGCCTGGTCGCGGCCGGCCGTCTCCGGCTCCACGAGATACTCCATCTCCCGTTCGAGCTCGATCTCCTCCAGCGTCGGCGGGGGGGGCGGCGGCGGCTCGTCGGGCTGGATCCGAACCCCGCGATAGAAGTCGTACCCGGTGCCGGCGGGAATCAGCCGGCCCATCGTCACGTTCTCCTTCAGCCCCCGGAGGTGGTCCACCTTGCCGGAGATCGACGCCTCCGTCAGCACCCGGGTCGTCTCTTGGAACGACGCGGCCGAGATGAACGAGTCGGTGGACAGCGACGCCTTGGTGATCCCGAGCAGCAGCGGCCGCCCCGTGGCGGGCTGCCCGCCCTCGGCGAGGACACGCTCGTTCTCGGTGAGGAACCGCGCCCGGTCCACCTGCTCGTCGATCAGGAAGTCGGTGCTCCCCACGTCCTCGATCTTCACCCACCGCATCATCTGCCGCGCCACCACCTCGATGTGCTTGTCGTTGATGGTGACGCCCTGCAGGCGGTAGACCTCCTGGATCTCGTCCACGAGATAGCTCTGCAGCGCCTTCGGACCGAGGACGCTCAGGATGTCGTGCGGGTTGCGCGGACCGTCCATGAGCTGCTCGCCGGCGCGGACCCGGTCCCCGTCCTGGACGTTCACGTGGACGCCCCGCGGCAGCGAGTACTCGCGTTCCTCCGCCCCCTCCTCCTCCGGCGTGACCGTGACCTTGCGCATCCCCTTGACGATGCTGCCGATCTTGACGATGCCGTCGATCTCGCTGATGACCGCCGGCTCGCGCGGCTTGCGCGCCTCGAACAGCTCCTGCACCCGGGGCAGCCCGCCGGTGATGTCCTTGGTCTTCGTGGTCTCGCGGGGAATCTTCGCCAGGACCTCGCCGGCCGTCACCTCCTGCGCGTCCGCGACCATGAGATGCGCATGCGAGGGCATGTTGTACTTGCGCTCGAGCTTGCCGGCCTCGTTCCGGACCTCGACCGTCGGCTGCTTCTTCTCGTCGGGCGAGTCCATGATGACCAGGCGGGACAGCCCGGTCACCTCGTCGACCTCCTCGTGGGCCGTCGTCCCCTCGACGATGTCCTTGAAGCGGACCGTCCCCGGCGTCTCCGTGATGATGGAGAACGTGTAGGGGTCCCACTGCACCAGGACCTGGTCCGGCTCGACGGCCTGGCCGTCCGACACCTTCAGATGGGCCCCGTATACCACCGGGTGCTTCTCGCGCGACCGCCCGTTCTCGTCGTGCACGACGAGCGATCCGGTGCGGTTCATCACGACGAGCGCGCCGTCCTTCGCCTTGACCCACTGGATGCCGTCGAACCGCGCCGTTCCCTTGTGCTTCGCCTCGCGCGTCGACTGGGCCGACACCCGCGACGCGGTCCCGCCGATGTGGAAGGTCCGCATGGTGAGCTGGGTCCCCGGCTCGCCGATCGACTGGGCGGCGACGACGCCGACCGCGAGCCCCAGCTCGACCAGGTCGCCGGTGCCGAGATCGCGGCCGTAGCACTTGGCGCACACGCCGCGGCGGGCTTCGCACGTGAGCACCGACCGGATCTTGACCTTCTCGACGCCGCGGTCCTCGATGTCCGAGGCGAGGTCCTCGACGATCAGCTCGTTGGCGGGCGCGATCTCGTCGTTCGTCTCCGGATCGACGATGGCCTCGAGGGCCACCCGGCCGACGATGCGGTCCCGCAGCGGCTCGATGATCTCCCCACCCTCCTCGATGGCCTTCGACTCGATGCCCTCGGTCGTGCCGCAGTCCACCTCGGAGATGATCACGTCCTGGGCCACGTCCACCAGCCGCCGCGTGAGATACCCGGAGTCGGCGGTCTTGAGCGCGGTGTCCGCCAGCCCCTTCCGCGCGCCGTGGGTCGAGATGAAGTACTGCTGCACGGTGAGCCCCTCGCGGAAGTTCGACGTGATGGGCACCTCGATAATTTCGCCGGAGGGCTTGGCCATCAGCCCCCGCATGCCCGCGAGCTGGCGGATCTGCTGCTTGCTGCCGCGGGCGCCGGAGTCGGCCATGATGTAGACGGCGTTGAAGTCCCGGCCGCCGTCGTCCAGCCCCTCCATCTCGTTGAACATCTCGTCGGCGACCTTCTCGGTCACGTCCGACCAGATGGCGATGACCTTGTTGTACCGCTCGCCGTTGGTGATCGCCCCTTCCAGATACTGCTGCTCGACCCGGATGACCTCGTCGTTGGCGGCCTTGATCATCGACGCCTTCTGGGCGGGCACGATGAGGTCGTCGATGCCGATCGAGAGGCCCGACCGCGTCGCGTATCCGAACCCGAGCTGCTTCAGCCGGTCGAGCATCGCCACCGTCTTGGCGACGCCGTGCCTCAGGTAGCAGTACTGGACGAGCTGACCGAGCCCCTTCTTCTTGAGGATGCCGTTGACGAAGGGGAGCTCGCCGGGCAGCGCGTTGTTGAACACCACCCGGCCCACCGTCGTGTCGATAATCCTGCCCTCGACCTGCTGGACGCGGGTCCTCAGCACGTCCTGATCGTCGCGGGCGGCGGTCAGGTCCATCAGCTCGCCGCTGAGACGCAGCCGGATCGGGCTCAGCGTCTCGATCTCGCGGGCCGCGAGGGCCAGCTCGACCTCCTCGACGGAGCCGAAGACGCGCCCCTCCCCCTTGGCCCCCTTCTTGGCCTTGGTCACGTAGTAGCAGCCCAGGACGATGTCCTGCGAGGGCACGGTGATCGGCGCCCCGTTGGCCGGGGACAGGATGTTCTTCGACGCCTTCATCAGGACCGAGGCCTCGATCTGGGCCTCCGGCGCGAGCGGGATGTGCACCGCCATCTGGTCGCCGTCGAAGTCGGCGTTGAACGCCGTGCACACCAGGGGGTGGATCCGAATCGCCTTGCCCTCGACGAGGACCGGCTCGAACGCCTGTATCCCCAGCCGGTGCAGGGTCGGGGCCCGGTTGAGCAGCACGGGGTGCTCGCGGATCACCTCTTCGAGGATGTCCCAGACCTCGGGGAGCTGCTGGTCGACCATCTCCTTCGCCTGCTTGATGGTCGACACGAGGCCCCGGCCTTCGAGCTTGTTGTAGATGAACGGCTTGAACAGCTCGAGGGCCATCTTCTTGGGGAGCCCGCACTGGTGCAACTGGAGCTCGGGCCCGACCACGATCACGGACCGCCCCGAGTAGTCGACGCGCTTGCCGAGCAGGTTCTGGCGGAACCGCCCCTGCTTGCCCTTCAGCGTGTCGGACAGCGACTTGAGGGGGCGGTTGTTCGCGCCGCGCAGCACGCGGCCGCGCCGGCCGTTGTCGAACAGCGCGTCGACCGCCTCCTGCAGCATCCGCTTCTCGTTGCGGATGATCACGTCGGGGGCCTTGAGCTCGATGAGCTTCCTCAGGCGGTTGTTCCGGTTGATGACCCGGCGGTAGAGGTCGTTCAGATCGGAGGTCGCGAAGCGGCCCCCGTCGAGGGGGACGAGGGGGCGCAGCTCCGGCGGAATCACCGGAATCACGTCGAGGATCATCCACTCGGGACGATTGGTCGACTTCTGGAACGCCCCGACGACCTTCAGGCGCTTGGCGTACTTCAGCTTCTTCTGCACCGAGTTCTCGCGGCGCATGTCCACCCGCAACTGGTCCGCGAGGTCGTGGATGTCGGCCCGCTTCAGCAGCTCCTTGATGGCCTCGGCCCCCATCTGGGCCCGGAACTTCGGGCCGTGCTCCTGGATGGTCTTGCGGTACTGCTCCTCGGTGAGAAGCTGGTGCGGCTCGAACTCGCTGTCGCCCGGGTCGATCACCACGAACGCCTCGAAGTAGAGGATGCGCTCGAGGTCGCGGAGCGAGATGTCGAGCAGGTGGCCGATGCGGCTCGGCAGCCCCTTGAAGAACCAGACGTGGCTGACCGGGGTGGCCAGCGTGATGTGCCCGAGCCGTTCGCGCCTGACCTTGGCCTGGGTCACCTCGACGCCGCACTTGTCGCAGATCACGCCCCGGTGCTTCATGCGCTTGTACTTCCCGCAGAGGCACTCCCAGTCGGTCACCGGGCCGAAGATCTTGGCGCAGAACAGCCCGTCCCGCTCCGGCTTGAACGTCCGGTAGTTGATGGTCTCGGGCTTGCTGACCTCGCCGTGCGACCACGACCGGATGGTCTCGGGCGAGGCGAGGCTGATCCGGATGGCGTCGAAGTCGGCCGTCAACGAGCTCCGGTCCGAGAAACTGGGTCTCATGCGATGCTCCTACGCCTCGTCGAGAACGGGCACCGTCTCGGCCTCCGCCGCCTCCGGCGGCTCCGCCGACGCGCCCTCCTCCTGCTCCTCCGCGACGCCGGGCTCCAGGGCGGCGGGCACCGGCGCCCGCGTCTTGAGCAGCTCCACGTCCAGGCACAACGCCTGGAGCTCGCGGATCAGCACGTTGAACGACTCGGGCAACCCCGGCGTGAACGACGCGTCGCCCTTGACGATCGCCTCGTAGATCTTCGACCGCCCGGTGACGTCGTCCGACTTGGCGGTCAGCAGCTCCTGGAGCGTGTGCGCGGCTCCGTACGCCTCGAGGGCCCACACCTCCATCTCGCCGAACCGCTGCCCCCCGAACTGCGCCTTCCCCCCCAGCGGCTGCTGGGTGATGAGCGAGTACGGCCCGATGGACCGGGCGTGGATCTTGTCGTCGACGAGGTGCGACAGCTTGAGCATGTAGATGTAGCCGACGGTCACGTCCTGCTCGAACTCCTCGCCGGTCATGCCGTCGATGAGCCGGCTCTTGCCGCTCTTCGGCAGCCCCGCCTTGTCGAGCCAGCCCTTGATCTCGGCCTCGGTGGCGCCGTCGAAGACGGGGGTCGCGAAATGGAGCCCGAGGGCGGCCGCGGCCCAGCCGAGGTGGGTCTCGAGTATCTGCCCGACGTTCATGCGCGACGGCACCCCGAGGGGGTTCAGCACGATCTCGACCGGCGTGCCGTCCGGCAGGTGCGGCATGTCCTCTTCCGGCAGCACGCGCGCGATGACCCCCTTGTTGCCGTGGCGGCCCGCCATCTTGTCGCCGACCGACAGCTTCCGCTTCATCGCGACGTAGACCTTCACGAGCTTGATCACCCCCGGGGGCAGCTCGTCGCCGCGGCGGATCTTCTCCTTCTTCTCCTCGAACATCCGGCGGATCACCTCCACCTGACGCTCGGTGCGCTCCTCCAGGGTGCGCAGCTCGTTGCCGAGCTGCCGCTCCGATCCGGCGAGCCGGATGCGGGTCACCGCCTGATAGGGCAGCGCGAGGACGACCGCCGGCGTCAGGACGGTCCCCGCCGCGACCAGCACGTCGCGCCCGTGCTCGTCGAACAGGTCGCTCGCGAGCTCGTGGCCGTCGAGCTTCGCCGAGACCCGCTTCTTGACCTCCTCGTGCAGGATCCGAATCTCGTCCTCGAGATTCTTCTCCATCATCTCGAGCTCCTCGGCCTCGATGGCCTTGGCCCGGTCGTCCTTCTCGATCCCCTTGCGCGAGAAGATCTTGACCCCGACGATGATGCCGTCGATGCCCGGCGGGCACAGCAGCGACGCGTCGCGCACGTCGCCGGCCTTCTCCCCGAAGATGGCCCGCAGCAGCTTCTCCTCCGGGGTGAGCTGCGTCTCCCCCTTCGGGGTGACCTTGCCCACGAGGATGTCGCCGGGCTTGACGTAGGCGCCGATGCGGATGATGCCGCTGTCGTCGAGGTCGGCGAGGAAGCCCTCGGACACGTTGGGGATGTCGCGGGTGATCTCCTCGGGCCCGAGCTTCGTGTCGCGCGACTCGGTCTCGAACTCCTCGATGTGGATGGACGTGTAGTAGTCGTCCTTGACCATGCGCTCGGACACCAGGATGGCGTCCTCGAAGTTGTATCCCCGCCACGGCATGAACGCGACGAGGACGTTGCGGCCCAGGGCCAGCTCGCCGAGCTCGGTGCAGGGCCCGTCGGCGAGCACCTGTCCCCGCGCGACCTTCTGGCCCACCTGCACGATCGGCTTCTGGTTGATGCAGGTGTTCTGGTTCGACCGGCGGAACTTGGTCAGGGTGTAGATGTCGGCGCCCATCTCGCGCGACATCTCGCCCGACTCGCCCTCGACCCGCACGACGACGCGCTGCGAGTCGACGTAGTCGACGGCGCCGCTGCGCCGCGCCACGACCACGGCGCCGGAGTCGCGGGCGGTGATGTGCTCCATCCCGGTGCCGACGAACGGCGCCCGCGCCTGCAGGAGCGGCACCCCCTGCCGCTGCATGTTCGACCCCATCAGCGCCCGGTTGGCGTCGTCGTGCTCGAGGAAGGGGATGAGCGACGCGGCCACCGACACGAGCTGCTTCGGCGACACGTCGATGAACTCGACCTTGTCGCGCGGGGCGAGGATGAAGTCGCCGGCCTGCCTCGAGTTGACGCGGGTGTCGATGAGGTTGCCGCCGTCGTCGAGGCGGGCGTTCGCCTGCGCGATGATGTAGCGGTCCTCCTCCCACGCGGACAGGTAGAACGAATAGGGCTCGTACTCGGCCGGCTTCTTCTTCTTGCCGCGGGCCGCCGCGTTCTCCTTCTCCGCCTCGACGAGGTCGACCACGTCGCCGACCTGGTGGCGGGTCCCCCCCGCGTTGACGATCTGGACGAAGTCGACCGCGCGGTCGTCCTTGATGCGGCGGTAGGGGGACTCGATGAAGCCGAACTCGTTGATCCGCGCGTAGCAGGACAACGACGAGATCAACCCGATGTTCGGCCCCTCCGGGGTCTCGATGGGGCAGATGCGCCCGTAGTGGGTGGGGTGGACGTCGCGCACCTCGAACCCGGCCCGCTCCCGCGACAGGCCGCCCGGCCCCAGGGCCGACAGCCGGCGCTTGTGGGTGATCTCGGAGAGCGGATTCGTCTGGTCCATGAACTGCGAGAGCTGGGACGAGCCGAAGAACTCCCGGATCGCGGCCATCACCGGCTTGGCGTTGATCAGGTCGTGCGGCATCGCCGTCGCCATCTCCTGATAGACCGACATCTTCTCCTTGATCGCCCGCTCCATGCGGACGAGGCCGATCCGGAACTGGTTCTCGAGCAGCTCGCCGAC
Source organism: Vicinamibacterales bacterium (assembly GCA_963666855.2). Classification (GTDB taxonomy): domain Bacteria; phylum Acidobacteriota; class Vicinamibacteria; order Vicinamibacterales; family UBA8438; genus JAJEEA01. The sequence continues at coordinate 65,500 of CAXXTG010000023.1, forward strand.
CGACCGGACGCGCCGGTTGCCGAGGTGGTCGATATCGTCGGCGTTGGTCGGGTTCCGCCGCAGCGCCAGCAGGTACTTGATGACCGCGTAGAAGTCCGGCGGATGCAGGATCTTCTCGTCGAGCGGGGTATCCAGACCGAGCTTCGTGTTCAGCTTCAGCCGCCCCACCCGCGAGAAGTCGTACTTCTGCGCGTTGAAGAACATGCTCTCGAACAGCGAGCGCGAGCTGTCGAGGGTCGGCGGGTCGCCGGGGCGCAGGCGCCGGTATATCTCGATGAGGGCCTCTTCGTGGGTCCGGATGGCGTCCTTCCGCAGGGTCGTCGACAGCACGTTGCCGATGTCGTCGCGCTCGGGCCAGAAGACTTCGATCTCGTCGACCCGCTTCTCCTGGGCCTCGGACACCCTTCGGGGAATCACTTCCTCGTTGGCCTCGATAATCACCTCGCCGGTGGCGGGGTCGACGACGTCGGCGGCCGCGTACGCGGCCTCGATCTCGGCTTCCGCCACCTCGATCCACTCGATGCCCGCCTTCTGGAGGGCGGCGACCGCGGAAGCGCCGATCTTCTTGCCGGCGCCGATCTTGTGGGTGGCGTCGATCTCCACTTCGCCGGCCGCGCGCCGCCCGATCAGGTTGCGGCTGACCGCCCACCGGGGCGCCCCCTCGCGCAGCGAGATCCGATCCACGGCGTAGAACGTCTTGATGATCTCGTCGGCGCCGCGCAGGCCGAGGGCGCGCAGGAAGACGGTGGCGAGGAACTTGCGCTTGCGGTCGATGCGGACGTACAGGAGGTTCTTGGCGTCGTACTCGAACTCGACCCAGGAACCGCGGTACGGGATGATCTGCGCGACGTGGAGCTGCCGGTCCTCGGAGTGGAAGAACGCCCCCGGCGACCGGTGGAGCTGGGAGACCACGACCCGCTCGGTGCCGTTGATGATGAACGTGCCGTTGTCGGTCATGAGCGGCACGTCGCCGAAGTAGACCTCCTGCTCCTTGATGTCGCGGATCGTCTTGGCGCCGGTGTCCGGGTCCTTGTTCCAGACCACCAGCCGAATCGTGACCTTGAGCGGCACGGCGTAGGTCACGCCCCGCTCCTGGCACTCCTCGACGTCGTACTTGAGCTTGAGGGCGACGGTGTTCTCGCAGACGTCGCAGATCACCCCCCGGGCGTGGTTGGCGGCCCCGCACTTGGGGCAGAGCACCTCGTGCTGCCCGTAGGGCTCGGCGACCAGGGTGGCGCCGCAGGCCGAGCAGGGCTGCCGGAGATGATGCAGACCCGAGAGCCGCCCGCACTTGCACTCCCAGTTGCCGATCGAGTACTCGATGAACTCGAGGGAGGAGTTCTCCCTGAAGTCGCTGATCGGAAAGACCGACTTGAACACCGACTGCAGCCCCGCATCCTCCCGTTCCGACGGGAGCCGCGTCATCTGCAGAAAGCGCTCGTAGGATTTCTTCTGGATCTCGATGAGGTTGGGAATCGGGATCGTCGTCCGGATCTTCGAGAATTCGATGCGCTCCCGGTAGACGTTCTTGGGCTGACTCTGCATTCTGCATCCTCGGACTGGCGGCCAGGATGGGATGATTCTGCGTGCTGCGTCCTCTGTCGGCTCCCGCGCGTCACCGACGAGCGCCCGAACCCGAAGCCGGCCCGGAGACCGCGGCTCCCGTGCCGCCCCCGCCGCGCGGCGCCGTGCGGGACCGTGCGGCGACCCCGCACAACCCCCTTCCCCGACCCGGAGGGCGGAAACGCGACGCCCCGCCCGGCCGGCCGCCTGCGCGGACGCGCTCGCGCGGGCGCGCGCCCCCGCCCGAGGCGAGGCCCTACTTCACCTCGGCCTTGGCCCCCACTTCCTCGAACTTCTTCGCGATGGCCTCCGCCTCGTCCTTGGGAATGTCCTCCTTGACGGCCTTCGGCGCGCTCTCGACCAGGTCCTTGGCTTCCTTGAGCCCCAGGCTCGTCACCTCGCGGACCGCCTTGATCACGTTGATCTTCTTGGGACCGACCTCCACGAGCATGACCGTGAACTCGGTCTGCTCCTCGGCCGCCTCGGCGGCCGCCCCCGGCCCCGCGGCCCCCGCCACCGCGACCGGCATCGCCGCCGCGGCCGAGACCCCGAGCTCCTCCTCGAGCGTCTTGACGAGCTGGGAGAGCTCGAGCACCGATATCCCCTTGATGTAATCGACGACCTGTTCCTGCGTCACTTCGGCCATGGCCAACTCCTCGCGCTGAAAACCCCGGAAGGCGGCTAGCCGCCCGCCTGTCCTTCCTCCGATTCCTTCCGCTTCTTCTCCGCCTGGACGAGCACGCTGACGAGGTCGCGCGGCACCGCGCTCAACACCCTGACGAGCTGGCTCATGGGCGCCTGCAGGGTCCCGAGCAGGGTCGCCCGCAGCTCCTCCTTGCCGGGCAGGGTCGCGAGGCTCTCGACCTCGGCCGGGGCCATCCGCCGACCCGACACCATGCCCGTCTTCACCTTGAGCTCGGGGGTCTCCTTGGCGAAGGTCACGAGCGCCTTCGCCAGCCCGACGGGGTCGTCCTCGGTGTAGGCGACCGCGGTGGTCCCGCGGAACGAGTCCCGCAACGGCTCGAAGGCGGTGCCGGCCACGGCGCGCCGGGCCAGCGTGTTCTTGACCACGCGATAGCAGCCCCGCGCCGCGCGGACCTGGCGGCGCAGCTCGGTGGCCTTGGGCACGTCCAGTCCGCTGAAGTCGAGGAGGACCACGCTCTCGGCGCCGGCCAATGCCTCGTTCAACTCCCCGATCCGTTCACTCTTGGCGCTTCTACTGACCGGCATCTCTCTGTGTATCCTCGTGACGCCCGCACGAACGGCGGCCCCGCCCCGCCGGCCCGGCGACCCGCCCGGTCGGGGCCCGCCCTCCGGCGCGTTCCGGCCGCCGCCGTCACCCCACCAGCGTATCCACCCTCGACGCGTCGATCCTGACCCCCGGCCCCATCGTCGACGACACCGTCACGCTCCGAACGTACTTGCCCCGCGCCGCCGACGGCTTCGCGCGGACGACGCTGGCCATCAGCGCCTCGGCGTTCTCGACGAGGGCGGCGGCGTCGAACGAGCACCGGCCGACCGGCGCGTGCACGACGCCGGCCTTGTCGACGCGGTAGTTGACCTTGCCGGCCTTGATCTCCTTGACCGCCTGGGCCACCTCGAACGTCACCGTCCCGGTCTTCGGATTCGGCATCAAGCCCCGCGGTCCGAGCACCTTGCCCAGCCGCCCGACCACCCGCATCATGTCGGGGGTGGCGACGACGGCGTCGAACTCCAGCCAGCCGCCCTGGATGCGCTCGACCATCTCCGCGCCGCCGACGACGTCCGCGCCGGCGTCCTCGGCTTCCTTCACCTTCTCGCCGCCGGCGATCACGAGCACCCGCTTGGAGCGGCCCAGGCCGTGCGGCAGGATGACGGTGCCCCGGACCATCTGGTCGGCGTGCTTCGGATTCACGCCGAGACGGACCGCCACCTCGACCGATTCGTCGAAGCGCGCGTACCCGACCTTCTGGAGAAGCGGCATCGCCTCGGCCAGGCTGTACAGCCGTTCCTCGACCTGCTCGGCCGCCGCCCTGAACTTCCTGCTCTTCGTCGCCATCTCTCGCCTCTCCGAAAGCCCGGCCGCACCGCCGGCCCGGCGGAACGCGTCGGAGCCGCCGCCCCCCTCCGCCGTCGCGAGCGCCGGCGGAACGCCCCGCCGCGCCCGGCGCGAGAGCGGAGCCCGCCCCGGCCCGCCGGCCCGGAGAGCGCCGCCTCGGCTCCGCTCGCCGCCCCAACCGACCCGCCGGGGGCCTGCGCCGTTCCACGGCGCAGGCTCCTAGCCCGAGATCTCCAGCCCCATGGAGCGGGCCGTGCCCGACACGATCTTCACCGCCCCGGCCAGATCGCCGGCGTTCAGGTCCGGCATCTTGGTCTTCGCGATCTCCTCGACCTGCGCCGCGGTCACCGTGCCGACCTTGTTGCGGTTCGGCTCCCCCGAGCCCTTGGCGATGTTGGCGGCCCGCTTGAGCAGCACCGCGGCGGGGGGGGTCTTGGTGATGAAGCTGAGGGTCCGGTCGGCGTAGATCGTCACCACCGCCGGAATGACGAGCCCCTCCTGGCTGGCCGTCCTGGCGTTGAAGGCCTTGCAGAAGTCCATGATGTTCACGCCGTGCGGGCCGAGCGCGGTCCCGACCGGGGGCGCCGGCGTCGCCTTGCCGGCCGCGATCTGGAGCTTCACCATCCCGATGACCTTCTTCGACATGTCCCGTCCAACCTCCGATTCACCGGGGCCTGCGCGGCCCGGGGTCGCGCGGCCCTCCCGATTTCCGCCCGAACGACCCGGCCTCCTACAGCTTCTCCACCTGCAGGAAGTCGAGCTCCACCGGGGTCGACCGGCCGAAGATCGTCACCATGACCCTCAGCGTGTTCCGGTCCAGGTTGACGTCGTCGACGACGCCGTTGAAGCTGTTGAACGGCCCCTCGTTGATGCGCACCTGATCGCCCTTCTCGAACGAGTACTTCGGTTTCGGCTTCTCCGCGGCGACCGTCACCTGATGGAGGATCTGGTCCACCTCCTCGCGGGTCAGCGGCGTCGGCTTGTTGCCCGCGCCGACGAACCCGGTCACCTTCGGCGTGTTCCGCACCACGTGCCACGCGTGGTCGGTCATGTTCATCTCGACCAGGATGTAGCCGGGGAAGAACCGCTTCGAGCTGACGACCCGCTTGCCCCCCCGCATCTCGACGACGTCCTCGGTCGGGATGAGGACCTCGCCGATGTCGGACTGCAGCCCGTAGGCCTGGACCCGCTGCCGGAGCGACTCGGACACCTTCTTCTCGAAGCCCGAGTAGGTGTGCACGATGTACCACTGCCGGGTGCTGACGTCGGTCATTGCGCTCCGAAGGTCTCGAAGATGAACCTGGCGACCCGGGTCAGGACCAGGTCGATGCTCCAGAGGTAGATGCCGAAGAACACCGAGGTCAGGATGACGACCAGCGTGGTGGCGTAGACCTCCTTGCGCGTCGGCCACGTCACCCGCTCCATCTCGTTCTTGACCTGGGCGAGGAACACGCGGGCGCGGCCGAACCACCCGGTGACGTGCACCGACGAGTCTCTGACGTTGTCGAGTCGCGCTGTCTTCACGACGTGCCCGATCCTTTCCTGCGTGCGCGCGCCCCGGACGCGCGCCGGGCCGGCCGCGCCGGACGCGGGTGGCAGGCCAGGAGGGAATCGAACCCCCAACCCCCGGTTTTGGAGACCGGTGCTCTGCCAATTGAGCTACTGGCCTGTGCTCCTGGTGTTCCGCCCGGACCGCCGCCGCCCCGCATCCGGTCCGGCGGGCGGCGCGCGCCGTCCGCGGACGCGGCCGCGAACCGCGGAACCCGACACGATCCGCGGAACGCTACTTCGACTCCCGGTGCACGGTGTGCGAGCGGCACGAGCGGCAGTACTTCTTGAACTCCAGCCGCCCCGAGGTCTTCCGCTTGTTCTTGGTCGTGCTGTAGTTGCGGCGCTTGCAGTCCGTACACGCCAACAAGATGATGTCCCGCATGGCTCTGGGCTACCCCCAACCGGAACCGGGCGTCCCGACGCGGCGCGTCCCGCCTCTGGACGCGGCGCGGCCTCCGCCGGGCGTCCGCGCCGTCCACGGCGCCGGCGCCTACTCGACGATCTCGGTGATCGCCCCCGACCCCACCGTGCGGCCGCCCTCCCGGATCGCGAACCGCAGACCCTTCTCGAGCGCCACCGGCGTGATCAACTCCACTTCCATCGCCACGTTGTCGCCCGGCATCACCATCTCCACGCCGTCCGGCAACGTCGCCACACCCGTCACGTCCGTCGTCCGAAGGTAGAACTGAGGACGGTACCCGTTGAAGAACGGCGTGTGCCGGCCACCCTCGTCCTTCGTCAGCACGTAAACCTCGCCCTTGAACTTCGTGTGCGGCGTGATCGACTTCGGCTTCGCAAGCACCTGCCCCCGCTCCACCTCGTCCTTCTCCAGGCCCCGAAGCAGAACACCGATGTTGTCGCCCGCGACCCCCTCGTCCAGCAGCTTCCGGAACATCTCGACGCCCGTCACCACCTTCTTCTGCGTCTCCTGGAAGCCCACGATCTCGATCTCGTCGCTCACCTTCACAACGCCCCGGTCCACCCGGCCCGTCACCACCGTCCCCCGGCCCGAGATCGAGAACACGTCCTCGATCGGCATCAGGAACGGCTTGTCGACGTCACGAACCGGCAGCGGAACGTAGTCGTCCACCGCCGCCATCAGCTCGTCGATGCCCGAAACGTAATCCTCTTCGCCCTCCAGCGCCTTCAGCGCCGAGCCCCGCACCACCGGCAGGTCGTCACCGGGGAACTCGTACGACGACAGCAGCTCACGCACCTCAAGCTCCACCAGGTCCAGAAGCTCCTCGTCGTCGACCATGTCCACCTTGTTCATGAACACCACCAGCGACGGAACCCCGACCTGGCGCGCCAGCAGGATGTGCTCGCGCGTCTGCGGCATCACCCCGTCGGTCGCCGCCACCACCAGGATCGCCCCGTCCATCTGGGCCGCCCCCGTGATCATGTTCTTGATGTAGTCCGCGTGGCCCGGGCAGTCCACGTGCGCGTAGTGGCGGTTCGCCGTCGTGTACTCCACGTGCGCCGTCGCGATCGTGATCCCCCGCTCCCGCTCCTCGGGCGCGTTGTCGATCGAGTCGAACGAACGGACCACGTTCTTCGCGTCGTGCTTCGCCAGCACCGACGTGATCGCCGCCGTCAGCGTCGTCTTCCCGTGGTCGATGTGCCCGATCGTCCCGATGTTGACGTGCGGCTTCGACCGGTCGAACTTCTCCTTCGCCATTTGTCCGCTCGCTCCCGAAATGAAGACCCGCGCCCGCCCCGCCCGCCAACCGCGGTCTCCGGGTCCGCCCGGCGCCGGATCGACCAACCCCAGGGAAGCCCCGCGCCGTTCCACGGCGCAGACCCCGCCCGGGAACCTCCCCGCGGCGCCGAACGCCGTCGGGACGCCCCCGCCCCGACCGGGATGCTGCCGGGAGCCCGCACCCCGCGGCGAAGCGGACCTCCCGCTGCCGTACCCGCCGCCCCCGAAGGCGGCCCCGCGCGAGGCTGGAGCCGATGACCGGACTCGAACCGGTGACCTCGTCCTTACCAAGGACGCGCTCTACCTCCTGAGCTACATCGGCACGCCGCCGCGTTCCCGCCGCCCGACCCGGGGGCGGCCGGCCGACAAGGTCGCCGCCGCGCCGCCGGAGCCCCGCGCCCGCGGGACTCCCGACGCGACCGGGGGCCGCGCCGGCGCGACGGGCGCCCCGGAGGCGGCCCGCCCCCGGTCGGCGGCCCGGCGCCGCGCGAAGAGCTGGAGCGGGAGACGGGGATCGAACCCGCGACCAACAGCTTGGAAGGCTGTGACTCTACCACTGAGTTACTCCCGCCTTCGCGGCCTGCCGCCGGGCGTGCGGGACGTCGCACGCCGCCCGACGGATGCTGGTGGCGAGGGGAGGATTCGAACCTCCGAAGCCTCTGGGGCGACAGATTTACAGTCTGTTGCGTTTGACCGCTCCGCAACCTCGCCGCAACTCCACAACGATTCAGCCGAAAACACCCGCGACGCACGCTCCAGGACCGGCCGGCGCACGGCGGACGGACACCGAGCCCGCGGTCACCTCGCTCAACGGGAGATCGCACGGGCACCGAGACCCACCTGTCACGTGGAAGCAATCCGCTGGAGCTGGCGAAGGGATTCGAACCCCCGACCCGCTGATTACAAATCAGCCGCTCTACCGGACTGAGCTACGCCAGCCGGACCAAACGGAGAATTTAGCACGACCGACCCCCCGGGCGCAAGGAGCATTTTAAGCCCGGCCCGTCGTCATGCCCCGGGGGGCGCCGGCGCGACCGCCGCGGCGCCGCCCCACCGCCTTGAAGAGCGCGATGCCCGCCGCCGCGTCATGCCCCGGGCGCGCGGGCGCGACCGCCGCGGCGCTGCCGCACCGCCTCGAAGAGCCCGATGCCCGCCGCCACCGCGACGTTGAGGCTGTTCACCCGCCCGAGCATCGGTATCGAGGCCACCCGGTCGCAGCGCTCGCGCACGAGGCGGCGCAGTCCGCGCCCCTCGCTGCCGACGACCAGCGCGGTCGGCAGGGTCAGATCGACGTCGCGGTACAGGTCGTCGCCGTCCGCCTCGAGCCCCACCGTCCACACCCCCGCCGCCCGCAGATCGCTCAGCGCGCGGGCGATGTTGACGACCGAGACCACCCGGACGTGCGACGCCGCGCCGGCCGACGACTTCTCGATCCGGCCGATCGGGGCGGCCCGGCGCGTCTGCCGGACGACCCCGTCGACCGCGGCCGCCTCGGCGCTGCGCAGGATCGCCCCGAGGTTCCCGGGGTCCTCGATGCCGTCGAGCACGAGGAGCAGCGCCGGCCCGCGCAGATCGTCGATCAACGCGGGCAGGGTCGGCGCCTCCGGCGCGGCGGCGTCCGCCGCCACCCCCTGGTGCGCCGCGCCCCCCGCCATCCGGCCGAGCGCGGCCGGCGGGACGCGGAGCACCGGGATGCCGCGCTCCCGCGCGAGGCGGCGGATCCCCGCGGTCCTCCGCGAGTCCGAAGCGAGGTGGACGGTCCGCACCCGCCCCGCGCGCAACGCTTCGAGCACCGGGTTGACGCCGTAGACGATCAAGGTGTGCCTCACCCGCCCCGCCGGTCGGAGCGGCCCGCCGCCCCGGGCCTCGCCGAGCGCGTCGCGGAACCGCCGGGAGCCCCCGCCGGCCCGCCGCCCCCGGCGCCCGCCCCCGGCGCTCAGTCGGGCGGAGCGGCGTCCAGCAGGGCGACCGCGTGCGCCTCGAGGGCCTCGCCGCGGCCGATCGCCCCGACCCCCTCGCCCGTCTTGCCCTTGACGCCGACCGCCGACGGCTCGACCCCCACGGCGTCGGCCAGCGCCTCGCGCATCCGCTCGACGTGGGGGGCGATCCGCGGACGCTCCGCCACCACCACGACGTCGAGGTTGACGACCACGAAGCCGCGGGCGCGCACGAGCCCCGCCGCCGACCGCAGCAACTCGAGGCTCGACGCCCCCTTCCAGCGGGGATCGGTGTCCGGGAAGTGGCGGCCGATGTCGCCCGCGGCGGCGGCGCCGAGAATGGCGTCGGTCACCGCGTGGCAGACCGCGTCGGCGTCCGAGTGCCCCGCCAGTCCGCGGTCGTGCGGAATCGCCACCCCCCCGAGCCGGAGCGGCCTCCCCGCCTCGAACCGATGCAGATCGTACCCGAGCCCGACGCGGGCGGTCGTCATGGTCTCCTCCACGAATCGCCGGGCGGCGGCGAGGTCCCGCGGCGTGGTGATCTTCACGTTCCAGGGGTCGCCCTCGACGAGGGCCACCCGGTGTCCGGCCCGTTCCGCGAGCCCCGCCTCGTCGGTCGCCTCCACCCCGCTCCGGCCCAGCCGGACCGCGTCGGCGAGCACGTTGAAACGGAACGCCTGCGGCGTCTGCGCCTGCACGATGCGGTCGCGCGCGAGGGTGCGGCCCACGAACCCGCCCCCGCCCACCGAGCGCTGCTTCAGGGTGTCCTGAACCGGGAGCGCGGCCACCGCCGCGCCGTGGCGGCGCGCGGCGTCGATGGTGCGCGCGATGACCTCGGACGAACAGAACGGCCGCGCCGCGTCGTGCACGACGACGATCCCGCTCCCGCCGACCGCCTCGAAGCCCCGCGCCACCGAGTCCTGCCGCCGCGCCCCGCCGGCCACGACCCGCAACGGCGTGCCGCCCGGAGTGTCGGCGGGCGCGCGCCCCCCGGTCAGCGGCGGCGGCAGCACGAGCACGATCTCGTCGATGCGTCCGCACCGGTCGAACGCGTCCACCGAGCGCTGCAGGATGGTGACCCCGCCGAGACGGACGAGCTGCTTGGGCCGGCCCGCGCCGAGGCGCGTCCCGGCCCCGCCGGCCGCGATGATCGCGGTCACCACGACGCCGCCCCCCCCGCCCCGGCGGACGGCGACCGGCGCCGGGCCCGCGGCGGGCGGGCCGCAGCCGCGTCCCCGCCTGCGCGGTGTGCGTGGACGGCGCGGGGGCGGCGCCCGGCCGTCCGCGGCGGGAGCCCCCCCCGGGTCCGGGCGTCGATGCCTGCCGGGCCGCCCCCTCCCCGGCACGGCGCGCGGCTCCGCGGAACGCCGTTCCTCATGCGAACAGTCCCTCCAGGGCCTGGCCCACGTCGTCGACCGGGATCAGCTCGCATCCCGGCGCGGACAGGCCGTCCCCGCGGTCGCCCCGCGGCATGAAGCAGCGCGTGAACCCAAGCTGCGCCGCCTCGCGCACCCGCAGCCCGGGCTGCGTCGTCCCCCGGATCTCGCCCGCCAGGCCGACCTCGCCGAACAGGGCGGCGCCGGCCGCCACCGGCTGGTTGCGCAGGCTCGACGCCACCGCCGCGACCACCGCGAGGTCGGCGGCCGGCTCGTGCACCGGAATGCCCCCCGGCACGTTCACGAACACGTCCTCGCCCGCGAGCGAGAGCCCCGCGCGCTTCTCGAGCACCGTCAGCAGCAGCGACAGCCGCTGGCGGTCCACGCCGTTGGCCACCCGCTGGGCGTTGCCGTAGGCGCCGGCGCCCACGAGCGCCTGCACCTCGACGAGGATGGGCCGCGACCCCTCGAGGGAGCACAACACCACCGACCCGGGCGCGTCCGGCCGGCGTTCCGACAGGAACTGCGCCGAGGGGTCGGACACCGCGCGCAGGCCGCCGCGCGTCATCTCGAACACCCCGACCTCGCTCACCGCCCCGAACCGGTTCTTCACCGCCCGCACGATGCGGTGCGCGTGATGCCGGTCCCCCTCGAAGTAGAGCACGGTGTCGACCACGTGCTCCAGCACCTTGGGGCCGGCGAGGCCGCCGTCCTTCGTCACGTGTCCGACGACGAGGACCGGCACGTTGCGCCCCTTGGCCACGAGCAGGAGCTGGTTCGCGGCGTCCCGCACCTGGGCGACGGTCCCCGGCGCCGACTCCAGCCGGGCGGAGAACAGCGTCTGGATGGAATCGACGACGACCAGGTCCGGCGACAGCTCCGACACCTCGTCGATCACCCGCTCCAGGCAGGTCTCGGCCAGCACGTGGAGCCGCGGCGGCGACAGGGCGAGGCGCTCCCCCCGCCGGCGCACCTGGTGCGGCGACTCCTCGCCCGAGCAGTAGAGGACGGTCCGCCCCGCCGTCGCGACCTCGGCCGCCGCCTGCAGGAGCAGCGTCGACTTCCCGATGCCCGGCTCACCCCCCAGCAGCACCAGCGACCCCGGCACGAGGCCGCCGCCGAGCACCCGGTCGAGCTCGCTGACCCCGGTGGAGACCCGATCCGCCTCCGACGACTCGATGTCGGAGAAGAGGCGCGCCCCGCCGCCGGCGGGGGCCGGCCCCGCCCCGGGGCCGGGCCGCGCCGCCGCCCGCTCCTCGACGAGCGAATTCCACTCGCCGCAGTCGGGGCACCGGCCCAGCCACTTCCGCGCCTGGGCGCCGCACGCCTGGCAGACGAAGACGGTGTTAGGTGACTTCACGGGAGAGACGCCCGCGTCCCCGGCGCCCCGCGGCCCCTCCGGACGGCCGGCGTAGGTGCGCACGATCCGGCTTCCGGTCCGGCAGAGGATCTCGTGCGGCACCGTCCCCAGCGCCGCCGCGATCTCGCCGGCGTCGATGCGCGCCCCCGACTGCGCGCCCACCAGCACCACCTCGTCCCCCGGGTCGACGTCGAGACCGGTCACGTCGACGGTGATCGAGTCCATCGACACGGCGCCGACCACCGGCGCCCGCCGCCCCCGGACGAGCACCGAGCCGCGCCCCGCCAGGCGCACGTCCAGGCCGTCGGCGTAGCCGGCCGGCACCACCGCGATCGTCGTCGGACGCCGGACCGGCGCGCGCGCGCCGTAGCCGGTCGTTTCGCCGGCCCGCATGCCCTTCACCGCGACGACCCGGCTGCGCATCGTCATCGCCGGCGCCACCGGCGCCGACGCCTCGACCCCGGGGGGCACGAGGCCGTAGAGCAGGAGCCCGGGCCGGACCGCGTCGTACCAGGTCCGCCGGTCGCGCAGCAGGGCGGCGCTGTTCGCGGCGTGCCGAAGCCCGGGCCGGACGCCCAGCCCGGCGAGGCAGCGCAGCGACTCGTCGAAGCGCTTCCGCTGCAGGTCGAACAGGGGGGTGCGCAGGCTCGCCGGCGGTGGCGAAGTGCGTGTACGCCGCCGCGATCTCGAGCCCGGACCGGCCCAGGACGTCCGGCAGCGTGCAGCGGAGGTTGTCGAAGCGGAACCCGAGCCGGTTCATGCCGGTGTCGATCTTCAGGTGGCACGGGACCGTCACGCGCCGCCGCGCCGCCGCGTCCCCCAACGCGCGGGCGGCGGACGGCGAGGAGACGGTCGGCGTCAGGCCGTGGGTGAACACGCCGTCCAGATCGCTGACGGCGAGGGCGCCGAAGACGAGGATGGGCGCCCGGACGCCGCCTTCGCGCAGGGTCACCGCCTCTTCGATGTCCGCGCAGGCGAGCATGCCGGCCCCGGCCGACTCCAGGGCCCGCGCCACCGGCACCGCCCCGTGCCCGTAGGCGTTCGCCTTGACGACCGCGATCACGCGGGGCGCCCCGCGCCGTCCACGTGACGCACCACCGCCGCGTAGTTGGCCCGCACGACGTCCAGGTCGACCCGGGCGAACGTCGGCCGGGCGGCGGCGGCCGCGGCGGCCGGTGCGGGGCCCCGCGTTCACGATTCGTAGGCATCGGCGGCGAGATTGGCGAACTTCGTGCACTGCTTCAGGAACGCGAGCTTGACGACGCCGGTCGGCCCGTTCCGCTGCTTGCCGATGATGATCTCGGCGAGGTTCTCGTTCTCGGGGCTCGGGTCGTACTGCTCCTCCCGGTAGATGAAGAGGACGAGGTCCGCGTCTGCTCCAGCGCGCCCGACTCCGCAGGTCCGAGAGCTGGGGGCGCCGGTCGGACCGGCTCTCCGGGGCGCGGCTCAACTGCGACAGCGCCACCACCGGCACGTCGAGCTCCTTGGCCAGGCCCTTCAGCGACCGCGAGATCGAGGCCAGCTCCTGGGTGCGGTTGTCGAACCGGCCGCGCCCCGTCATGAGCTGCAGGTAATCGATGACGACGAGGTGCAGCCCGTGCTCGGCCTTCAGCCGGCGCGCCTTCGCCCGCATCTCCAGAACGCCGATCGAGGGGCTTGTCGTCGATGAACACCTTCGCGTCGTCCAGGCGGCCGAGGGCCTCCGCCAGGGCGTCGTAGTCGCGCTGGCCGAGGAACCCGCCCCGGAACTTGTGCGAATCGAATCCCCGCCTCGGTCGTCAACATGCGCATGAACAACTGCTCCTTGGACATCTCCAGGCTGAAGACCCCGACCGTGTTGTCG
>CAXXTG010000024.1:0-4452 GCA_963666855.2 Vicinamibacterales bacterium
ATATCCGCTGATTCATCACCGCGCTGCGACGCGCGTCCACTTCCGGTCCGACCGCGCGCTCTCGAGCAGCGCCTCGATGAACAGCATGCCGCGCAGGCCGTCGTCGACGGTCGGGAAGTCGAGGGCCAGCGGGTCGGGCTCGGTGCCGGCGAGGCGGGCGCGGATGGTGTCGGCGGCGTTGCGGTAGACGTTGGCGAACGCGCCGAGGAACGCCTCGGGGTGCCCCGCCGGCAGATGGGTGGCCCGGGCGGCGGCGGGGCTCTTCTCGGCGACGTAGCCCTGGCCGCGCGTCCAGACCTCGACCGGGCCGTCGTTTCGACCGGACACGGAGGGCGTTCGGGTCCTCCTGGTGCCACTCCAGCCCCTTCTTCTCGCCGTAGACCCGGAGGGTGAGGGCATTCTCCTCCCCCACCGACACCTGGCTGGCGTGCAGGACGCCGCGCACGCCCTTCTGGAAGCGCACCAGCACGTTGCCGTCGTCGTCGAGGCGGCGCCCCCGGACGAAGGTCGTCAGGTCGGCGCAGAGCTCGACGATGCGGAGGCCGGTGACGTACTCGGCGAGGTTCTCGGCGTGGGTGCCGATGTCGCCCATGCAGCCCGCGCCGCCGCTGCGGGCGGGGTCGGTGCGCCATTCCGCCTGCTTCATGCCGGTCCGCTCGAGACGGGTGGCGAGCCAGCCCTGCGGGTACTCGACGACCACCTTGCGCAGCCGGCCGAGGTCGCCCCCGCGCGCGAGGTCGCGGGCCAGCTTCACCATCGGATAGCCGGTGTAGTTGTGGGTCAGGGCGAAGACGCGGCGGCTCCTGCGGACGATCTTGCGCAGTTCGCGCGCCTCGTCCACCGTGAACGTCATCGGCTTGTCGCAGACGACGTGGAACCCGGCCTCGATGAACGCCTTGGCCACGGGGAAATGGACGTGGTTGGGGGTGACGATCGACACGAAGTCGATGCGGTCGCCGTCGGGCCGCGCGCGCTCGCCGTCGACCATGGCCGCGTACGAGGCGTAGGTGCGCTCTGGACTCAGCCCCAGCTCGGCCCCCTTCCGCCGCGACCGGGCGGCGTCGGACGCGAACGCCCCCGCCACCAGCGCCACGTCCCCGTCGATGCAGGCGGCCCGCCGGTGGACGTCGCCGATGAACGCCCCGGGGCCTCCCCCCACCATGCCCATGCGCAGCCGTCGTGCGGTAGTCGCCATGTCTGCCATCCCCGAAACCGTTGCTCTTCGAGACTCTTCTCAACCGCCTTCCCCGTCGTTCCTCGGCCGCTGCGGCACCGCCCCGGAGGGTTGCCGGCGCGGTCCCGCCGGCGGAGGCGCGGGCCGCTGCACGTGCGGAACCGGCGGAGGGCTGTAGCCTCGCTTCTCAACGTCACCGGGATCCCTCCGTAACCAGCGCGACGGCAGTGCGTTGTTACTTGGCTTCGTGGCCATTGTCACTGTCCTCCTGTACGAGACTCCGCATCTTTCGGTCCGAGATGCGTGAACACGATGGACTCGATGCTGTCCTTGTTGGTCAAAAGGATACCGTGAACACCGAGATCGGTATACTCGTCGTCGTTCCCAACCCATGCAGGATCGCTAACGTAAAGCAGTCCCTCGGTCGTATCGTTCGAATAGTACTCCGGCCAGCCGAATAAACGACGGCCGTCGGTAAACGTGACCACGACATAGCGCCGCTGGTCGATGAAAATATCAAGCCATGTGTTGATCCTCGCGGTACTCGAAGTGATCTTGATCCTCCGCAGCAACTTCATATGGTAGTCGTTCGTGATCGAAAACCCGAGCAGAAGTGCGAGACCGATCGCCAACGCCATTGCATAGGGCAGGAGTTCTGGAGTGACGACCGGCTGATAGGTTCCTGTGCTCGTCACCTCCAAATCGACCGGGCTGCGACCGAAGGGAGTGAGGATGGCATAGATCACGAAACTCAAGACCAACGCCTCGATAATGTTCCCGACGCGATCCTTTGTCGAACGCACGACGACCGCGTTCAGTACCGCCGACGCCAGAAAGCCGGGCATCAACAGCAGAAAAACCGCCAGCGTCTCACCGGAGATATTCATAAAGCTGCCGCTCCGTATCGGATCCGGGAGCCGCCATGCCCATACGCCATCGTAGTCCATGCGGCCATGTCTACTCCTCGAACGCGGCGTCGAACGCCACCGTCGACGGCTCGAAGTCGGCGTCCTTGACGAACTCGCACGACTCGCGGGCCCCGTGCTCGCGGTCCATGCCCGAGTCCTCCCACTCGACCGAGAGCGGCCCCGCGTAGCCGATGCGGTTCAGGGCGCGGATGATCGCCTCGAAGTCGACGTCGCCCCGGCCGACGGAGCGGAAGTCCCAGCCCCGGTCGGCCGCCCCGAACGGCAGGTGGGACGAGAGGAGGCCGGTGCGGCCGTCGAGGGTGACGGCGGCGTCCTTCATGTGCACGTGGTAGATGCGGTCGGAGAACTCGGCGATGAACCGGGCCGGCTCCATCCCCTGCCACTGCAGGTGGCTGGGGTCGAAGTTGAAACCGAACGCCTCGCGCCGGCCGACGGCGTCGAGGGCGCGCCGGGCGCTGACGATGTCGAACGCGATCTCGGTGGGGTGCACCTCGAGGGCGAAGCGGACCCCGCACTCGTCGAAGACGTCGAGAATCGGGTTCCACAGCTCGGCGAAGCGCCGGTAGCCGGCCTCGACGGTCTCCTCGGAGACCGGCGGGAACGAGTAGAGGAGGTGCCAGATGGGCGACCCCGTGAACCCGCAGACGACCTTCAGCCCGAGGTTGCGGGCGGCGCGGGCGGTGTTCTTCATGGTCTCGACGGCCCACGCCCGCTTCGCCTCGGGGTCGCCGTGCACCGACTCGGGGGCGAACGCGTCGGACCGCTCGTCGTTCGGGTCGCAGACGAGCTGGCCGGCGAGGTGGTGCGAGATCGCCCAGCAGCCGAGGCCGTGCTCGGCGAGCAGGGCGTGGCGCCCGTCGCAGTAGGCCCGGTCGACGGCCGCGCGGTCGACGTCGAGGTGGTCCCCCCAGCACGCCAGCTCGAGCCCGTCGAACCCGAACCCCTTCGCCTTCGGGGCCAGCTCGGCCAGCGGCAGGTCGGCCCATTGTCCCGTGAACAGCGTTACCTTTCGCGCCATCGTTCTCCTCGTCTCCTTCCGTCGCGGCGGGCACCGGCGACCGTCTGCGACCGGCGCCGCCCGCCGCCCGCGCCCCGCCGGCGCCGATGCGCCGCC
This sequence comes from Vicinamibacterales bacterium, assembly GCA_963666855.2. GTDB lineage: Bacteria > Acidobacteriota > Vicinamibacteria > Vicinamibacterales > UBA8438 > JAJEEA01. The sequence goes on from CAXXTG010000024.1 coordinate 3,218, forward strand.
GATCTCCGTCCCGTCACCGCCGGACCGCCGGGCGCCGGCCCCGGCGGGCATCGCGCGGCATTGTCATATCACAAGCGCCGCCGCCGCGGCAGCCGATCCCGGTAAGATCGACGCGCTTCACCGCGGGAGGGAGACCGCCTGATGAGGTTCGCCGCACTGGACTGGGTCGTCGTCGGGGCGTACTTCGCCGCCCTGCTCGGCATCGCCGCGTGGGTCGCCCGCCGGCGCCAGCAGACCGCCGCCGACTACTTCCTCGCGGGCCGGCACGTCGGCTGGTTCGCCATCGGGGCGTCGCTGTTCGCCTCGAACATCGGCTCCGAGCACGTGGTCGGCCTCGCCGGCTCGGGGGCGAGCACCGGCATGGTGCTGGGGCACTACGAGCTGCACTCGTGGATCATCCTGCTGCTCGGGTGGGTCTTCGTGCCGTTCTACCTGCGCAGCGGCGTGTTCACGATGCCCGAGTTCCTCGAGCGCCGCTACGACGGCCGCAGCCGGTGGTTCCTGTCGGTGGTCATGCTGGTGGGCTACGTCCTCACCAAGGTGTCGGTGACCGTCTACGCGGGCGGCGTGATGCTGCAGGGGCTGATGGGCCTCGACTTCTGGACGGGGGCGGCGGCGGTGGTGGTGCTGACCGGCGTCTACACCGTCCTCGGGGGCCTGCGGGCGGTGGTCTACACCGAGGCGCTGCAGGCGTTCGTCCTCGTCGGCGGCTCGGCCGCCGTCACCGTCTTCGGGCTCGTCGAGATCGGCGGCTGGGGCGAGCTGCGGCTGGCGGTCGGTGACGACCTGTTCGACATGTGGAAGCCGCTCGACGACCCCGAGTTCCCGTGGCTCGGCATGGTGCTGACCCCGCCCATCGTCGGCCTCTGGTACTGGTGCACCGACCAGTACATCGTGCAGCGGGTGCTGGCGGCCGAGGACGAGGCGACGGCGCGCCGGGGGGCCATCTGGGGCGCGTGGCTGAAGCTGTCGGCGGTGTTCCTCTTCATCGTGCCGGGGATGATCGCGCTCGGCCTCGCCAACCGCGGCCGCCTCGACCTCGCCGAGGCCGACCAAGCCCTGCCGGTCCTCGTCAACGCGGTGCTGCCGGTGGGCCTGCGCGGTCTCGTCGCCGCCGGCCTGCTCGCGGCCCTGATGAGCTCGCTCGCCGCCGTCTTCAACTCGTGCTCGACCCTGTTCACGATGGACGTCTACCGCAAGGTGCGGCCCGCGGCGGGCGGGGCCGAGCTGGTGCG
>CAXXTG010000025.1:0-4572 GCA_963666855.2 Vicinamibacterales bacterium
CGACGTCGTAGGCGGCGAGCTTGCCGAGGTTGCCGTCGGTGCCCGGCATCTCGAACCACAGCCGGTCGGCCTGCGAGCCGCCCGACCCGATCTCCAGGGCCACCTCGCGGCCCGCGATCTCGAGGCAGCTCTGGCTCAGCGGGATGATCAGCAGCCGGGTCTCGGGGCTGTAGCCCGTCGCGTGCCAGTTGTGGCCGCCGGCGGTGCTCGGGCACACCGACACCCAGTCGCCGACGCCGGCGTCGGCGATGTCCTGCCGGTAGGTCACGATGCCGGTGTCGGGGTCGATCGACTCGAACACGTTCTGGAACACGGTCTCGGCGTGGCCGAGGAACGCCCCCGTCTCGCGGTCGAGCTTCCACAGGATGCCGTGCTTGCCGATGGTGAGCAGCGCCCTGCGCCCCCCGCTCTCCACCAGCACCTGCTCGAACCCCTCGTCGAGGTCGAGGGCCTCGCCGGGCACGTGCTGGCGGTACCAGCGGATCGAGCCGTCGGCGGGGTTCAGGGCGAGGGTCGAGTTGGTGTAGAGGGCGGGGTCGTGGACGGTGAGCCCGCGGCTCGCGGGCACCCACGGCTTGGCCTGGGCCACCGGCCAGTAGAGGAGGTCGAGCTCGGGGTCGTAGCTGCCGGGAATCCACGAGTCGCCGCCGCCCCGCAGGGCCAGGGGCAGGTCGCCCCAGGTGTCGCCGCCGGGGTCGCCGGGGGCGGCGATGGTGAGGCGCCGCCACAGCTCTTCGCCGGTGTCGGCGTCGTGGGCGGTGATGAAGCAACTGTCGGGCATGAACCGCGAGCAGCCGTTGATGCCGTTGACGACCCGGCCGTTCGCCACGATCGGCCCGCTCGAGTTCGAGTAGCCGTCGTTGTAGTCGGCCATCCGGGTCTCCCAGACGAGCTCCCCGGTGCGGCTGTCGAGGGCGACGACATGGGCGTCGCGCGCCCCCATGTACAGCTTGTCGCCGTAGATGGCGAGGTTGCGGCTGTTCGCGCCGCGCAGCGCGTCGGGCAGGGGGCGGCGGTACTCCCACAGCAGGGTGCCGGTGGCGGCGTCGAGGGCCTGGACGACATTGCCGGGGTTGGCGAGGTACATCACCCCGTCGTAGACGAGGGGCGTGGGCTGGTTGCGGCCGTCGCCCATCGACCACACCCAGGCGAGCTGCAGGTCGCCGACGTTGCCGCGGTCGATCTGGTCGAGGGGGCTGTGGCCCCAGCCGTCGTAGGTGCGCCGGTAGATCAGCCAGTCGTCGGGGTCGGGGTCGCGGAGCATCGCGTCGGTGACGGGGACGCGCTCGGGGACGGGCTGGAAGCTGCGGGTGCCTCCGTCCAGAGCGGCCGCGGCCGGCGCGCCCGCCGCCGGCGCACCGGCGCCGCCGGCGGGCGCGGTGACGCCGCCCAGGGCGACCGTCCCCGCCTCGACCCCGTTCTCCCGCAGGATGTAGGCGACGACGCTCGCGTACTCCTCCGGCGCGAGCGAGCCGCCGGCCCCCGGCGGCATGGTGATCTGCACCAGCTCGATCAGCTCGTCGACGTCCCGGTCCTCCCACGTCCCCCGGAACGTCGGCCCGGCCAGCTCCGGCGCCTCGAACGAGCCGGTGAGGTTCGACATGTGGCACGTCGCGCACATCTGTTCGTAGATCGGCCCGCCGGCGTCCGCCTCGGCCGTGGTGTAGCCGGCCGAAGCAATCTGTCCCGCCGCCGGTGCCGCCACGACCAGCGCCGCGACGACCGCCGCGGCACCGGTGGCCCACACGAGAGCGTTCGAATGTCGGCCGCCTGCGCGTCGATGCATAGCGTTCTCCCTTCACTCCAGCGTCACCGCATCAGTACGCGAGCGCGTAGCAATCGCGCCGCGGGTCGCCGGCGGCGAGGCGTGTCCCGGTCGCCGGATCGATGAGGACCGCGGTCGCGCAGCCGGACATCCCGAACGGGGGCACGTCGATGACTTGGTGGCCCCGGCTTCGCAGCTCGTTCGCCACTTCAGGCGAGATTCTCGACTCGACGTCCATCCGGTTGAACCCGGCGGCGTGCGGCCAGAACGACCCGTGCAGGTGCTGGGTCCGCACGCGCGGCCACGCCAGGGCGTCGTGCAGGTTGGGGTACCAGTCGTCCCAGAACTCGACGACGTTCAGGAACGCCTGCAGGATGGTCTGGTCCTGGTTGTCGCCCCCCGGGGTGCCGATGGCCATCAGCGGCTCGCCGTCCTTGAACACGAGGCTCGGCGTCAGGGTGTAGCGCGGGCGGGCGCGCGGGCGGATCTGGTTGGCCCGGGCCGGGTCGAGCCAGAACTGCTCGCCGCGGGTGCTGAGCCCGATGCCGGTCGCGCCGAGGATGACCCCGCCGCCGGTCCAGCCCCCGCTCGGGGTGGCGTCGAAGACGTTGCCGTCGGCGTCGACGATGGCGACGTGGGTGGTGTCCTTCAGCCCGCCCGCCGACGGCACGAACGACCCGTCGGCGTCGCTCGCCGCCACCCCGTCGGCGATGTCCGCGACCCAGAACGGCCAGGCGTCCACCTCGGGGTCGTGGGGCACGGGGTCGCCGGCGCGGAACGCGACCGAGGCGCGGCCGGGGTCGATCTCGGCCGCCCGCTCGCGGGCGTAGGCGGTGGACAGCAGGCCCTTCGCCGGCACGTCGACGAAGTCGGTGTCGGCGTAGTAGGTGTCACGGTCGGCGTAGGCCAGCTTCATCGCCTCGACGACGGTGTGGATGTAGTCGGGGCTGTTGTGGCCCATCCCCTGCAGGTCGAACTCCTCCAGGATGTTCAGGGTCTGCAGCAGCACCGGGCCCTGGCTGTTGAACCCGTGCTTGTAGATGGTGTAGCCGCGGTACTCGGTGGCCGTCGGCTCCTCGACGCGGGAGTAGAACTCGGCGAAGTCGTCGAGCTCGAACGGGGCCCCGTGCTCCTGCAGGAAGGCGACCATCTCCTCGGCGATGTCGCCCTTGTAGAAGCGGTCGCGGGCGGCGGCGATGCCCTCCTCGCGGGCCGAGATGGGCGTGGGCCCGCTCGGCCTCCACCATCCTGGTGAGGGTGGCGGCGAGGGTGGGGAACGCGATGGTCTCGCCCGCCTCGTACAGCGAGCCGTCGGGCTTCAGCCAGAACCGCTGGTTCTCCGGCCACGCCTCCATGAACCCGAGGTTGGCCTCGATGGCGCGGGCGGTGAGGGGCCGCAACGGGAACCCGTCCCCGGCGTACTCGATGGCGCGGGCCGACACCTGCTCGAAGCTCATGGTGCCCCAGCGCTCCAGCACCGTCAACGCGCCGTGCAGGGCGCCCGGCACCACCGCGGGGTCGAGGCCCTCGCCGAGGAGATCGCGGCCGCGCGACTCGTACCACTCGATGCTGGCGCCCTTCGGGGCCCACCCCTGGGCGACGACGGACGTGACCTCGCCATCGGCGGCCGGGTAGACGAGGATCAGCGCCTCTCCCCCCAGCCCGTAGAGGTCCTGCTCGACCACGCCGCCCACCAGCAGCGCGGTCACGCCCGCGTCGAACGCGTTGCCGCCCTGAATCAGGGTCTCGAACGCGGCCGCGGTGGTGAGAGGATGGCCCGTCGACAGCCCCGCCCGCGGGCCGGATACGGCCGGGCGCTGTGCCTGCAGCGGCGAGGCCGCGAGGGCCACGGCCAGTCCGGCCAGAACGAGGTACGTGGCGAGCGCGCGGCGGCGCAAGTGGTTCAGCATCTCGACCCCCAGTCGATCCAACCCCTGTGCGAACGCGAAGACGCCGACGGAAATCACTCTGCCGTGCGCCAAGCGGGAAATCGTCGAAACGGGCCGACGAGTGCCATCGGCGACTGCCGTATCGCTTGCGGTTCCGATGGCCGCCGACGAGTCGCGGCAATGCCGGCCCCAGCTCCGCCGGCCGCCCCGGCCGACTGCCCTGCGCGGCCGCCTCCGACCGGAGGCGCGCCGCTTCTGCGGCGCCGGATTCCCGGCGCCATCGAGGGCGCGGCTGTCGGCCCCATCCGCATACCCGGCGCGACTCATCGGCGCTCGGCTTCGAGCTGCTCCAGATACAGGTTCTCCAGGCGCTCGACGGCGGCGAGGAAGCCGTCGGGGTCGACGAACGTGTCGGGGTGGTAGGCCTGCCCTCCTTTCGAACTTGTCGTGCAGGCCGTACTGGCCCCCCGTGCGCCGCGACCCAGACGTCGACGTCGAGCGCCTTCTGCTTGCGGAACGTCTCGGCGAAGTCGTCGGCCACCCCGGGATAGGTCGGGTCGACGACCAGCCGCTTGCCGGGGTTGATGGTCCCCATGTTCGCGATGGCGACGCTGTAACTCGCGTCCCGTTCTCCTCCACCGTCATGAGGTAGCTCGAGGCTGCCGGCGGTGTGCCCGGGGCTCTCCATCACCGTGAGCCGCGCGTCGCCCAGCTCCAGCACCTCGCCGTCGGCGATGATGCGGTCGACCTCGACCGGCGGGAACGACTCGCGGGCCGCCGAAGTGCGGGTCGCTGAACCCGCCGTCCTCGAGCACCGGCGCGTCGCCGGCCGTCGCCCACATCTCCGGCCCCGGTCATCTCCTTGATCTCGGCGAGGGCCGCGGTGTGGTCCCAGTGCGCCTGCATCTGCAGCAGCAC
>CAXXTG010000026.1:0-8660 GCA_963666855.2 Vicinamibacterales bacterium
ACCGCGAGGTCCGGCGCGAGTGGGTCAAGCGCATCGTCGACCACGACGGCACGGGGGGGGCCGAGGGGGGCATCGAGGCGTGGCTGGAGCTCGGCGAGGCGGTGGGCCTCTCCCGCGACGACCTGTGGGCCCACAAGCACCTGCTGCCGGGCGTCAAGTTCGCCATCGACGCCTACGTGGACTTCGCGCGGCGGCAGCCGTGGCAGGTCGCGGCGGGGTCGTCGCTGACCGAGCTCTTCGCCCCCAAGATACACCAGCGGCGGCTCGACAACTGGCCGCAGCACTACCCGTGGATCTCCGAGCAGGGCTACAACTACTTCCGCAAGCGGCTCTCCGAGGCCCGGCGCGACGTGGTGCACGGCCTGAACATCACCCTCGACTACTGCCGGACCCGCGGGCAGCAGGAGGCGATGCTCGACGTGCTGCAGTTCAAGCTCGACGTGCTGTGGACCATGCTCGACTGCATGTGGATGGCCTACGTCGAGAACCGGCCGCCGTACCACAACGTCGAGTGACGCGAGCGGACCGGCCCGTCGCGACCGCTGCCGCCATGGATGAGACAGCCGACGGCGTCCTGCCGCTCTCGCTGATCGTCCTCGCCAGGAACGAGGAGGCGGTCATCGGCCGCTGCCTCGACAGCGTCCCCTTCGCGGCCGAGAAGATCGTCATCGACTCGGGCAGCACCGACGGCACCGCGGCGGTGGCGGCGGCCCACGGCGCGACCGTGATCGACCGCGAGTGGCTGGGCTTCGGGCCGATGCGGCGGCGGGCCGAGCAGGATGCCACGCACGAGTGGATCCTGATGCTCGACGCCGACGAGTGGATGAGCGACGAGCTGCAGCGGCAGTGCCGCGACGAGCTGCCGAGGCTGCTGGAGCGGACCGACGCCCTGCAGCTCTCGCGCCGCACCCGCTACTGCGGCCGGACGATGAACCACTACCGCCCGTTCGCGCGCGACCACATCTGGCGCGGCTACCGGAAGGGCCGCGCGGCGTGGACGTCCGACCAGGTGCACGAGCGCCTGCGGCCCGCCCCCGGCTGCCGCACCCACCGCCTGACCGCGCCCCTCGTCCACGACAGCTACGCCAGCGTCGCCCATCACCAGGAGAAGGCCTGCCGCTACATCGACCTGTGGGCGCGGCAGGCGTTCGAGCGGGGGAGGAAGCCGCGGCTGCTGGGGACGTTCCTGTCGCTGCCCGCGTACCTGGTCCGCGATCTGGTGCTCCGCCGCGGCGTCCTCGACGGCTGGCCGGGCGTCATCGCGGCGTGGATCACCGTCCACAGCACAGTGATGAAGCGCCTGCGGCTGTACGAGCTCTACCGGGACGCGGGTCGTTCATGACCACGGTCTCCGTCGTCGTCGCCACCTACAACTGGCCGGCCGCCCTCGACGCCTGCCTCCACGCCCTCCGTCGGCAGACCGAGGCACCCATCGAGATCATCGTGGCCGACGACGGCAGCGGGCCCGACACCCGCGCCGTCGTCGAGCGCCATCAGGCGGCCGGTCCCTGCCCCCTGCACCACGTCTGGCACCCCGACGAGGGGTTCCGCCTCGGTGCCATCCGCAACAAGGCCATGGCCCGGGCCGCCGGCGACTACATCGTGAGCCTCGACGGCGACATGGTGTGCCACCCGCGCTGCGTCGAAGACCACGGTCGGCTGCGCGATCCGGGCTGCTTCTGCCAGGGGTCGCGCGTTCCCCTGGGACCGCGGGCGAGCGCCCGCATGACCGCGCGAACGGGCTGGTGGCCTTCCGTGTTCAGCCGGGGCGTCCGTCGCCGGGCGCGGCTCGCGCGTCTGCCGATCGCGGCGGCGCGGCTCCTTAACCGCCCGCACGCCGACCCGATGACCGTCCGCGGCTGCCACCAGGGGTTCTGGCGCCGGGACCTGCTGGCCGTCAACGGCTTCAACGAGGCGATGTGGGGCTGGGGGCGCGAGGACAACGAGCTGGCGGTACGGCTCAGTAACCACGGGCGCCTGCGCCGCAACCTGCGGGGTGTGGCCCTGGCCTGCCATCTCCACCACGGCGAGGGCGACCGCGGCCGGCTCGGCGAGAACGAGCGCATCCTCCGCGAGACCATCGACGCGGGCCGCGTGCGGTGCGAGCGCGGCCTCGACCAGTGGGTCGCCGATCCCGAGCGGTGGGACTACCGCGCGCAGCACCCGGGCGGGTGAAGGCGTTAGGTGCCGTGCCGCTGCTTCCACCGCCCCGACCGGAACAGCCGCTGCATCAGGAAGAGCTGCACGAGCGGCGCCGCCGCCCACGCCACGAGCGGCCCTTCCGGCTCCCAGCCGAATCCCACCACCGCGACGAGCGTCAGCGACAGCAGCAGCCCCCACTGGGTGACGAGGGTGTAGGTCAGAATCGGCTTCGTGTCGCCGGCCCCGGTCAGCGCGCCCTGCACGCAGATGCTCACCGAGCTGAAGAACTGCGCCACCGCGAACCACCGCAGCACCGTCGCGGCCAGCGGCACCACATCGGCGTCGGCGATGAACAGGGCCGCGAGGGGCCGCGCGAACGCGAACGTCAGGGCCACCACCCCCGCCATGATCAGCGACAGGAGCCGCACGCTGCGGCGCCCCAGGGCCTCGGCCCGGTCGAGCCGTCCGGCCCCGACGGCCTGACCCACGAGGGTGGCGGTGGCGATCTGGAACGCCAAGGCGGGCAGCACGCTCACCAGCCGCACCTGCAGCCCGACGCCGGCCGCGGCGCTGCTGTGCATCGACGCCCCCAGCGCCCCCGCCCCCAGCAGTCCCAGGTAGACCACGCGGGCGCCGTTGCGGGCAACGCCGGCGAGGGCCCGGGGGCATCCCGATGCGCAGCATGCGCCGGATCAGCGCCCAGTCCAGACCCAGCAGGGGCCGGAAGCGGACCCGGCCGTGCCGCGTGCCGCGGGTCAGGAGAACGAGATAGAAACCGGCGCCGATGGCCCGGGCCGCCACCGTCCCCACCGCCGCCCCCGCGACCCCCATCGGCTCCCACGGCCCCGCCCCGAAGATGAACACGTAGTTCAGGGGGACGTTCAACACCGCCGCGGCGGTGGCGAGCTTGAGGGGCGTCTTCGCATCGCCGCTCCCGCGGAAGATCGCGGCCGGGATGATCGTCCCCCACAGGAACACCGTCCCGAGGAAGTAGATGTGCAGATAGGGGACGGCGTGGCCCAGAGCCGTCTCGTCGGCCTGCATCGCGACGAGGAGGGGGCGGCTCAGCAGGTAGCCGGCCAGGGTGATGGGCGGGCTCAGCAGCAGCACCAGGCGCGTGCCCTGGTGCATCACGCCCTCGACCTGCCGGCGGTCGCCCGCTCCGACACCCTGGCTGACGAGCGCGATGACCCCGGTGGCGACGGCCAGCGCCGACGCCTCGACGAGGAAGGCGATCTGGCGCGTCAGCCCGATCGCCGCCGTCGCCTCGAACCCGAGCCCCCGCACCATCAGCAGGTCGGCCACCCCGAGGCTCAGCTCGAGCACGTTGTAGAGCAGCGTCGGCCACGCGAGGGCCCAGATGCGGCGGTACATCGGCGACTCGTCGAGGCTTGGCATCGGGTGTTAACTGCGAACGGCGGATCCTACTCCACCCGGTTCGGCACATAATCTCGAACGCTCCTGGTCCATGACTGACGCCAAGCCCGCGCCTGCGTCCCCCGACGCCCCGCCGTCGCCCCTGGCCCGCGCCGCCGCCGACCGCGCGGTCACCCGGTACTTCGATGCCGTCGTCGACACCCTGGCCGACCTCGTCGCCTTCCGCACTGTCGTCGAGGCCGGGGTGCCGAACGCCCGCAATCCCGAGTTCCTGCGCCTCAAGGGCTACCTCGCCGACGCCGCGGCCCGGCTGGGGCTCGACTTCGAGGATCACGGGGCGGCCCTGGTGCTGGGGCTCGGGCGGTCGCCCGACCGGCTCGGCATCCTGACGCACGCCGACGTTCGCCCCGCCGACGCGGCGGCCTGGCGGACCGATCCGTTCACCCTCGACCGCGACGCCGAGCCGGGGCGGCTGCTCGGCCGCGGGGTCGAGGACGACAAGGGGGGCCGTCGCCGCCGCCCTCTACAGCCTGAAGGCGCTGCGCGACGAGGGGCTGCCCAAGCGCCGCCGCGTCGAGCTGATCGTCTCGCTCGCCGAGGAGTCGGACTGGACCCCGTTCCGCGACTTCCTCGCAAGCTGGACCCCGCCGCCGCTCAACGTCGCGTTCGACGCCCTCTACCCGGTCGTTACCGGCGAGTTCGGCGCCGGCGCGATCCGCGTCACCCTGCGGGACGACGACCCGGCCGTCGCGCAGGGCGCGCCGCGGCTCGTATCGTTCACCGGCGGCAGCTATCTCTCGCAGGTGCCGGGCCGCGCCGAGGCGGTCGTCGCGGGCGCCGACGAGCGGTTGGCGGTCACGCTCGAGCGGGACGCCGCCGGGGCCGGGGCCGGCCGGTTCGAGCTCGACCGGGCCGCCGCCGCCCTCGGGTGGGACGCGGCCGGGGCCGGGGCCGGCCGGACTGACGTCGAGCGCAACGGTGCCCCCGCCCTCGATGGGGCCGGTCGGCTTGAGGTCGAGCGCAACGGTGCCGCCGCCCGCGATCGGGCCGCGGCCGGGGGCCGCCGGTTCGAGTTCGACCGGGACGGCGACGTCCTCCGCATCCGATCCCACGGCGTCACCGCCCACTCGTCCGCGCCGTGGACCGGACGGAACGCCATCACCCAACTCGCCGCCCTGCTCGGCCGCCACCCGTGGCCCCCGACCGCCGCGGGGTCGATGGTGCGCTTCGTCAACGACATGGTCGGCACCGGCCACCACGCCGAGCGCTTCGGCGGCCTCGCCTACGCCCACGACGTCATGGGCCGGCTGACCCTCACCCTGGCGACCCTCGCGCCGGCCGGCGTCGGCCTCGAAGCCGCCCTCAACGTCCGCCGCCCCGCCGGACGGACGGGGCCGGCGGTGGAGAAGACCATCCGCGCCGCCCTCGACGCCTGGCGGCGGCGGACCGGCGTGCCGCTCGACTACGCCATCGACATCGGCGACCCCTACTACCTGGGCTCGGCCCCCCACGTCCCCGTGCTGCTCGACGTGTTCCGCCACTACACCGGCCGCCCCGCCCCCGGACCCATCTCGGTGGGCGGCGGCACCCAGGCCCGGCTGCTGCCCAACGGCGTGAACTTCGGCCCCGCCATGCCCGACGAGTCCTACACCGGCCACAGCGACCACGAGTTCATGACCGTCGACCGCCTCCGGCTGAACCTCCGGATGTACACCGCGGCCCTCGTCGATCTAGCGGGGTAGCGTCCCGCCGCAGCGGGTTGACGCCCCGGAAGCCCGGTTGCTAGTCTGTCCCACTTGGGAGAAATCGACCATGGCACTGACCCGCGAGCAACTGGCGGCGCGCGCCGCCCGCGAGATCGAGGACGGTTACTACGTCAACCTCGGCATCGGGATGCCGACGCTGTGCGCCAACTACATCCCGGCCGGCGTCGATGTGAAGCTGCAGAGCGAGAACGGGCTGCTCGGCATCGGGCCGTACCCGACCGACGACGAGATCGACGCCGACCTGATCAACGCCGGCAAGGAGACGGTGACCGCGGTGCCCGGGGCCAGCTACTTCAGCAGCGCCCAGAGCTTCGCGATGATCCGCGGGGGACACATCGACCTGGCCATCCTCGGGGCCATGCAGGTGTCCCGCGCCGGCGACCTCGCCAACTGGATGATCCCCGGCGCGATGGTCAAGGGGCCCGGCGGGGCCATGGACCTGGTGAGCGGCGCGAAGCGGGTCCTCATCGTCATGGACCATGTGTCGAAGCGCGGCGACCTGAAGATCCTGAACGAGTGCAGCCTGCCCCTGACCGGCAAGGGGGTCGTCGACCGGCTCGTCACCTCGCTAGCGGTCATCGAGGTCGCCCCGGACGGGCTGCGGCTCCTCGAGCGGGCCCCCGGCGTGTCCGTCGACGAGATCCGCGCCGCGACCGAGCCCGACCTGCGGGTCGACGGCGGCGACGTGCCGGAAGTCTCCGTGTGACGCCGGCCCGTCCCGCGCCCGGTCCATGCGGGGGAATCGGGGGTCGCCGTCCTGCGCCGGCCGCCGCGCGGTCCCCGTGGTCCGTGCCGGCGTACCCGGCGGCTCGGTGGTGCGTCGGCGGATCGCCGCGCGCGGGACCATCGGCCGTCGCCGTCATGAGGCCGTTCCGGCGGCGATGCCCCGCGGTCCCCCCCGACGGGCTGAAGCCGGCCCACCGTCTACGGCATCCTCGGCGGGATGAACCCGGAGCGGCTCTGGTCCACCACGAGCCGGGTGAGGCGGCGGCAGCCCCGCCGCGGCGGGTGTCCATCGAGGACGTCGACGCCCGGCTCGGCGGCACCCGGGGCCTTGTCGCCCGCGCGATTTCACGGCGGCCGGCCCCGTCCCGTATGATCCCGGCATGGACAATCGACTCGGAGGAGGCTGGAAGAGCATGACGAGACCGACTTCGCGCGGTATCCGTGCCGCGCGCGCGATGGCCGCGGCGCTGGTCGCCGCGATGCTGGCGTCGACCCCCGTCGCCGCCCAGGAGGGCCCGGAGCTGCCCGAGCAGTACCGGGAGCCGATTCCCTACCAGCCCGCCGTGCTCGGACCCTACTCGTTCCCGATCTCGTCGGACAGCGCCGAGGCCCAGCAGTTCTTCGACCAGGGCATGCAGTTGATGTTCGCCTTCGCCAAGGTCGACGCGGTCCGGTCGTTCCGCGCGGCGTGGGCGGCCGACCCCGACTGCGCCATCTGCTACTGGGGCGAGGCGTGGGCCTGGGGCTCGTACCTCAACGGCCCGATGCGGCCGCCCGAGGCCCCCCACGCCTACGCGGCACTGCAGAAGGCGCTGGCCCTCGCCGCCGATGGCCAGGGCACCCCCCGCGAGCGCGACTACATCGACGCGCTGTCGGTCCGCTACGTCGAGAACTTCGACGTGGCGAAGCGGCGCGAGCAGGACGAGGCTTACGCCGAGGCGATGAAGGCCCTCTCCGAGCGCCATCCCGACGACCTTGACGCCGCCGCCCTCTACGGCGACGCCCTGTTCCTCCTCGAGCCGCGCCGCGGCACCCGCGACCTGAACGACCCCAACGTGCAACGGCTGCACGGCGTGCTCGAAGGCGTGCTCGCGCGCGACATCGAGCACCCCGGCGCCTGCCACCTCTACATCCACGCCACCGAGTCGACCGTCGATCCGGGCAAGGCGGAGGCGTGCGCCGAGCATCTCGGCACCGCCATCCCCGGCGCCAGCCACATCAACCACATGCCGTCGCACACCTGGAACGAGGTCGGCCGGTGGGCGGACGGCGTGCGGGCCAACCTCCGGGCCTGGCACTCCGACCTGAAGGCGGCGGACGGCGGCGGCGAGGGCGTGGCCATCTACCCGACCCACAACCTGCACATGCTGCTCTTCGCGGCGTCGATGGACGGGCAGGGCGCGGTCGCCATCCAGGCCGGCAAGGACTACCAGCGGCTGACCGGCGACAGCGTGCACCACGCGCTGACGCTGCTGCGCTTCGGCCGGTTCGACGAGGTGCTGGCGGTGACCGACCGGCCCGAGAACGAGGTCTCCGGGGGGCTGTGGGACTTCGCCCAGGGCTACGCGCACCTGCGCGAGGGCGCCGTCGACTTCGCCGAGGTCTATCTGAACCGGGTGCGGCACCTCGCCGAGACCTCCGAGGCCCGCATGCGGTTCCACCCCGCCGAGACCCTGCTCGGCGTCGTCGCCGGCATCCTCGAGGGCGAGCTGCTGCGGGAGCGGGGCGACATCGACGGGGCGGTCGCCGCCTTCGAGCGCGCGGTCGAGCTGGACGACGCGCTGGTCTACGACGAGCCCGAGCCGCTGCCGTTCGCGGCCCGGCACTGGCTCGGCGCGCTCCTGCTCGAGCTCGGGCGCCACGCGGAGGCCGAGCAGGTGTACCGCGACGAGATCGCCGACCACCCCCACAACGGCTGGTCGCTCCTCGGCCTGAAGACCGCCGTCGAGGCGCAGGGCCGCACCGACGCGGCGGTCGACGCCGACTTCGAGGCGAGCTGGGCGCGGTCGGACACCTGGATCAAGGCATCGCGGTTCTGAGGGGGACGTGTGTGCGAGGACGACGGTCCTTGCGAAGACTCGCTAGTCGGCTGCGGCAACCGGCCGTCAACCCCGAGTTGGGACAGCGTTCTGGAACTCACTACGACTGCCGAAAAGGCCACACTAGTGACGCGCATAGAGTCGGCACCCCCGCACTGGAAAGCTGCTTGCACGACGACAGAGTGCACACTCCACCAAGTCTCTCCTTATATCGGAAAGCTCAAGAGCCAAATCGCGGCCGATCTGATCGAGAGATACAGTCGTCCCGGCGACTTGGTTGCGGACGTCTTCTGCGGCAGCGGAACCGTTCCGCTAGAGGCGCTGAGGCTAGGGCGCCGCATCCTCGGCGTTGATGCGAGCCCCTATGCAATGGTACTCAGTCGCGCCAAAGTTGAAGCTCCAGACGACTTGGTCTCGGCGCACGCACGTACTGACGCGCTCCTAGCAGCTGCGCAGCAAAGCCCAACGCCGGACCCTCAACCGGTTCCCACCTGGGTGCGGCGCTTTTTCCACCCGCGGACGCTTGAAGAGATCCTCAGATTTACCGCTGTCGTAAAGGCGCGCGATGATGACTTCGTGTTCGCCTGCTTGCTAGGCATACTTCACCACC
>CAXXTG010000027.1:0-4250 GCA_963666855.2 Vicinamibacterales bacterium
TTGTACTCGAGGGGTCGGGGCGGACGTACCGCCTCGGCCAGAACCAGACCCCCGCGGGCCGACCTGCCGTACTACGAGATCGAAAACTACCGCCTGGCGATCGACTTCGCCAACCAGCGGTGGCAGTTGCGGCAGGACCGCACCACGACGTTCTTCACCGGGAACCCCCTCTTCGGGGTGCGCCAGACCTTCGGCCTCGACGGCGACGTCGCCTACGACGAAGGGGACGACGACGGGTTCGTGCAGGCGTCCGACCGGGTGGCATCGCAGCGCCGGGCCGAGCTGTACCACAACCCCCTCGGCATCATTCTCCTCGGGCTCGACGAGACCTCGACCGCGAGCAACCTGCGCGACGAGGGCGGGGACCACGTCGTCGACATCGCGGCCGCCGACGGCACGCAGTTCACCCTTTACGTCGACGCCGACACGCTGCATCCGAGCCGGGTCGTCTCCGCCCGCTACCACCCCATGCTGGGTGACGTCACCTACGAGACGATCTTCGAAGATTACGCCGAGTCCGGCGGTCTGGGCGGCTTCCAGGCGCGGCTGACGCTGCCGCGGCAGTACACCGTCAACCTCGACGAGTACACGATCGCCGAGTACCGGGTGACCAGCGACACCCAGGGCCCGGTCGGCAACCTGTCGGTCGACGCCGCCCCGCCGCCGTCGGACGAGGTCGTGGTCGAGTCGGAGGAGGTCGCGAACGGGGTGTGGCACCTGAAGGGCGGCTCCCACCACAGCGCCCTCGTCGAGTTCGACGACTTCCTCGCCCTCATCGAGGCGCCCCAGAGCGAGGCCCGCACCCTGGCCGTCATCGAACACGCCCGGGGGCTGGTGCCGGACACGCCGCTGCAGTACGTGGTGAACACGCATCACCACTTCGACCACTCCGCCGGCATCCGCGCCGCCGTCTCCGAGGGGCTGACGGTGATCACCCACGAGATCAACGCGCCGTTCTTCGAGGACCTCGTGGCCCGGCAGCACACCATCGAGCAGGACGTCCTGGCCCGGAACCCGCAGCCGCTCAACATCGAGACGGTGGTCGGCGACGACACCTACGAGCTGAGCAGCGGGCGCCGCACCCTGGAGATCTCGCGCATCGTGGGCGACCGGCACAGCGACGGCATCGTGATGGCGTACCTGCCCGCGGCCCGCGAGCGGATCCTCTTCGAGGTGGACTCGTTCTCGCCGGGCGCGGCGGCGGCCCCGTTCGCGGCCGCCCTGCTCGAGAACATCCAGGAGAAGCGGCTGCGCATCAACACCATCGTTCCGCTGCACGGCCCCGGCACCGCGAGCCTCGACGATCTCGAGGAGGCCGTGGAGCAGGAGGAACGGCGTTAGGAGTCTGCGCCGTAGAACGGTGCAGACTCCTAGCAGGGTTGGTTGGGCGGCAATCGGAGCCGCAGGCGACGATTTTCGGGCTAGGCGATTCTCCCGCGACTCCGCCGGTATCGGGTCCGCGCCGGCTCCCGCCTCATCGGGAACCGGCGCGGCCCGGTCCGTCACGCCATCGCATACGGTCGTCCTGCGCCCGCGGATGTCCATGTCCACCTCGACACCCCTACGGGAACGCGTACGCGTCTTCGCCCCCGCCACCCTGTCGAACCTCGGCCCCGGCTTCGACGTGCTCGGACTCGCCATCGAGGAGCCGGGGGACTACGTCGAGGCCGAGTGGTCCGACCGGCCGGGGGTCGAGATCGCGGGCATGCGGGGGAACGCGGACCGGCTGACGACGGATCCGGCCCGCAACGTTGTGGGCATCGCCGCCTCGGCCGCCCTCCGCCTGGTCGACGCCGGCGGTGCCTCCGGCGGGCGTCCGCCCGGCGTCCGACTCTGGCTGGACAAGCGCATGCCGCTGGCGAGCGGGCTCGGCAGCTCGGCCGCGAGCAGCGTGGCGGGGGCCCTCGCGGTGAGCGAGCTGCTCGGCGGGGCCCTCGATCGGGACCAGGTCATCGCCTGCGCGCTCGAAGGCGAGCGCGCGGTGTCGGGCGGGGTCCACGCCGACAACGTCGCGCCCTGCGTGATGGGCGGGTTCGTCCTGATTCGGAGCTACGACCCGATGGAGCTGCTGTCGCTGCCCGTTCCCGAGGCGCTGCGCGTCGCCGTCGTGCACCCGCACACCGAGGTCGCGACGGCCGAGGCGCGGCGGCTCGTGGCCGAGCGCCGCTTCGCGATCGGGGACGCGGTGGCCAACCTCGGCCAGCTCGGGGCGATGATCACCGCCCTCCACCGCTCGGACCTGCCGCTGCTGGGGCGGTCGGTCACCGACGCCCTCGTCGAGCCCGTCCGCGCGCCGCTCGTGCCGGGGTTCGCCGAGGTCAAGCGGGCCGCCCTCGAGGCGGGGGCGCTCGGCTGCTCGCTGTCGGGGTCGGGTCCGTCGGTGTTCGCGTTCGCGGCGTCGGACGACCAAGCCGCGATGCTGGCCGCCCGCATGGCCAACCGGTTCCGCGAGGCGGCGGGCCTCGAGTGCGACAGTTTCTCCGGCGGGGTGAACGTGCGCGGCGCCCGCCGCGTGGACGGCGCCGCGGGTGAGCACGCGACGGGGAGGGAGTTCGGTCGTGGGCGCGGTGACGCTTCACCGGTCCGCGGGCGCGGCGGCGCGCCTGGCCGCCGCTCACCGCTTCGTCGAGAGCCTGCCGCCGGCGTCCGAGGCCCTCGTCGTGGGCGCCGCGCGGGACGCCGTCGACGACTTCGTGCGGGAGGGCGCGGCCCGCCGCGGAGCCACATTCGGCCTCCACCGCTTCAGCCTGCGCCGGCTCGCCAACCGCCTCGCCGCGCCGCGCCTCGCCGCCCGCGGGTCGGCCCCCGCCACCCGCCTCGGCGCCGAGGCGGTCGCCGCCCGCGCCGCGTTCGAAGAGGCGGGGCGCGACGCGCTCGACTATCTCGCCCCGATCGCGGGGCTGCGCAGCTTCGGCCGGACCCTGGCGTCGACCCTGGAGGATCTGCGCCTCGGCGGCGTCGACGCCGACGCGCTGGCGGCCTGCGGCAGCGTCGGGGCCGATCTCGACGCCCTGTCGCGGGAGTATGCGCGCCAGCTCGACGAAGCCCGTCTCGTCGATCTCCCGGGCCTCTACCGGTTGGCGGCGGCGGTGGTCGCGGCGCGCGAGCCGGTCGACGTGCCGCTCGACACGCCGGTGGTGCTGCTCGACGTGCCGGTCCACGACCGGGCCGTCTTCGGGCTCGTCGCCGCCGTCGCCGCCCGGTCCGCGCGGCTCCTCGCCACGGTTCCGCAGGGAGACGACCGGACGTGGGCGGCGCTCTCCCGGCTGCCGCACGCGCCAGCGTCGCCGCCGGACGATCCACGCGGTCGGGCCGCCCCGCACGACCCGGACCGCCCGGCCGCCCGGAACACGCCGGACGGCCCGGTCGCCCGGAACAACTCGGACAATCCGGCCAGCCGGAACACCCCGGAAAGTCCGGCCGCCCCGGGCACGCCGCTGGAACGGGTCCGCACCCGGCTCTTCGAGCCGATGGCGTTGCCGGAACGGGGGGCCGGGGAGGTCGGCGGGGGCGGGGTTTCGCTCTTCTCGGCGCCGGGGGAATCGCGCGAGTGCGTGGAGATCGCCCGGCTGGTGCAGAAGGAGGCCGCCTCGGGCGTGCCCCTCGACCGGATGGCGGTGGTGCTGCGGTCGCCGCAGGTCTACAGCGGGCTGATCGAGACCGCCCTGCGGCGGGCCGGCGTCGAAGCCTGGTTCGTCCGGGGCACGCGGGCCCCCGATCCGGCCGGCCGGGCGTTCCTCGCCCTCCTGGCGTGCGCGGCCGAGCAGCTTTCCGCGCGCCGGTTTTCGGAGTACCTGTCGCTGGGGCAGGTGCCGGAACCCGATGCGGAAGGCGCCCCGCCGGCCGATCGCGCGCGGTGGGTGCCGCCGGCCGAGGCCGATCAGGTGCTGCCGGAGGCCGCGCTGCCGGTGCAGCGCTCGCTGTTCGACGTCGCCGACCTCGATCCGGACCACGACGATCCGGGCCCGGATGATCCGCTCGACGCCGACGACCGGCCCGTCGTCGATGGGGCGTTGCGCGCCCCCTGGCACTGGGACCGGCTGCTCGTCGAATCGGCGGTCATCGGCGGCCGCGACCGCTGGGCCCGCCGCCTGGCGGGGCTCAAGCGGGAGCTGCGCCTCCGCCTCGAGGAGTGCGCCGACGACGACCCCCGGTCGCCGCGGGCGCGGCGGCTGGAACGCGACCTCGGCGATCTCGGACACCTGCGCCGCTTCGCGCTGCCGGTGATGGACCGCCTCGACGCGCTTCCG
>CAXXTG010000028.1:0-4600 GCA_963666855.2 Vicinamibacterales bacterium
ACCGCATGCGCACCAAGGTGCTTGCGCAACGGCGCCGGTGTGCCCTGATCGAACAGCAGCTTCAACGAACCAGGGCCTTTCTCAACGCCTTCGCTTCATGTTCCAGCACCGCCTGAACCTGATGCCTGTCGACGCCCCGGGAACCACTCCACGAACTCGTCTATCGTCGCCCCGCGCGGCGAGGTTCTCGAAAAGAGCGTATACCGGCACTCTTGTTCCCGTGAACGCCCAGGCCCCGCTGATCTTCCCGGGGGTTCGTTCGACCGCAGAGCAGGACTCCCAATACATCGTCGACCTCCCATCCACCATCATATCGTAGCGGCCACCATAAAGCGCGCCTCCGCGGTGCGCCTACCCCGCGTTGGTACGGCCGGTTCTCATCGCGGCACGACTCTGGCGCAGTCGGCGGAAGCCTGCTCAACCTTCCCCGCCCTCTATCGCCCGCGTGAGGGCCGGCGTGCGGCCGAGCAACCGAGCGTAGAGCGCGAGCTGGGCGCGGTGGTACTCCTCGTGGGCGATGCCGTGATGCAACCAAGTCAGGCGGGTGCCGCGCTCGCCGTCGAAGCGGCGCACATACTGCAGCATCTGCACCTCGCCGGCGGCGCGTATCTGCCGGGCGCCGTCGCGGAAGCTGCTGCGCAGCAGGCGCAGCCATTCCGCGCGTGGGCGGGGCCTCTCGACCCCCTTGGCGTAGTGGCGGATGAAGGCGGGGAAGCTCTTGCGGGTGAAGTCGGCGGTGGGGCGCGTGAGTTCGTTCGTCCACATCATGGCGGTGGCCACGACGTGGCCGACCAGTTCGGCCACCGAACGGGCCCCGGGCACCGGGCGAAAGTCCCAGTCGCGGGCGGGGATCCCCGCCGCCTCGGCGATGACGCCCCGGCGGGCGCCGTCCCACGCCTCTATCGCTTCCTCAAGCAGGGTGTTCATGGGCCCGGCCCTCTCCTCAGCCGCTGACGAAGCCGCACAGGGCGTCGATTCGGACTCCTACGAGTCAGGCCCCGGACCGCCGGCGGTGCGGCCGCCCCGACGGCGATGGCTCCGGAGCCGTCCGCATGACGGCCATGCGCCGGGTCCTCAGCGCTCACTCGCACACGACGCCGTCGCCGTCGCCGTCGCGCATGTACGCGTAGGCGGGATGGCTGCGCGGCACCGGCGCGATGCCGTGCCGCCGCGCCTCGGCGCACGTCACGCGGCCGTTCCCGTTGTCGTCCCAGGGTATACGGGCGGCCGCGGCACCCGAAGGACGCCCCGCGGCCGCGGCCGGCGGCGACGCCGCCGGGTTCCACAGCCCCCGTCCCGCCGATCTCGCCTCGCGCTCGAGCCGCCGGAACCGGTCGAGGTACCGGAACGGGAACCTCGTATAGGCGTGGCCGTAGCCCCGCCGGATGATCTCGGCGTTGGCGAACGTCCCGTCCGTGAGATGGACGTAGGCGAGGGTCCGCCCGTAGCGGTCGGTCCGCTCGCGGTCGTACTCGAGGCGGACGGATCGGCCTTCGAGCAGCCGCTTCGTGAACGCACTCGCCTCCCGGCCGAAGAACTCGACGGGCCGCCCGGGGGCCACCGTCTCCGGCGTGTCGACCCCGATCAGCCGCACCCGGCCCACGCCCTCGACGATGATGGTGTCCCCGTCGACGACCCGCTCGACCATCTGCCCCGCGGCCGCGGCCGGCGCGACGAGCGGGAGGGCCGCAGTCGTCACGACGATCAGACACCGGATGGCAACCGCAGAGACCCCGACCGCGCGGAGACGTAGCAACATCGACCACCTCCGACCGGCAAGGCGTCGACATGGCAGGAAACGCCACGGACTCGCCGGCAGACGCGGAGATTATTGCGTACATCGCCAAAGCGCCCCCCCGGATAGAGGGCGAGGAGGCGCGGTGGCTACTATTCGAGCGTCGACGGAGCGATACGGCTGGGCCCCCGGCCCTGCACGTGGCGCGGGGAGGCGCGGTGGCCGCGGGTCAAGCGTCGAGGAAGCGATCGCGGTGCCGGGGGTCGGGAGCCAGGCACGACGCATGGCGGCCGAAGAGCCGGTACCGGTGGGCCGCGACCCGGTCGTAGACCCAGTCGCGCAGGACGGCGGGGACCCCGCGCAGGACCGCCGCGATCCGCCACGGCCATCCGAGCCGCCCCATCACGAACAGGGCGGCGGTCGACCGGTTCAGCACGCGGCGCCCCGGCGACCGGTAGTCGACGACGACGTGGACGGTGTCGAGCCGGTCGGGGTGGCCGCCGAACGCCGCGACGAAATCCCTGCCGACGGGGCTCTGCAGCGCCGCGAACCGGAATCGGCAACCGCGGTCATGGGCCAGGACGAACTGGACGAACCGGTTACAGAGCCCGCACACGCCGTCGTACAGCAGCAGGTGGCGGCCGGAATCGCCTGCGTCAGTCATCCCCGCCTCGATGCGTCCCGCCGCCGCGGCCGCGACCGCCGAGCGCCCGCCGTCGGCAACCCGAAGCACGTCAGAAGCGCAGCAGGCGCGTGGCCTTGACGACGAAGGCGCGGTTCTGGAGGAACGGCCCCCGCGGGTCGAGGGTGTCGCGCTCGTCGGTGTAGACGACGAACAGCTCGCTGCCCGGCTGGTACTCCCAGCGGAAGCGCAGGTTGGTGCCGAGCGAGTCGAGGGTCGAGTTGTACTGCACGAGCGCGGCCACGAACATGCGCGGGGTCAGCGTATAGGTGGTGCGCACCGCGACGAGGTCGGTCCGGAAGTCGCCCTCGGGCAGATCGAGCCAGTTGAACGACAGCGACGGCTCGACGTTGAGCTGCGACGAGAGGTAGATGCGGCCGAAGGTGTAGCCCACGCCGGTGCGCTCGCCGCCGAAGAACCCGCCGCGGTCGAAGCTCAGCCCCCCCGACACCGTGCGCTGCTGGCCCGGCGCGTAGACGATGCGGGTGTTGGTGAAGCCGTAGGCGCCGGCGGGAATGGTGATGGCCGGGGTCATCTCGAACGGCCGCTTCAGCCACTCGAAGCTGTCGGTGACGCCGGCGAAGAACAGGTCGCCGTTCTCGAACTCGATGCCGAAGAGCCCCTGCCGCGCCCGCGTCTCGAGCAGCCCGCCGCCGTCGGTGGTGTAGTCGAGGCTGCCCTGGAACAGGAACTTGCGGATCGACGCGATCGACAGGGGCCGCGGGCTGAACCGGCCCTCCACGAAGTTGCGCCGGAAATCGTGGCGGCGGACGAAGCCCACCTCGGGCCGGAAGTCGGCCCCGACCCCCAGCCGCTCGGCGACGAGCCCCCACCGGTCGCCGCGGTAGTCCAGCTTCGCCTGGTAGCTCATGGCGTCGTCGCGGCTGACCCCGGGCAGCCGGCTCTCGGCGAAATAGGTCGTGATGTTCAGGTTGTCGTAGAACGAGAAGAGCCCGTCGACGCCGTACACCTGGTTCGTTCCGCCGCCGTCGAGCGACACGGAACGTCCGGTGAACAGCGCCCCGACCGCGCTGCGGCGCAGGACGTCGCGCTTGACCCGGGCGACCGAGAAGTTCGTCGGCGCGGCCCCGCCGGCCCCGTCGGTCTGCACGTTCAGCACCCCGATGCTGTAGGGCCCGGTCTTGCCCGTCAGCCGGCCGCCGGCCCGGATGGGCACGGTCCGGCCGTCCTGCAGCCCGATGCGCCGGCTGAAGAACAGCATCGGGGCGGTCCCCGCGAACTGGCCGCCCCCGAAGTAGAACTGCGTCGAGTCGCTGCCGAAGCCCCCGCCGAAGTCGAAGATGCCCTGCCCCTCCAGGAAGAACTCGCGCTTCTCGGGGAAGAAGAGGCTGAAGCGGGTCAGGTTGACCTGCTGCTCGTCGACCTCGACCTGCGCGAAGTCGGTGTTGTAGGTGAAGTCGGCGGTGAGCCCCTGGGTGACGCCGTACTTGACGTCGAACCCCACGTCGCCGCCCGCCGCGGTGCGCTCGTCGGGGGCGCGGGCGACGTCCGTGCTGACGTCGGAGATGCCGTAGGGCTTGACCTCGAGCCGGGTGCCCGAGGCCGGCACCTGGAGCCCCACGAGGGTCGCGGCCGACGACATCTTGTAGGTCCCGGCCCAGCTCAGCGAGGCGGGGATCGGGGTCAGGAACGAGCTCTCGTTGGTCGACGCCACCCGGCGCTGCACGTTGAGGCCCCACAGTTGCGCCGGCCCCGCCCGGTACCGGAGCGACTTGAAGGGAATGGCGATCTCCACCGTCCACCCGCCGTCGAAGCGGCCCGCGCGGACGTCCCACACCGTGTTCCAGTCGATGTTGTGGCTGCGCTCGTCGGTGACGAGCCCGTCGAAGAGGCCGCCGAGGGCGTTGGTGGTGAACGCGAACGCGTTGCGCCGGTCGTAGAAGGTGTCGAGGACCACCGAGACGGTGTCGTTGCCGTACATGCCCCAACTGTCGCGCTTCATCTCGTTGGCGACGATGCGGTCGGGCTCGGCGCTCCAGCAGCGGGCCGACACGTACAGGGTGTCGTCGTCGAACGTCACCCACACCTCGGTCTGGTCGGCGGCGGGCTCGCCCTCGACCGGCTCCTGCTGGATGAAGCCGGTCACCGGCGGGACGTCGAGGTAGACGCGCTCGTCGAGGCGGCCGTCGAGCCGCAACGGGGCGTCGAGCCGGATCGCGCGC
>CAXXTG010000029.1:0-4887 GCA_963666855.2 Vicinamibacterales bacterium
AATCTTCACGCCGGCCCAGGCGTCGCGCGGCGAGCGGACGTTCAGCGACGTGTGCGCGGCCTGCCACGACACCGGGGAGTTCTCGGGCGGCCGGTTCCGCATAAGCTGGGTGGGCCGTCCCGTCGGCGAGCTGTTCGAGACGATCTCGACGCTGATGCCCGAGGGCGACCCGGGCAGCCTCAGCCCCGCCGAGTACGCGGCCATCGTCGCCTATCTGCTGCAGGTCAACAACTATCCCGCGGGAGACGCGGACCTGCCCACGAACGCGCGTGCGCTCGGGCAACTGGAGATCGTCTCGCCGCCGGCGCCGTAGGCGCCCGCCGACAACGGACGGAAGGGGAGAGCGGATGACAGTCACTGTGAACGCGGTCCGGTCGATGGCCTGTGTCGCCGCCGTGGGACTTGCGCTGGCCGCGGCGCCGGCCGTTGCCCAGGACGCCGGCGAGTGGCGCTACATCGGGGGCGACGCCGCGCACACCCGCTACTCCGCCCTCGATCAGATCACCGCCGACAACTTCGACGACCTCGAGGTGGCGTGGATCTGGCGCGGCGACAACTTCGGACCCTCGCGGCTCGGAGTGTCCCGCTCGACGCCGATCTACGTCGACGGCACGCTGTACACGGTGGCCGGCGAGCGCCGCACCGTGGTCGCCATCGACCCCGCGAGCGGCGAGACCCTGTGGACGTTCCGCGAGCCCCACACCACGCGGTTCGACCGGGGCATGCGGAACGGCTACGGCAAGGGCGTCGCCTGGGGCGAGATCGACGGCCGCGGCGTCATCTACACCATCAGCCCCGCCTTCTTCCTCTACGCCCTCGACGCGCGCACCGGGCTGCCCCTCGAAGACTGGGGGACGGCAGTGCCCCTGCCGGCGTTCCCGTCGACCGGCGTGGTCGACCTGCTGCCCGACCTCATCGCCGACTGGGGGCCGTGGCTGAGCTGGGACGGCGCCTACGACCCCGACTTCGGCATCCCCCGCGAGCTGGGCTACATCACCAGCTCGTCGCCCCCGATCGTCGTCGACGGGGTGGTCGTGGTGGGCAACTCGGCCGAGCAGGGCTACAACCAGACCCGCATCGAGAACGTGCCCGGAGACATCCTCGGCTACGACGCCCGCACCGGCGAGCACCTCTGGAAGTTCAACGTCATCCCGCGGCCCGGCGAGTTCGGCCACGAGACGTGGGAGAACGACGCCTGGGAGTGGACCGGCGACGTGTCGTCGTGGGCGCCGATGTCGGCCGACCCCGAGCTGGGGCTCGTCTACATCCCGACCAACCCGCCCACCATCGACTTCTACGGCGGGTTCCGGCCCGGGGACGGGCTCTTCGGCACCAGCGTCATCGCCCTCGACGTCCGGACCGGCGAGCGCCGCTGGCACTTCCAGACCGTGCACCACGACATCTGGAACTTCGACAACCCCACCGCCCCGGTGGCCCTCGACGTGACCGTCGACGGGCGCCGCCGCCGCATCGTCGTGCAGGCGACGAAGCAGGGCTGGGCCTACACCTTCGACCGGGCGACGGGCGAGCCGGTCTGGCCCATCGAGGAGCGGCCGGTGCCGCAGTCCGAGGTGCCGGGCGAGCGGCTCTCGCCCACGCAGCCCATGCCCACCCGGCCCGCCGCCTACGAGATGCAGGGGCTGACCGAGGACGACCTGATCGACTTCACCCCCGAGCTGCGGGCCGAGGCGCTGGAGATCACCCGCAACTACCGCCTCGGGCCCATCTTCAACCCGCCCATCCAGCGCGGCCACCCGTCGGGCCTCCGGTCGTTCGTGAGCTGCCCGAGCGGGGCGTCGAACATCTTCGGGCCGACCTCGGCCGACCCCGAGACCGGCATCCTCTACGTGTCGACCCGCCGCGGCTGCCGCTCCGAGAACATCGTGCCGGGCGCCCTCATCGACGTCCCCGAGGACATCAAGACCACCGGCCGCACCATCGCCGAGTTCGCGGTGCTGAACCGCGGCGACTTCCGGGGGCCGCAGGGGCTGCCCATCTTCAAGCCGCCGTACAGCCGCATCGTCGCCATCGACATGAACACCGGCGAGCACCTCTGGGAGACCCCGAACGGCGACACCCCGGAGCGCATCCGCGACCATCCCGCCCTGCAGGGCGTGGACCTGCCCAACACCGGGCTGCTGTCGCATCCGGTGACCATGGTCACCCGCACCCTCGTCGTCACCGCCGAGGGCACCGGCGGCACCCCCCGCCTCCACGCCCTCGACAAGCGGACCGGCGAGCGCGTCGGCACCGTCGAGCTGCCCGCCTCGGGCCAGTACGGCATGATGGGCTACCTCCACGAGGGCCGGCAGTACATCGTCGTGCAGGTCGCCGGCCCCGGCCTTCCGGGAGCGCTGGCGGCGCTGCGCCTGCCGTGACGACGCCCGGTATCGACCGTCCCTCCGAGCAGTCCGGAGAGAGTAACGAGGGTCCAATGGCTACAAGGCCCGGAGGTGGAAATCGGGTGACCGGTTCGGCGCTCGAGCAGCAACTCGAGGAGGCGTACCGAACCGACGCCGCCGAGGCGGAGCGGACCAACCGAGAGTGGGAGGCCGTGGACGCGGATATGGTCAGCGTTACCCGGCGCGGTCGGACGAGAGCGCCCGCTCGAACGCGGTTCTCACGCGGGGCTCGAAACAGACGAACGTGACCTCCTCGATCGACGGGGCACTGGCCAATGCTGCCCCGACCGCACGGACCGCAACGGTCGCGGCCTGGTCCGGCGGATAGCCGTAGATGCCGCAACTGATGGCGGCGAACGCGACGGTCTTCAGCTCGAGCTCGGCGGCCAGCTCGATGGCCCGGCGGTAGCAGCCCGCGAGCTGCTCCGCCTCGCCGCGCGTCCCCTCGTGCCAGACCGGTCCCACCGCATGGATCACGTGGCGGGCCGGGAGTTCGTAGCCGCCGGTGATCTTCGCGCCGCCGGTGGGGCAGCCGCCCAGGGTGCGGCATTCGGCGAGCAGGCCCGGCCCCGCCGCCCGGTGGATGGCGCCGTCCACGCCCCCGCCGCCGAGCAGACGGGTGTTCGCGGCGTTCACGATCGCGTCGACCGCGAGGGTCGTGATGTCGGCGGTGGAGACGGTGAGGCGGGGTTCTCGCATGGCGCGTGCTGCGGTCGGCGTCGCCGGGCTCCCGGCGGACGGTGCGGTGCGGCGGACGCGGCGTTCAGGGCGCCGGCGTCGAGGAGCGGCCGGCCGCCGCCCGGCGTTCCCCGGCCGCGGGCGCGGCGCGGGGACGCCGGGAAGCGTGCCGGCCGCGGACGTCAGTCCAGCGGAGCCCGCGCGATGCGGATGCTCTCGCCGACGCTGCCGACCCAGAGCTCGTCGCCGACCTGGATGGCGGCGGTGCCGAGCCGCAGGTTGTCGCTGCTGGGGTAGGAGAAGATGGTCTCCGCGGTCCCCGCCTCGACGTCGACGCGGGCGACGTGCGACGTGACCCCCTCGCAGCTCACGCCGCGCACGCACTCGCCGACGCGGGCGCGCTCGGGGGCGCGGTGGCCGGCCGCGAGCAGGGTGCCGTCGGGGGCCCAGTGCACGTTGTCGATGTAGAAGCCGACCTCGATGCGGTCCGTCGGCATGGCGTCGGGCCCGCGCGGCAGGCGGATGATCGACTCGGCGGCGTAGCCGGCGACCAGGTACGACTGGCCGTCGGGGGCGATTTCCAGCCCGTTGGGGCCGATGCCCTCGCTGCCGGGCACGCGGCTCCAGTCGCCGCCGGGCTGCCACTCCCAGATGTCGCCGGTGGCGGGGCTCGTCGCCGCGAACCCGCCCTCGGGCAGCGGCACGACCGCGTTCAGCCCGAGGCCCTCCGGGGCCACCACGCAGCCGACCCAGGTCAGGGACGGGACGGCGCCGCCGGCGTCGACCTCGAAGACCTCGATGGCCTCGCGCTCGGTGTGGCGGACGACGTAGAGCGTGTGGGTGTCGTCGTCGCCCGGCCGGATGCTGACGCCGTGGGCCCGGAACTGCTCGGTGGTCATGCCGGGGCAGCCGCCGTAGCGGGCCATGTCGTGCCGCCCCCGCGACGGCGTGGTCGTGGTCGGGAACAGCCGCACCGTGCTGCTGTCGCGGCTGTCGGCGGCCGACAGGTAGCCGTCGTCCACCATGCTCGCCACGATGACCCACGGCGAGTCGGGTAGCTGGATGAGGTCCTCGGGGCTGATGGGCCCGCAGACGAACTCGATGTCGCCGTCCGGCTCGCACTGCGCGGCGGCCGTCGCGGGCATCGCCAGCAGGCCCGCCGCGGCCACGAAGAACACGGGAAACAGTCGCCTCATGATTCCTCCTGTCGCCGGGCGAAGGTCGTCACCCCGGCGGGTTGCCTGCTGTCCGGGCGCGCCGCGCGGACCGGCGGGTGGATGTTCCGGCCCCACCCGCCGCCGCGCGGCGATGCGGGTCTTCCGCCGTCCTCACCGGCTTCAGGGCGGGATGTTGCGGTTGGTCCGGGCGTACGCGATGAGCTGCCCGAAGTGCTCGTGCATGTCCCCGCCCACGAAGAACATGATCGCCCCGCGCGAATCACGTCCACCTGCTGCGGGCATTGTAGCCGACCCGCGCGTCCGCGCGGACGGCGATCCGGGGGCCGGGAACCGGACGGAGACCGCGGCGTCCGTGGCGACGCTGCCGCCCGACGAGCCGGCGATCAGGCCCGGGCGTCCCGCTCGCGGGGCGACGGCCGATGGGGCGGCGGGCAGATCGGGCTATCCAGATGCCGGAGCTTGAGGTATAAAGGCATGATCCGGGCGAATGGGCCGGATCGAGAGTCGTGGGGAATCGCTGATGACGACAAGACACCACCGGGCGGCGGCGGCCGGCGCCCTGATCGCGTTCGCGCTCGCCGGCGGGACCGCGTCGGCCCAGGGTCCGGCGTGGACGCCCGGACCCGCGT
>CAXXTG010000030.1:0-21671 GCA_963666855.2 Vicinamibacterales bacterium
ACCGTCCACGAACTCGTAGGCCATGTCGTGGGCGAACGTCCGGACCAGGTGCAGGCCGAGCCCGCCGACCGCCCGGTCCTCCAGCGCCGATGTCGTGTCCACGTCGTCCGCGTCCATCGCCGTCGGGTCGAAGGGCGACCCGTTGTCCTCCATGGTCAGGGTCACGACGTTCTGCTCGGCCTTCAGGTGGATGTCTATCTTCGGATCAGGCCCCTTGAACGTGCCGTGCGTGATGGCGTTGGTGATCAGCTCGTCCAGGGCCAGGTTGATGATGAAGACCGTCGGCATCGGCAGCTCATTGGTGTCCCCGAACTCCTCGACGGCGGTCGACAGGTTGCGCACCTCGGTCAGCTTGGCTGGCAGCGAGACGTGAAGATCAGACATGGCTTCGCACGGTCGGCGTCGGCCGCGGACACGCCACTATAGCAACATCCGGTGCGGCCAATCCACCGGCGGCGTCGACGGGGTGGCGGCGGATCATCGGCGGCGTAGCACGAGGCAGGTCATGTCGTCGGCGGCGGCGGCCCCGGTCGAGAAGGTCCCGATCTCGTTCCAGCAGTGTTCCACGATCTCCGCCGTCGACCGCCGCGAGGCGCCGTCCAGGGTCGCCTCCAGGCGCTCCTTGCCGAACAGGGCCCCGCCGAGGTTCACGGCGTCGGTCAGGCCGTCGGTGTAGATGAACAGGGTCTCGCCGGGCCGGATGATCTCGCTGCCGCTGGCGTACTCGAAATCGTCCATCAGACCCATCGCGAGGCCCTGGGTCATCGGGAGGGCGCGGCGTTCGTCGTCGGGGCCGACGAGATA
Organism: Vicinamibacterales bacterium; assembly: GCA_963666855.2. Taxonomy (GTDB): domain Bacteria; phylum Acidobacteriota; class Vicinamibacteria; order Vicinamibacterales; family UBA8438; genus JAJEEA01. Next base: position 805 of record CAXXTG010000030.1, read on the forward strand.
GGCGGGCTCGTGCCCGCCGCAGACGTAGTCGAGCCGGCCGGTCTCCAGATCGAGGATGCCGAGCACGCAGGTCACGAAGAGCCCCATCGGATTCTGCTGGCACAGCCGGCGGTTCGCCTCGTTGGCGATCGTGGAGATGGCGGTGTGCTCGGCGAACGCCGACATCACCGCGGATTGCGAGGCGGCCATGAACAGGGCGGCCGCGACCCCCTTGCCGGACACGTCGCCGAGGACGAACAACAGCCTCCCCCCCGGCGCGTCCGTGAACTCGACGAAGTCGCCGCCGATCTGCTGGGCCGGGGTCATCCGCGCCGACACCGAGAAGGCCCCGAACTCGGCGTCGCCCTCCCGCACCAGCGCCTCCTGCACGACCTTGGCCATCGAGAGGTCCTGCTTGATCGCCTCGTGCGCGACCTGCAGGCGCTGGTTGCTCGTCTGCAGCTCCCGCGTCCGCGCGGCCACCATCGTCTCCAACTGCTCCTCGCGGTTGAAGACCTGGACGGTCATGTCGGAGAAGACGCGGGCGAGGCTGCCGAGCTCGTCGGTGCGGCTGATCACCTCCTGCATCGCGCCGCTGTCGGGCGGCTTCCCCGTCTCGACCTGCCTGGCGGCGGTGGCGATGACCTCGATGGGGTGGGTCAGCCAGCGCGTGCCGGCGGCCGCCGCGAAGCCGGTGAGGATCAGCAGCACCAACGCGATGCCGACCGTGTTAATGGTCTCGCCGATGACCGTGTCCGCGACCTCGTCCAGGCTCATCGCGATGGCGAGGCCCCCGATTGGGATCCCGCCGGCGTTGATGAGGGGCGCGGCGACCCAGATGCCGCGGTCCTCGGGCGAGAACAGGTCCAGGCTCACCTCGCTCAGGACGCTCCCCCGGTCCAGGGCGGTGGCCATGACCCCGGCCGCGCGGTCCTCGAACAGCCGCCAGGCGTCCACGCCGTCGGCGGTCTGCACGTCGACCCGGCGGGCGGCGGCGGCGAGCTCGCGATCGAGGTTGACGACCCAGAGGGCGTTGAGGTCCTGGTTCCCCGAGCGGACCTGGACGTCCGCCTCGCGCTGGTACACCGAGTAGAGCAGATTGCCGCCCGACGCGCTCTGGATGGGGACGGCCGACCTGGACGCGGCGCGCGGACTCCCCGGTGGCGACGGTGACGTACTTGTAGAGGGCGCCGTCGGAAGGCCGCGGCACCGTCGGATGCTCCACGACGCCGGGCGAGCCCTCGGGCAGCCCGGCGAGGTCCCCGGAGCGCACGAGGGCCGCCCCGGCGCCGCCCGCGGCGGGCGGCCGCAGGCTCGAGTAGAGGGGGACGTTGTTCGCGCCGGCGACGCGGATCTCGCCGATGACGGTCTGGGCGGCGATGCGCCGCAGCCGGAGCTCGATGTCGTCGCGCGTCCATTCCGCCGCCTCGGCGGCGGCGATGAAGCGCTCGAGCATGGTTCCCTGGGCCGCCATCTGCTGGCCCAGGATGCCCTCGATGATGGCGGAGACGTCGGCCCGCTCGGACGTGTAGCGGCTCGTCAGGATCTCCTGGTCGCTGAAGACGATGCCGTTGCCGACCTGAACGATGCGCTGCTTGTCGACGCCGCCGACCCCGACGTACTTGTAGACCTGGTTGTCGATCTCCCGCACCTGGGCGGGCTGGGTGATCACGTCGTCGTCGCCGACGCCGTCGAGCAGCACGTAGAACTTCGACGCCTGCGGCTGCACCGCCGGATCTGGATCGAACGCGAACGGCACCAGCCCGCCCCGTTCGTCCCGGACGTTGGTGAGATACGAGAACGCCGTCTCGTCGGTGATCCAGAACTCGTCGAGCACCGTCTCGCCGACGATGCCCTCGAGAATGCCGATGATGCGGCGCGGCGCGTACCCGGCCGCCTCGGCCGCCGCCGTGAGGTGGGCGGCGATGCGGGCCTGGGCGATCATCTGCGGGTCGAGGGTCGCGTCGAGCGTCCGCGCGACGTTGGCCACGGAGATTTCGCCCATCTCCGCGAAGCTCGCCGAGAACACCTCCGACAGGTTGACCGCGTTCGCCTCGGCCTCGTCGCGCAGGGTGATGGCGGCGTTGTAGAGGAGGGTGGCCGACGTGGCCACGATGGTCACCGCCAGCAGGAGCGCGAGGGCGAGAAACCCCCGTACCGCGAGACGCAGCCGCACGCGCGGCTGCGGGTCCGGGTGCGGAACCGACCGTGTGTCGTCTACGGTGCGAATGATCGAGCCTGCCATGGCGGACGTACAGCGTCTCTCGCGTGACAATAATATCACTGTTGGGCGGCCGGGAGACCGCGGACTACCGCGGACCGGCGATGGGCGGCGGCCGCCGCCCCGCCCGTCGACCCCGCGGCGGGAGCCGAAGCCCTTTCGGCGCCGCGGTGGCGAAGGGGCGGAGACCGCCGCCCGTCCGTCCGTGCCCGCGGAACGGCGGCCCGCTCCCGTCAGTTCAGGCCGCGCCGGACGAGGAGCGGACCGATGTCCGGCTCCGCGCCCCGGAACGCGCGGAACAGGTCGAGCGCCTCGACGCTGCCGCCCCTCGACAGCAGGGTGCTGCGGAAGTGGTCGCCGTTCTCGCGCAGCAGGCCGCCGTTCTCCTTGAACCACTCGACGGAGTCGGCGTCGAGCACCTCGCTCCAGATGTAGGAGTAGTAGCCGGCCGAGTAGCCGCTGCTCCAGATGTGCGAGAAGTAGGTGCTGCGGTAGCGCGGCGGCACCGTCGCGAGGGCGACCCCCGCCGCCTCGAGGGCCGCCGCCTCGAACGCCTCGACCCCGGCCGCGTCGGGCACCTCGTCGGCCGTGATCTGGTGCCAGGCCATGTCGAGGAGCGACGCCGCGAGGTACTCGGTCGTGGCGAAGCCCTGGTTGAACTGCTGCGTCGCCAGCACCCTCTCGAGCAGGTCCGCCGGCATCGGCTCGCCGGTCTCGTAGTGGACGGCGTAATTCCGGAGCACCTCGGGCCAGGTGGCCCACATCTCGTTCACCTGCGACGGGTACTCCACGAAGTCGCGCGGCACCGAGGTGCCCGCGAAGTAGGGGTACCGCACGTCCGAGAAGAAGCCGTGCAGGGCGTGGCCGAACTCGTGGAACATCGTCGTGACCTCGTCGAAGGTCAGCAGCGTCGGCTCGCCCTCGGGCGGCTTCGGTACGTTCAGGTGGTTGCCCACCACCGGCGACGTCTCCATCAGGTGCGACTGCGACACGTACGCGTTCATCCACGCGCCGCCCCGCTTGGACGGCCGGGCGTAGAAGTCGCCGATGAACAGCCCCAGCGCCTCGCCGCCGGCGTCGAACACCTCCCACACCCGGACGTCGGGGTGGTAGACGGGCAGTTCCGGCCGCTCCTCGAACGTCAGCCCGTACAGCCGCGTGGCGGCGAAGAACACGCCGTTCTCGAGCACGTTGTCCATCTCGAAGTAGGGGCGGAGCTGCGACGCGTCGAAGGCGTAGCGCTCGGCCCGCACCTTCTCGGTGTAGTACGACCAGTCCCAGGCCGCCAGCTCGATGTCGGCACCCTCCGCCGCGGCCATCGCCTGCAGGTCGGCCGCCTCGCGCTCCGCGTTGGCCGCCGCGGGCGGGGCGAGGCTCGCGAGCCGCTGGTTGACGGCGTCCACCGTCCGGGCCGTCTGCCGCTCCAGGATGTAGGCGGCGTGGTTGGGGTAGCCGAGCATGGCCGCGCGCTCGGCCCGCAGCCGGGCCATCTCGGTGATGACCCCGCGGTTGTCGTACTCGCCGCCCTGGCTGCCGCGGGCGAGCGAGGTCCGCGTGATGCGCTCGCGGAGGCCGCGGTCCTCGAGCGACGCCAGGGCCGGCTGTCCGCTCGTGTTGAGCAGCGGGATGACGTACCGGCCCTCCAGGCCGCGCGCCTCCGCCGCCGCGACCGCGGACGCGATCTGGCCCTCGGAGAGCCCCGCCAGCTCGTCGCGCGACTCGACCACGACGGCCGCGGCGTTCACCTCGTCGAGCACATTCTGGGTGAACCGGCTCGACAGCGCCGCGAGCCGGGCGTTGATGGCCTGCATCCGCTCCTTCTCGGCGTCGGAGAGCCGCGCCCCCGCCCGCACGAAGTCGACGTAGTACTCTTCGACGAGCCGCCGCGACTCGTCGTCGAGGCCGAGGTCCGCCCGCCGCTCGTACAGCGCCTCGACGCGCGCGAACAGGCCGGCGTCGAGCAGCATGCGGTCGGTGTGGGCGGCCAGCCGCGGGGCCATCTCGTTGCGGATCGCGTTGATGGCGTCGTTGGTGTCGGCGCTGGAGAGCGCGAAGAACGTCGCCGCGACGCGGTTCAGCAGTTGGCCCGACCGTTCGAGGGCGACGATGGTGTTCTCGAACGTCGCGGGGTCCGACGACCCGGCTATCGCCTCGATCTCGGCGATCTGGTCGGCCATGCCCCGTTCGAACGCCGGCGCGTAGTGCGCGTCGTCGATGCGGTCGAACGGCGGAAGCTGATAGGGGAGCGGGCTCTCGGCGAAGAACGGGTTGTCGGCCATCTCTTCCTGTGCGGCTGCGTCCGGGGCGTTTCCGACGGCGATCGCCAGCGCCAGGCCGGCCGCCGTCATCCCCGCGAACTTCGATGTCATGGTCGAATCCTCCCGGCGGGTGGCGTCATGCAAACCCCAACAATATCAGCTTTCGCCGCTCCCGGGGCGCCCGCCACGCTCACCGGATCGCGGGGCGCGCCGCCGCCCGGCCCGCGGCCGGCGGCTTGGGTCGGCGCGTGCCGGTCCGGGACGCCGAGGACGGTCGACATCACCCGACAGAGGGATTGAGCGTAGGATCGAAGCATGACCCAGGACGCTCCGGAGATCATCGAGCTTCGGGCCGGCGCGGCGCGCCTCGCGGTGGCCCCCGCCGTCGGCGGCTCCATCACGCGCTACGCCCGCGAATCGGACGGCCGCGCAATCGAGTGGATGCGCCCGGCGTCCCCCGACGCCGTCGCCCGGCGGTCCGCCGGCGGGACGTCGAGCTTCCCCCTCGTCCCGTTCTCGAACCGCATCCGCGACGCGCGCTTCCGCTTCCGCGGCCGCGACGTGCGGCTCCCGCGGAACTTCCCGCCCGAGCCCCACGCCATCCACGGCCACGGCTGGCGGGCGCCGTGGACCGTCGTCGACCGGGCCGACGCGCGGCTGACCGTGGAGTACCGCCACCCGGCCGGCGCGTGGCCGTGGACCTACGCGGCGCAGCAGACCTTCGACCTCGCGGACGAACGCCTCCGCGTGCGGTTCGCGGTCACCAACGAGGCACCCGACCCCATGCCCGTCGGCTTCGGGCTCCACCCCTACTTCGTCCGCACCCCGCGGACGCTCGTGCGGGCCGACGTCGGCCCCATGTGGGAGGCCGGCGACGACGTCATGCCCGTGCGCATCGTGCCGCCGCCCCCGCGGCTCCTCCTCCGCGGGGCGGGGCTGAACCCCGACGCCGCCGCCCTCGACAACAACTTCACCCGCTTCGGGGGCCGGGCCGTCATCGAGTGGCCGGAGTGGTCGGCCCGGCTGCGCATCGACGCCGACCCCGTCTACGCGTGCCTGGTCGTCTACACCCCGGCCGGCCGCGACTTCTTCTGCGTCGAGCCCGCCACCAACTGCATCGACGGCTTCAACATGGCCGAGGACGGCCGCGGCGACACCGGCCTCGTCGTCCTCGACCCCGGCGACACCGCCGCCGGCGACGTGACGTTCACGCCGGAGCTGGCGTAGCGACCATCTCTCTTCGCGATGACTCGACCAGACCGTGGTTCGCCATCGGCTGGTTTCCGACCTGGAGCGTCCTTCGCACCTTCGTCCTCGGGTCGGCATCCATGGCACCCGAAACCAACCGGAGCTCTCGCAAGGGCGGAGACGGGATCATCCTGAGGCGCGCGCGGGACGTCGTCCGGGCACCCGATGCCTCGTTCGTCGCTACGGCGCGGATTCTGAAAGCGGTCCAGGGGAGAACGCTGATGCCGCCCACGCGGCGCGGCCTCGGTTCCAGCCGATCATGCGTTGAGCTGGTTGCATCCGCGCATGGTCGCGTGGCGGCGGAGGCGACGGTCGTTTGCTGCGCTCTGAATCAGAATGCCCTCCTCCCAGCGGACCAAAGTGGCTTCGTCGACGCCGACCATCTTCGAGAAGGCGGCGCGCGACATTCCGTGCATCCGTCGGATGCCCCGAATCTCGTTCGGGGACAGTACGCCGAGGTGCGCGCAGACCGCTTCTTGCTTCAGGGTCTCGGCTTCATGGTCGAGGAATTCGAGGCCGCATGACGGGCAAACGTGAACCGGAAGGGTCACCATCAGCTCGGCGGCGTCGGTGCCGAGCCCGGACGTGAAGGTGTGCTCGTCCCAGATTCTGCGGGTGTTCCCGTCGCAGTCGAAGCAGGGGGCGGTCTCTGGCATGTCGTTGGGGCTGGTCGAGATCACTCCGCCGTCAGCTCGTCGTAGACACCCTGAATCCGCACCGGCGCGAGGGGCCAGTCGAGGTCGGTGGTGTCTACGCGCGAGGCGATGTCGTCGCGGGTGGCGCCGGCCGCGATCTCGGCGCGGACGCGGTCGAGGAGGGTTTCCAGCTTCGCGCGGAAGGTGCGGACGTCGTCCTTGCCGAGGATTTCGCCGTGGCCGGGGATCACGGTGTCGAAGTCGAGGGCGAGCAGACCGGTCAGGGTGGCCGGCCACTCGGCGGCGCTGCCGCCGTTGCCGTAGTCCCAGAACGGGGCGAGGGTGCTGCCGTCGAGGCGCTGACCGTGGATGAACAGGTCGCCGGTGTGGACGGTGCGCAGGTCGGGGAAGTAGATGACCGCGTCGCCGTCGGTGTGGCCGCGGCCGAAGTGGAAGGCCTGGGCCTCGGCGCCGCCGAGGAACACCGCGGTCTCGTCGGCGAAGGTCACCCGCGGGGCGCCGGGCTGGTTGTTGCGGACGATGTTGGCGCGGGCGTTGCGGTGGGCGATGACCTCGGCCGAGCGCATGAAGTCGGCGTTGCTGCCGGCGTGGTCGCCGTGGTGGTGGGTGTTCAGCACGTAGCGGATGGGCTGGTCGGTGACGCTGGCGACCTGGGCGGTGATGAAGTCGAAGCTGTAGGGGAACTTGTTGTCGACGATGATGACGCCCTCGTCGGTCACCCGCACCGCGACGTTGCCGCCCGACTGCCCGCCGTCGAAGCCGGGGAGGAGGTAGAGGCCGTCCGTCACGTGGCGTATCTGCAGCCGGGCCTCCTCCTCGGGGGTGAACGTCGGGCTCTGCTGCGCCGCGGTGAAGACGAGTCCCGTGCCGAGGGTGAGGATCGCCGCCGACAGGCCGAGTCGGTGCCATGCGCGCATCGGCTCACTCCACGATGACGACGCCCCACGGGCGCACGCCGACCTCGACCGTCGCGACGACCTCCAGGGTCTCGGTGTCGACGACGGAGACGTCGTTGCCGGGGCCGTTGGCGGTGTAGAGGTAGCGGCCGTCCGGGCTCAGGTCGATGCCCCACGGCCGTTCGCCGACCTCCACCTGCGTGATCGGCTCGTTGGTCGCGGTGTCGATGACCGCCACGGTGCGGCCGCGGCCGGTCGAGACGTAGAGCCGCGACCCGTCGGGCGAGACCTTGGCGTCCATCGGCCGCACCATCTCGCCGGTCAGCTCGATGGTCTCGATGACGGAGTGGTCGGCGGTGTCGACGACCGACACCGTGCTGCCGTTTTCGGCCGTGACGTAGGCGCGGGTGCTGTCGGGCAGGAACGCCGACGAGCGGGGCCGGGCCCCGACGTCGAACACCGCCGCGACCTCGTGCGCCTCGGTGTCGATGACCGAGACCTGGTTGTCGTTCTCCGACGTGATGTAGACCCACCGGCCGTCGGGGCTGCGCGTGACGCCCTCGGGCTCGCCCCCGACCGGGAGCTGGGCGAGGATCTCGCCGCTCTCGATGTCGACGATGCTCGCGAGGGCCGCGTCCTCGTTGGCGACGAAGACCCGCGTGCCGTCCAGGCTCACCGCGACCTGCTCGGGGTCGGTGCCCGCGTTCAGCACGTTCACCACCTGGCCCGCGGCGATGTCCACGATGCCGATGCCGTCGGCCGAGCGGTCGGGCGGCGGCAGCGTCGACTCGTCGACCCCCGGCGGGGCGGGCGGCGAGCCGCTGAGGGCGACGAACAGGCGCTCGCCGGCCGGATCGACCTTGATGCCCCGCGGACGCTTGCCGAGGGGGATGGTCGCCATCACCTCGTGGGTGCCGCCCGCGATGACCGTCAGGTCGCCCGACGTCTCGTTGGTGACGAACGCCCGGTACGGCGGCGGCGCGGCGGCTTCCTCCGCCGGCGGGTCGGCGGCCGGTTCGGCGCCGCCGCAGGCTTGCAGGAGCAGCAGGGGGACGGCGAGCGCGCGAGTATCCAGGTATCTCATGACGGGCTCCTCACGATGATGCGGACGGGACCTGATCGTCCGACGGGATATCGACGCGCGGCGGCGCGGCGGCGGTGACCGCCTCGCTCGCGACCTCCATGACGATGCGGCTGTAGGCGCCGGGGTCGGGCAGGGCGCCGCCCTCGGCGAGTATCGCCTGCCCGTGCAGAAGCTGGGCGTACGTCTTCAGCTTCAGCGACTGCGCGTTCTCGCCGTGGATGGCGGCGAGCCGCGCGATGAACGGATGATCGGGGTTGATCTCGAGGATCCGCTTCGTCTTCGGCGGGTCCTGCCCGAGCTGGCGCATCATCTGCTCGAGCTGCGGGCTCAGGTCGTCCTGGTCGCCGACGAGGCACGCGGGGCTGTCGGTGAGCCGTCCCGAGACCCGCACCTCCTTGACGTCGTCCTGCAGGTGCGTGCGCAGCGTCTGCAGCAGGCCGTCGAGCTGGGGCCGTTCCGCCTCGTCCTTCTTCCCGTCCTCGGCGTCGCCGGTGCCGAGGTCGACCTCGCCCTTGCTGACCGAGACGAACTTCTTGTCCTGGTAGGTGAGCTCGCGTTCCAGCCAGAACTCGTCGACGGGGTCGGCGAAGAACAGGACCTCGGTGCCCTGGCGGGCGAACGACTCCAGGTGCGGCGACTGGCGCACCGCGTCGAGCGACGTCCCGCCCAGGTAGTAGATGTGCTCCTGGCCGTCCTGCATCCGCTCGACGTAGTCGGCGAGCGAGGTCGGCTCGTCGCCGTGGGTGGTCGCGCACAGGATGAGGTCGAGCAGCCGGTCGCGGTGCTCGCCGTCGGTGGCGAGCCCCTCCTTGAGGACCGCGCCGAACTCGCGCCAGAACCCGCGCATCGCCTCGGGCTTGTCCTTGCGCAGCTTGCCGATGGCCTCCAGCGTCTTCTTGATCGCGAAGTTGCGGATCGACTTGACCTGCCGGTCGTGCTGGAGGATCTCGCGCGACACGTTCAGCGAGAGGTCCTCGCAGTCGATGACCCCCTTCAGGAAGCGCAGCCACTCGGGCAGCAGCGCCTTCCAGTCGTCCATGATGTGGACGCGCTTCACGTAGAGCTGCACCCCCTTGGTGATGCGCTCGCGGTGGTACAGGTCGAACGGGGCCTTGGGGGGGATGAACAGCAGGATGCGGGCGTTGAACGCCCCCTCCATGGCGCCGGGGATGGTGGCCAGGGGGTCGTGCCAGTCGTGGGACAGGTGGCGGTAGAACTGGTTGTACTCGTCGTCGGTGACGTCGCCGCGCGACCGGGTCCAGATGGCCTTCATCGAGTTGAAGGTCTCGTCCTCGACCACCGTCTTCGGCAGCACCCCCTTCACGGGCTGGCCGGTGTTGTCGAGCACCGGCTCCTGCCGCTCGACCTTCATGCGGATGGGGTGCGCGACGAAGTCGGAGTGCTTCTTGACGATCTCGCGCAGCACGAAGGCGTCGGTGTAATCGCGCCGCCCGTCCTCCTCGTCGGCGGGTTTGAGGTGCAGCTCGACGGTGGTGCCCGCGTACGGCCGCGCCGCGTCGTCGAGGGTGTACGTGCCGTCGCCCGTCGACTCCCAGCGGACGGCGCCGTCCGTACCCGCGCGGCGGGTGGTCAGCGTGACCCGGTCCGCGACCATGAAGGTCGAATAGAAGCCGACGCCGAACTGGCCGATGAGGTCGGCGGCCGCCGCCGCCGGCTCGTCGCCGGCCCCCGGCTGCGCGTCGCCCGCGCCCCGCTTCGCCTTCAGCGCGTCGAGGAACTCGCGGCTGCCCGAGCGCGCGATGGTGCCGATGTCGCGCACGACCTCTTCGCGCGTCATCCCGATGCCGTTGTCCGAGATGGCGAGGGTGCGCGCCTCGTTGTCGGCTTCGAGGCGGATCTCGAGGTCGCCCTCGGGCAGGAGCTTCGGGTCGGACAGGCCCTCGATGCGCAGCTTGTCGAGCGCGTCCGAGCTGTTCGAGACGAGCTCGCGCAGGAAGATGTCCTTCTGGGAGTAGAGCGAGTGGACCATGAGGTTCAGGAGCTCCTGAACCTCGGCGGTGAACGTGTGCTTCTCGGTGCTCATCGTCGTCGTGTGTGCGTTCTCGGTCGTCGCCGGACGATGGCGCGTCCGGCGGTCGTGGCTCCGTTGCGGCTTCGGCCGGGGCCGCTACGGCCGGGGCGCGTCGGCGGCCAGCGCCTGGCGCTCCCACGGGGCGAGGTCCAACTGCCGCCGGCTGCCCGCGGCGGGGTCCGCGCCGAGCTCCCCGAGCAGGGTCACGAGGTGCGGGTGCCGGTTGAACGTGTTGGGGTAGAACACGCCCTGCGCGATCGACAGGGCCGTCCACCCGGTTCCGTTCACGGCGTCGAGGTCGGCCCCCTTGTCGTGCAGGAAGCGCACGATGCCGTCCGCGCCCCGGTGGATGGCCCCGTGCAGCGCGGTGTCGCCGTTGCCGTCCACCGCGTTCACGTCGTTCCCCAGTTCCCACGCCAGCTCCACCGCGGCCAGCGCCTCGTCGTTGGTGCCGGGGTTCTCGCCGATCTTCCAGATGCCGACCCCCGCCGCCGCCATCATCGGGGTCGCGCCGTTGGCCGTGGTCTGGTTCGGGTCGGCCCCGAGGCCCGCGAGCAGCCGCATCATCGGCACGTCGGCGGCCTTGGCGGCGAGCAGGAACGGCGTCGCCCCCACCCGGTCGAGCATGTTGCGGTTGCCGTCGCGCGGCTCCGCCGTCTGGCCGAGGTTCGGGTCGGCGCCGTGGGCGATGAGGATGCGCGCCATGTCGAGGCCGTCGAGCCGGCCGAGGGGGACCGGGAACGGTGGGTTGCGCCCGAGGTTCGGCCGCCGCGTCCACACCACCTGGTGCAGGGCCGTCCAGCCCTGCCCCCGCGCGTCGGGGTCGGCCCCGGCCGCGAGCAGCCGCGCCGCGATCTCGTACTGCGCGTTGTACACGGCCATGCCGAGGGCGCTGGTGCCGTCGGGCAGGGTGTCGTCGGGGTCGGCCCCCGCCGCGAGCAGCGCGTCGAGCGCCCGCAGGCTGCCTTCGCGCGCCGCGAACAGCAACGGCGTGAACCCGCCCCCGGAACGCGCGTGCACGTCGGCGCCGGCCGCGATCAGCGCCGCCGCCGCCGCCGGCTGGTCCTGCGACGCCGTCCACATCAGCGCGGTCTGTCCCCGCCAACCCTCGACCGCGTCGACCTCGGCGCCGTGCTCCAGAAGGACCTCGACGGCGGGCGCGACGCCGGTCCGCGCGACCGTCATCAGCGGGGTCTCGCCCTCGCCCGACGCGCGGTTGGGGTCGGCGCCGGCCTCCAGCAGCATGCCCAGCATGTCGGCGCTGCCGTTGGTGGCGGCGAGGGCGAGGGGCGCGATGCCGTAGCGGGTCGTCGCGTCCGCGCGGGCCCCGGCCTCCAGCAGGCGCGCCGCCGCCGCCAAGTCGTCGTTGTGCGCCGCCCAGTGCAGCGCGGTGGTCCCGTCCGGCTCGGCCGCGCCGACGTCGATGCCCGCATCGATCAGCGCTTCGACCGCGCCTGCGTCGCCGGCCTTGACCGCCTCGATCAAGGGGATGCGCGGCGGTTGCGCGCCCGCCGCGGCGGCGGTCGCGGACACGAACCCTGCCGCCAGCCAGCACGCCGAACGGTATCCGAGTGTTATGCGCATGCTGTCTCTTCCGTGCGGTCGTCGGTAGTTGTCAATGTCGAAGTCGCGCTCGGGGGGGCTCGACGATCAAGATCGGCCTCGCCCGCTGCGGCTCCACCCCTCGGAAGTACCCCTTGACGAACGTCCGGTTGACGAACAGGGATGGCCCCTGCTCGTCGTCCACGTTGTCCGGCTTGTAGTACGCGACGGGGGCGGCCTTCTTTTCCCGGGACGGTCGATACCGCAACTTGATTCCCGTTGCCGCCGGGCCGTCTCCCGTGTTCGCCTGATGGTCCACAGCGTGTCGGTCGGGCTCGACGACCAAGGTCAGCCTCGCCTGCTCCGGCGCCACCCCTCGGAAGTACCCCTCCACGAATTCCGGGTTGACCCACAGGGACGGTCCCGGCCCGTCGTCTGCGCCGCCCGGCTTGTAGCGGGGCAATGGAGCCGCTCTCTTGTCGCGGGACGGCGAATACCGCAACTTGATTCTCGCTTCCAACTGCCTCCCGCTTTCCTACACCGTCAGCGGCGCCAGCGGCAGCCGCCCCGTGCTGTCGCCCAGCTCCTCCGGCTTCACGACCCCCGCCTTGTCCAGCATCGCCAGCAGCAGGTTGGTCATCGGGGTGTCGGTCGGGTAGCGCACGTGGCGTCCGCCCTTGAGCTGCCCGGCCCCGCCGCCGGCGAGGATCAGCGGCAGGTCGATGTGCGAGTGCTGGTCGCCGTCGCTGATGCCGCCGCCGTACAGGATGAGGGACTGGTCGAGCAGCGACCCGTCTCCGTCCTGCGTCGCGTGCAGCGACTGCAGGAACCCGGAGAGCAGGTCCACGTGGTACGTGTTGATCTTGGCGTACTGCTCCAGCCGGCCGGGGTCCAACTGGTGGTGCGACACCGAGTGGTGCGCGTCGGGCACCCCCACCTCGGGGTAGCTCTGGGCGGTCTGCTCGCGGCCGATCAGGTACGTGAACACGCGGGTCACGTCGGCCTGGAACGCGAGCCGCTGCAGGTCGAACATCAGCCGCGCGTGCTCGGTGAACGAGTCGGGGATGCCCACCGGCCGCGCGAGGTTCTCGGGCAGGTCGCCGTCGCCGGCCTGCGCCTCGACCCGCTGGATGCGGCGCTCGATCTCGCGGACGGCGTCGAGGTACTGCCGGGCCCGCCGCCGGTCGCCGGCCCCGAGGCGCTTCTCGAGCCGGGCCATGTCGTCGCGCACCGCGTCGAGGATGCTGCGGTCCTCGCGCAGGCGCGCCGCGCGCTGGTCGCTCGTGCCGCCCTCGCCGAACAGCCGCTCGAACACCACGCGGGGGTTGTGCTCCATCGGCAGGGGGGTGGTCGGCGTGCGCCACGCGATCGTGTTCGTGTAGACGCAACTGTAGCCGTTGTCGCAGTTGCCGACCACGAAGCTGTTCTCGAGCGAGATCTCCAGCGACGGCAGCGGGGTGTCCTGCCCCAGCGCGGCGGCCGCGATCTGGTCGGCGGTCGTGCCGGCGCGGACGTCCGCGCCCTCGGTGCGCTTGGGGTGCACCCCGTTCAGCCAGACCCCGCTCGCCCGGGAATGCTCGCCGTTGCCGTCGCCCCACGCCTCGGCCTGCCGGTGGGCGAGGCCGGTGGGGATGACCACGTGGTCCTTGACGGGGGCCAGCGGGCTCAGGATCGGCGACAGCTCCAGGGGGCCGTCGGCGGTCGGCGTCCACTGCGACATGTTCGCGCCGTTCGGGATGTAGATGAAGCCGAGCCGCTTCGTCGGCCGCGCCGCGGTGCGGGCGAGGGCGGTGGCCGCGGGCACCATGGCGTCGAGCAGGGGCAGGGCGAGCGCGGCGCCGGCGCCTCTCAGGAACGTGCGGCGGGGCAGCGACATCTTCGTGATGATCATGACTCCGTGCTCCTCATCCGGAACGGGGGGCTCTCGACGACGCCCAGGATGAGCGTCGTCAGGCGGTAGCCGTCGTCGGCCGCGGCGCGGGTGATGGCGCGCACGGCCGGCGCGTCGTAGTGCTCGACGCCGCGGCCGACGGCGTAGGTCAGCAGCTTCTCGGTGACGGTGGTGACGAAGCGCTCGGGGTGGGCGAGCAGCGCCGCCTTCAGGCCGGCCGGGCCGTCGAAGACGGTGCCGTCGGGCAGCACCCCGCTCAGGTCCATCGGCACCCGGGTCTCGTTCGGGGTGCGCCGGCGGCCGATGGCGTCGAACGGCTCGAGGGCGAGGCCCAGCGGGTCCATCACCCGGTGGCAGCTCGCGCACACGGGGTTGGCGCGGTGCTGCTCCATGGCCTCGCGCATGGTCAGGGTGCGGCCGGTGGTCGTGGCCTCCAGGGCCGGCACGTCGGGCGGGGGCGGCGGGGGCGGCGTGCCGAGGATGTTCTCGAGCACCCACTTGCCCCGCACCACCGGCGACGTGCGGTTGGCGTGCGAGGTCACGGTCAGGATGCTGCCGTGGCCGAGCAGCCCGCCCCGCCCGGGGTCGTCGAGGACGACGCGCCGGAAGTGGCTGCCGCGCACGTTCGGGATGCCGTAGTGCACCGCGAGCCGCTCGTTCAGGAACGTGTAGTCGGCCGAGAGCAGCTCGACGACGCTGCGGTCCTCGCGCAGGATCGCCTCGAACAGCATCTCCGTCTCGCGGCGGAACCCCCGCCGCAGGCCCTCGCCGAAGTCGGGGAAGAGGTCTTCGTCGGGCCGCACCGCGGCGGCGTTGCGCAGGCTGAGCCACTGGCCCGCGAAGTTGGTCACGAGGGCCTCGGCCCGGGGGTCGGCGAGCATGCGCCGGGTCTGGGCCCGGAGCACCGCGGGGTCGCCGAGTTCGCCCCGCACGGCGGCGTCGAGGAGCTCGTCGTCGGGGATGCTGCTCCACAGGAAGAACGACAGGCGCGAGGCCAGCTCGAGGTCGCTGAGGGCGTAGGCGGTGCCGGGCGGCAGCCCCGCCGGGTCCTCGACGATGCGGAACAGGAACTCGGGGCTGACGAGGAGCCGCCGCAGGGCGAGTTCGATGCCCCCGTCGAAGCCGCCGGCGGCCGCGCCCCGCTCGTAGAAGACGAGCAGCCGCCCGACATCCTCGGCGCTGACGGGGCGGCGGTACGCGCGGCGGGCGAGGGTCGCCAGGATGTCGGCGGCGCAGGCGGCGGCCGAGGCGGCGTCGTCGCCCGGTTCGCAGGCGAAAATGCGGGCGCGGCTCGGGGTGTCGACGAGGGGCCGTCCGCCCCGCGACTCGAACGGACCGGCGATGGTGAGCCGTTCGAGATAGGGCTGATAGCGCGAGTCGGCGCCGGAGCCCTCGCCGGTGAACGGCCGCTTGTACAGCTTGCGGGTGCGCTCCTGCTCGGCCGAGGTCTTGCGCAGGAAGGCGGCCGCGACGCGGTGGGGGCCGGCCGCGACCCGCACGCGGACCTCGCGCGCGTCGGCCTCGGCGTACTGGCTGCGGCGCTGGCCCGGTTCGAGGGCCCGCCCGACCGTGAACACCTCCAGGCGCTCGCCGTCCAGGGTGAGCTCGAGTTCGTGGGACTCGATGTAGAGCGGACCGTCGGGGACCACCGAGATGACGTACTCGGCGTCCTCGGGGAAGTTGAAGTCGACGACCAGGCCCCCGCGGGTCCCGAACGGAAGCCCCGCCACGTGGTCGTCCTGCCCCTGGTCGGAGGGGACGCGGAACGTCTCGGCGATCGGCGAGGGGACCGGCGACCCCACCGCGAGCCGCGCGATCTTCCGCGCCGCCGCGAGATAGCGCTCCATCAGGGTCGGCGAGACGCCCAGCACCCCGGCGATGTTGTCGAAGCCGTAGCTGGTGTCGTCGGCCGGCAGGAGGTCGCTCACGTCGACGTCGAGGTCGAGGAGGTCGCGGACGACGTTGCGGTACTCGACCCGGCTCAGCCGGTGCAGGGCCTCGGTCCGCCCCGGCCGCAGGTCGGCGGCGGCGGCGCGGTCGAGTTCGGTCTCGAGCCAGGCGCGGAAGCCGTCGTAGGCGTCCGGCTCGGGCCGGGGCCGCGGCTGCGGCGGCATCGCCCCGGCGCGCAGCTTGGCGACCACCTTCTCCCAGACCGCGGCGTCGCCGGCGACGTCCGTCAGGTCCATCCCCTGGAGCGACAGCCCCCCGGTCTCGAGCCGGTCGTTGTGGCAGGCGACGCAGTACCGGTCGAGAAGCTCGCTTGGTGGCCGTCGGCGGGGTTGCCCGACTGCCCCGCGGCCGCCGTCCCGGTGCCGGCCGTCGCGACAGATCAGCGGCGGTTCCGAGGACGGCACCGATGACCCGGAATCCAGACATGGACCGTGGTTCCTCTCTGTGGAACGAACTGTGGACGTACACTGCAATAGCGTATTTTGGGCCTTGGGCGCGCGGGGTGTCAATTCGGCTGCGGAGACGCGCGTCCAGCCGCCCGCGGCTTGACAGGAGCGGCGCGATCGGTAACAACGCACGGGAGCGCGGGGCGCGGCGCCCCGCGCCGGGAAGCGTGAGGGACGCATGAACCGATATCCGCTCGTCGCCGGCCTGCTGCTGGCGCTGGCCGCGCCCGCGTCCGCCCCGGCGCAGTGGGCGCAGTTCCGGGGGGCGAACGCCGGCGACGTCGGCGACGACCCCGCCCTGCCCGACACCTGGAGCGAGACCGAGAACGTCGTCTGGAAGATCGATCTGCCGGGGCTGAGCTGGAGTTCGCCGGTCGTCTGGGAGGACACGATCTTCGTCACCTCCGCCATCAGCGCCGGCGACGAGGTCGAGCCCATCCCGGGGCTCTACGACCCCGGCGACGACAACGGGGCGACCCGCTCGTCCGAGGTCCACCGCTGGGTCGTCTGGAACATCGACTTCCACACCGGCGCCGTCCGGTGGGAGCGCGAGATGCACCGCGCGGCCCCGACCATCGCCCGGCACATCAAGAACAGCTTCGCGTCGGAGACCCCGGTCACCGACGGCCGCCGGGTGTACGTCTACTTCGGCACCGCCGGCGTCGTCGCCGCCCTCAACATGAGCGGCGAGACGGTCTGGTACACCGAGCTGGGCGCGTTCGAGACGACCGGGGGGTTCGGCTCGGCCGCCTCGCCGACGCTGCACGGCGACCGGCTCTACGTCGTCAACGACAACGTCACCCGTTCGTTCATGGTCGCCCTCGACCGCGACACCGGGGCCGAGGTCTGGCGGGTCGAGCGGGACGAGCGCGGCCAGAACTGGGCGACCCCCTTCGTCTGGGAGAACGAGCTGCGGACCGAGATCGTGACCGCGGGCACCCAGGGCGTCCGCTCGTACGACCTCGACGGCAACCTGCTGTGGGAGATCCACGGCATGTCGGGGCTGACGGTGCCGACGCCGTTCTCCCGCCACGGGCTGCTCTACATCGGCTCGGGCTATCCCGGCGGCGGCCTGCGGCCCGTCTACGCGGTCCGGCCGGGGGCGTCGGGCGACATCTCGATCTGGTCGCCCGACGACATGCGGACGGGGCTCAACTTCGGGTTCCCCGGCGTCAAGGCGTCGTCCGACGACGTCGCCTGGGCCTACCCGCTGCTGGGCACCTACAACACGTCGGCCCTGGTCTACGGCGACCAGTACTACACCCTGCTCGACCGGGGGTTCCTCGTCGCCCACGACGCGCGGACCGGTGACGAGGTCTACGGCCGGCGGCGGCTGGAGATCGGCAACGGGTTCACCGCGTCGCCGTGGGCGTACAATGATCGGATATTCCTGCTCAGCGAGGACGGCGAGACGTTCGTCGTCCGGGCGGGGCCCGAATTCGAGATCCTGCACACCAATCCGCTCAACGAGATGACGCTCGCGACGCCCGCGGTGGCCAACGGCAGCCTCATCGTGCGGACGCGGACGAAGCTCTATCGGATTGCAGAGGGGGGGCGGCCGTGAAGATGAGCGTCAACTCCGTCGGCAACGCCGGCGCGCAGCCGTCGCCGGCGCCGACGGCCGGCGTGCCGAGGATCGTCAAGGCCGTCGTCCGGACCTGCGCGCCGGGGCCGGTACCGATGGCCGGCGTGCTGGTGCTGGGGCTGCTGGCGGTGCTGGCTGCGGCGCCGGCCGCCGCCCAGACCGTCACCCTGACCAAGGTCGGCGAGATACCCGGCCCGGCCGAGCACGTCCGGGTGCGGGGCGACCACGTCTACGTCTCCCACCACTCGACCTTCACCGTCTGGGACGTCTCTGACCCCGCCGCGCCGGCCCGGATGGGGTCGACCGAGCTGCCCCAGGAGATTTGGGGCTTCCGGGTCCGCGGCGACCGCGCCTACGTGGGCGCCAACTTCTTCGGGGTGGCCATCGTCGACATCTCCGACCCCGCGGCGCCGACCGTGCTGGGCAACCACGAGACCCTCGGGCAGACCAAGATCGGCGCGGTGTACGAGAACCGCGTCGTGCTGATCGACCACATGGAGGGCATGGTGCTCGTCGACGCGACCGACGAGACGGCGCCGACCGGGGCCGGCTCGTTCTTCCTCGACGGCTACGCGCGCGACGTCGTGACCTCGGGCCCCATGGCCTACGCCACCGATTCGCCGACCGGCCTCTACGTGTTCGACCTGTCGGCGCCGGGGCCGCCCGAGCCCGTCGGCATCCTCCACGCCCCGGCCGCGCCCCGCGCCATCGAGGTGCAGCGCGAGGTCGGCGAGCCGTCCGGCCTCCTCGCCGGGGCGGGCGGCGGCCACCTTCAGATCTACGACGCCTCGGACCCGACGCGCCCCGTGCGGACCGCGACCTTCGAGACGCCGGGCCGCGCGTCGCGGGTGGCCTTCTCCGGCTCCCACGTCTTCGTCGCCGACGCCGAGGCCGGCGTCGCCGTCGTCGACATCTCCGACCCGTCGGCCCCCGTGGCGGCCGGCACCCACCGGACCGGCGAGCCGGCCCGCGACGTCGCCGCGACCGACACCCACGTCTTCGTGGTCGTCGGGGCGGGGGAGCGCCAGGAGGGCGAGACCGCCGTCCACATCTTCAGCCGCTCGTCGTGACGGGGCGTCTCCCGGCGTGATCCGGACCGTGCCGGCCGACCGACTCCCGTGTCCCGCGCCGCGCCCCCGGCCCCTCCCGGCGGCGCGGCCACGGGGATCCGCCCGCCGCTGGTGTCCCGCCGGGGGGCACCCGGCCGGCGGGGCGCGGCCTCCGAGGTGACGCCCGCATGGACCCGCTGCTGACCCCCGACGAGCGCGAGCTGGTGCACGAGCAGCGGGCGCTGTTCGACGCCGCCCGCGCCCTGCTCGCCGACCTCGACCTCGTGCCCGGCGACGTCGAGGCCCTCGAGGCGATGCGCCGGCGCCTCGACGAGCTGTTCCTGATCATGGTGGTCGGCGAGTTCAACGCCGGCAAGTCGACGTTCCTCAACGCCGTCCTCGGGACCGACGCCCTCGAGACCGGCGAGCTGCCCACGACCCGGTCGGTGCACCTGCTGCGCCACGGCGCCATCGAGTCGGTGCGCGAGGCCGAGCCGCGGCTGCTCGTGCACGAGCTGCCGGTCGAGGTGCTGCAGGAGCTGAACATCGTCGACACCCCCGGCACGAACTCGATGCAGCGCGAAGAGCAGTTGCTGACCGAGGGCTTCGTGCCCCGCGCCGACATCGTCTTCTTCGTCACCTCGCTGCTGCGCCCGTACTCGGCGAGCGAGCACGACTTCCTGAAGCTCATCCTGAGCTGGGGCAAGCACGTCGTGTTCATCGTCAACCAGGTCGACCTGGCCAGTCGGGTCCCGACCACGTGGCGCGGGTGAAGCGCTACGTGCAGCAGCAGGCGCGGGAGGCGCTGGGCGAAGAGCCGCCGCTGTTCGCGATCAGCGCCCGCGGCGTCGTGCGCGAGCGCACGTCGGGCGAGCCCCTGTCCGACCTCGACGAGTGGGCCGCCTTCGCCGCCTACTTCCGGTCGACGCTGCGCGAGCGCGACCGCGTGAAGCTGAAGCTGACCGCGCCGCTCAAGAGCCTGACCCCGGTGCTCGCCCGCCAGGCCGACGCCCTCGGCGAGCGGCTGCGGCTCGTGCGGGGCGACCACTCCGCCCTCGCGTCCATCCTCACCGAGGTCGACGCCTACGAGACGCGGATGCGGGCCGACGTGTCGCGCTACCAGTCGCAGATCACCAACGTCCTCTGGCAGCTCGACCGGCGCGGCCAGCGGTTCTTCGACGAGCTCGTGCGGCTGACCAACATCATGCGCCTGCGCGACAAGGACGTCGTCGAGAACCGGTTCCGCAACGAGGTCGTCGCCGACGCGCCGCAGCGCATCGAAGAGGAGGTGCAGGCGCTCATCGACTGGCTGGTGCGGCAGAACCTCGCGATGTGGGAGAAGGCCGACGGCCTGCTGCGCCAGCGGCGCGAGGCCCTGCGCGACGCGGCCGGGCGCACCCGCTTCGTCAGCCCCCAGTACGTCTACAACCGCGAGGAGATCTTCACCCGGCTCGCGCAGCCGGTGCGGCGGCGGCTCGCGCTCTTCGACGCGCAGCGCGAGGCGGACGAGGTCGTGGCGGCGGTGAACGCGGCCATCGCCAAGACGTTCGGGGTCCAGGCCGTGGTCATCGGCCTCGGGGCGGTCCTGACCGCCGTGTTCACCACCCTCGGCTTCGACGTCACCGGCACCGTCGGCGCGACCCTGCTCGTCGCCTCCGGCCTGTTCATCCTGCCCCAGCGCCGGGCCCGCCTGAAGCGCGAACTCGCCAGCAAGGTCGAGACCCTGCGCGTCGAGCTCGCCCAGACCCTCGAGGCGCGGTTCCAGGAACAGCTCCGCGACTACGTCGAGCAGTTGCGCGAGACGTTCGCCCCCGACCCAGGCGGTCCGGATGCGCAGCGCCGGCGAGACCCTCGAAGCGCGGCAGGCCGAGTGCGCGGCGCTGCTCGCGCGCATCGACGGCCGGGGAAGCCCGGTGCCGGCTCAGGCCGCCTCGGCGCCGCCTCAGGCCGCCTCGACCCTCTCCAAGACCGGAGAAGGCGCCGTCGGGAAGACCTCGGTGTAGGGGGATGGGCTCATCGCAGAAGTAAGT
>CAXXTG010000031.1:0-42363 GCA_963666855.2 Vicinamibacterales bacterium
CGGCCGGCAGCGCTCCAGTCCGGCAGCGGCCGCGCCGCGTGGCTCGGCGGCGGCACCGGAAAACAGCCGGTGCTCGAGGCGGGCGTCGTCGACCGACTCGGGTCTTCTGCACCGTACGGCTGAACGCCGGCGCCGGCCCTAGGCGACCAGCGGGAGCGTTCGTTCGCGGCGACCGGGAGGCGGGTCACCGGGTAGTCAGATGGCCGGTCACGAACGCAGCCCATCGGTCCATCAGCCCGCGCCGCTGGTCGAACAGATCGCTGCGCGCGTAACTCCGCTCGACCGCCCCGCCGACCACGTGCGCAAGGGCCATCTCCGCCACGTCCATCGTCGCCCCGGACCGCTCCGCCGCCCACGTGCGGAAACTCGACCGGAAGCCGTGAACGTCCGCATCCGTCCCCGTCGCTTTCCGCAGCGCGTTGATCAAGGTGTGGCCGTTGAGCGGCCGCCCGCCCACGCCAGGGAAGATCAGCGAGTCGACCGCGCCGTCAGAATGCGCCTTCATGCCTTCCAGCACGCCCACAGCCGCATCCGACAACGGCACCCGATGTTCCGCCCCGGCCTTCATCCGCGACGCCGGTACGCGCCACTCCCGCGCCTCGAGGTCGACCTCGCCCCACGTCGCCCCGCGAGCCTCGCCGGACCGTACCGCCGTCAGCGCCGTGAACCGAATCGCCGCCTTGACGGCCGGACCGGACCCCGACGCCTCGACCGCCGCCAGCGCCGCGGGAACGTCCGCGTACGGCAACGCCCGCCGATGCGCTCGGGTCTTCGGGGTCTTCGGCAATGCCGCGTCGATCACTTCGCCCGCCGCGTTCACGTCGACATGCCCGAGAGCTTGCGCCGCCGCGAGCACGCCCCGGACCCAACCGCGCAAGAGCTTGCCCGTCGCCGGCTTGTCGCGGTAGACCGGCCCGAGCACCGAGAGCACGGCCGCCCGGTCGATCTGGTCGACGGGGCGACCCATCAGACGCGCCGCGTACCGCGCCAGGGTCCGCCGCCGCGTCTCTCGGGTCCGGCCGCGCCACTGGCCCCCCTGGTCGACCTTGGCGGACACGTCCGCGAACGTCGGCACGGTCGACGCACGCCCGGACGGGTCGCCGCCCCGCTTCGCCGTCAGGCGGTTGTCGTGCGCCCGCTCCCGAGCCTCGGACAGCGTGACGGCCGGATACGTGCCGATGCTGATATCGCGCCGCTTCCCCTGGACGTGGAGCCGTTGAACCCACCGCTTGTTCACCCTGCCCGTCCGGCCCTTGGCCACGACCAGGTACACCGTGTCGCCCGCCTGATACCGGCCCGGCCTCCGTAGCGTCTCGGCCCGCTTGGCTGTCAGTCTTTCCATTGAATCAGCCTCCCTTGGCCGAAATCACACACCCACGGTACGCCCACAATCAAGGCCCGGATTGGAGCGGATCGGCCCGGACCGGCCCGGACCACAGGGAGGGTAATTTTCCATTATTTGCAGTTGGAAATCCGCATGTTTGGACAGATGCGGAGCGACACGGATCAGGACCAGCGTTAAGGCAGCGTGAACACGAACAGGTTGTTGCCGGCGCTCGGGCTGATCTCGGGGGTCAGGCGGATGAAGCCGGACGCCGTCGCGGCCGAGCCGGTGCTCACCGCCACGTACTGCCGGCCGCCGGCGGCGTAGGCGATGGGGAAGCCGGTGACCGGCGAGCCGAGGTTGATCTCCCAGAGCACGGCGCCGGTCTCTTGGTCGAGGGCGCGGAAGCGGCCCGCGACGTCGCCGCCGAAGACGAGCCCGCCGCCGGTGGCGACGAGCGACATGGTGGCCGCCCGCTGCTCGTGAATCCAGAGCGTCCGGCCGGTCTCGGCCGAGACCGCGTGCACCGCGCCGAGGGCCTCGACCCCCGGCGCGAGCTGGCTGCGGACGCCGAGGGCGTAGCTCGGGTGGCTGCCCTCGGTGGTGGCCATCATGCGCGCGCAACTGTTGCGCAGGGGCATGTACATGGCGTTGGTCAGCGGGCTGTAGGCGCCGGCCTCCCAGTCCTTGCCGCCGATGAGGGTGGGGCAGGCCAGCACCTCCTGGCCCATCGCGCCGAAGACCAGTTCGCTGTTTTCGGTCACCGCGCCGGTGGCCCCGTCGATGCCGCTGATCACGTTCTGGGTGATCGTCGGCCTCGCCCACAGGAACTCGCCGGTCGCGCGGTCGAGGGTGTAGACGACGCCGGTCTTGCCGGGGATGCCGGTCAGCACCCGCCGCCTCTCGCCGGGCCGGATGCGCGGGTTGATCCAGTCCACCGCGTCGGGGTCGGGCGCGACCGCGGTGTCGACGAGCAGCCGCTCGAAGGGATGGTCGAGATCCCAGTGGTCGTTCAGGTGCTGGTAGTACCAGACGATGTCGCCGGTGTCGGCGTCCAGCGCCAGGGTCGAGTTGTGGTAGAGGTGCGCGAGGTCGGCGCCCCCGAGGAGGAACTTGGGGGCGGGGGCGGTGACCGACGTGCCGACGTAGACGAGGTTCAGCTCGGGGTCGTAGCTCGGCACCATCCACGAGCCGACGTGCTTCCGCTCCTCGAACGGGACCCCGCCCCACGTCTCGTCGCCGGGCTCGCCGGGGGCGGGGATGAGCCGCCGGCGCCACAGCTCGTCGCCGGTCGCCGCGTCGTGGGCGACGATGACGCAGGCGTCGGGGCCGCCGCGCGGCGAGCAGCTCCGCCCCGAGACGACCCTGCCGCCGGCGATGATGGGCCCGGAACTCTGCAGCGCGGGGTGCGTCTCGTAGTCGAGGATCCGCGTCTCCCACGCCAGCCCGCCGGTCGCCGCGTCGAGGGCGAAGACGTAGCCGTCGGCGCTGGTGTCGATGATGCGGTCGCCGTAGATGGCGAGGTTGCGGTTGGTGGTGGCGAGGCCGCGGGTGGCGGTGTCCGCGGGCAGGTCGCGGCGGTATTCCCAGAGGAGGTCGCCGGTGGCGGCGTCGATGGCCTGGATGACGTCGCGCGGGTTCGGCACGTACAGCACCCCGCGGTAGGCGAGCGGGGTGGCCTGCTGGCTGCCGGGCCCCAGGCCGCGCGTCCACGCCAGGCGCAGGTCGCCGACGTTCCCGCGGGTCACCTCGTCCAGGGGGCTGTAGCCCCAGCCGTCGAGGGTCCGCCGCCACATCGGCCAGTCGGCCGGGGCGGGTTCCCGGAGCATGGCGTCGGTGACGGGGACGAAGTCGGCGGGGGCCTGCGCCCGCGCGGCGGGCGCGGTCGCCGACGCGACGACGACGGTGACCGCTACGGCCACGACGAATCGAGTGACTCGGAACTTGTGCGGCATTCTAAACCCCCCGCCCCAATCCTACATCGAGCGGCTCGGCGGCATGGACCGGCGCGCGCCGAACCGGCAGGGGGCGCCGGAACTCGGGGTGCACGACAGGAAAGCGGGGCGATATCGGAACACCCTTGACTTGCCTCCGGCTTTGGAGTACGCCATACGGGTAGGACATGATTGCGCGCACACGATGGCGCGGCCTTCCCGGACTCGGCTGACGGACGCCGGACTCGACCAACACCCGCCGAGGGACCCGCACGTGACCACGAGGCGCACCCGGGAACGGCCGGCCGAACCTGAGTCCACCTGGAACACGCGGATCCTGGTGGTCGACGACCAGCCGGAGATCCACGACGACTTCCGGGACATGCTCGTTCCGGAGCTGACCTCGCTCGCCGCCGACAAGTTCATGGCGCTCCCGGGGCTCCCCCGCTCCCGCCCCGTGCTGCCGGCCTTCGACCTGCTGGACGCGACGAGCGGGGAGGCCGCCTGCGAGCTGGTCGCGCAGGCGCGCGGGAGCGACCGGCCCGTGGCGGTCGCCTACGTCGACATCAGGATGCCCCCCGGCATCGACGGCATCGAGACCGTACGCCGGATACGCGCCGTCGACCGCGACATCGAAGTGGTCATCATGACCGCGTACACGGACAAGGCGCTGTCGGACATCGTGGGCGACATGGACCTGCTCCACAAGCTCCTCTACGTGCGGAAGCCGTTCGCGCCCGAGGAGATCCAGCAGATGACCCTGTCGCTGGTCGCGAAGTGGAACGTCGAACACGAACGCGACGTGGACCGCCGCCGCCTCGAGGCGGTGCTGAACGCCACGGGCGACGCCATGGCGCTGTACGACGGCGCCGGCGGACTCCTGTTCGCGAACGGGTGGTACGAGCGGCTGTTCGACGCCCCCGCGGCGGAGCTGCGGAAGCTGCCGCAGGCCGCCGCGGCGGCGCGGTTCAAGGAGCGGGTGCGCGAGCCCGATCCGGCGGATTCGGCGCGGGCCGCGCAGGTCCCCCCCCGGCACGGCGCGGCCCGCCTGGTCGAGTCCCGGGCCGACGCGGACGGGGAGCGGCGGCTCTTCCACCGTTCGACGCTCCCGGTGCGGGACGGCGAGGGCGGCGTCACCGGCAGCCTCGTGGTGTACCGCGACCTGTCGCGCGAGATCGAGACGGAGCGGATGAAGCGCGAGGTCGAACGCCTGCGCTCAGAGCTCGCGACCACCTGCTCGATCCGCGGCGTGGTCGGCGCGAGCGCGGCGATGCGCGAGGTGTGCGCGCTCGTCGAGCGGGTCGCCGAGAGCGATGTCGGCGTACTCGTGACCGGCGAGAGCGGGACCGGCAAGGAGCTGATAGCGAGGGCTTTGCACTACGGCAGCTCGCGCCGCGACAGGCCGTTTCTGGCCGCGAATCTCGCGGCGGTGCCGGAGGCGCTCGTCGAGAGCGAGCTCTTCGGACACGAGCGCGGGGCGTACACCGGCGCCGAGAAACAGAGAATCGGTTACTTCGAGCAGGCGCAGGGGGGAACGCTGCTGCTCGACGAGATCGGCGACATGCCGCTCGCCCTGCAGCCGAAGCTGCTGCGGGTGCTGCAGGAGCGGACGATCCGCCGGGTCGGCGGCACGACCGACGTACCGATCGATGTGCGGGTGGTGGCGGCGACGAACCAGGACCTGCGGGCCGCGATACGCGGGCACACTTTCCGCGAGGACCTGTACTACCGCGTCGCGGTCTTCCCCATCGCCGTGCCCCCCCTCAGAACGCGCGTCGAGGACATCCCGTTGCTGGCGGAGCACTTCCTGAAGAAGCACGCGGCCCGGAGCGCGCAGCCCGTGCGCCGCATCTCCCCCGACGCGTTGCGGCGGCTCGAGCATTACGCGTGGCCGGGGAACGTCCGGGAGCTGGAGAACGTGATCTGCCGCGCCCTCGTGCTGGAGACCACGGACGCCCTGCGGGCGGGGAACCTGCCGCCCGAACTGTCGGCGGCGCCGACGGCGCGCCCCCGATCCGCCGGTCCGCCCGGCGGCGTGACCCCCCTCGCCGAGGTCGAGCGCCGCGCGATCATCGAGGCGTTCGAGACGGCGGACCGCAACACCGCGCGGGCCGCGCGCCTGCTGGGCATCGACCGCACGACCCTGTACCGGAAGTTGAAGAGCTACGGCCGGCTCGACCCGGCCTGACCGGTCACGCCTCCTCCGAATCCCGGGGCGCCTGCTGAAGGGCCGCCATCGGCAACCTGACGCGCATCGTCGTGCCGCGGCCCCGGCTCAAGGGCTCGATGCGGCCGCCCGCCGCGGCGACGAAGTTCGCGGCCGAGTGGAGCCCGAGTCCGGTTCCCATGGCCTTCGTCGTGTAGCCGGCCCGGAAGATCGACTTGAGGTGCTCCTTCTCGATGCCGACGCCGTTGTCGATCACGTCGATCACCAGGAACTGCTTCTCGCCGCGCGCGACGATGCGGACGAGCGGCTCGAACCCGGGGTCGGCCGCATACCGTTCGCCGACGGCCTCCATCGCGTTCTTGACGAGATTCACGAGCGCCTGGTGGAACCGGCTCTCCTGGACCCAGATCTCGTCGGGCGCGTGGGCGCAGTCGACCTCGATGACGATCCGCCGTTTCGCGAGCGAATCCTGCAGCACCTTGGCGGCTTCGGTGATCACGCTCCGCAGCTTGACGAGCTTGCGCTCCGCCGTGCCGCGGGCCAGCGATTCCTGCGTGCGGATGATGTCGACGATGTGCTGCACCCGGTCGTGCGCGCGCCCGGCGGTCGCCAGCGACCGGTCGTTCTGGGCCGCGAAGTCCTGGGCGAGCGCGACGATGAACTTCCCCACGTTGCGGCCGGGGCCCGTGGTCGACCAGCGGCTCCAATCGTCGTCGTGCGCGGTGATCTCGTCGGCGAGGGCGGTCAGACGATGCAGCACCTCGTTGTGCCGGCGCCGGTCGTACAGCGTCTTCACGGCCGTCGCCACGCTGTTGATGGCGTTGCCGATGTTGTGGAGAACCGTCTCGATGACCTCCAGCCGACCCTCGGCGAACGCGTCCCGCATCGCTTCTTCCGTACGGATGCCCTCCGTCACGTCGCGGAACGTGACCACGCCGCCGGTCAACGCACCCGACCCGTCCCGCATCGGCCTCCCGGTGGCGCTGATGAAGACGCCGTCCGGCCGGCGCGCGTTGCGGATGAACATCTCGACGTCGTCCGACGACCGGCCCGCGACGGCGAGCGCCAGGGGCAGCTCTTCCGACGCCATCGGCGTCATCCGGTCCCGCAGGAACACGCCGTAGGTCTCCGACCATTCGGCCGACTCGACGGCCTCGACGCCCATGCCGACGATTTCCTCCGCCCGGCGGTTGGCCATGGTCAGCCGCCCCGACGCGTCGGCGACCGCCACGCCGTCGCTCATGCCGTCGAAGACGGCCTCGAGGAGCTGGTTCTTCTCCCGCAGCTCGGCGGCGGTCCGGCGCAGCCGCCGCTCGGTGTCGCGGAACTCGGTGATGTCCCGGAAGATGGCGACGGCCCCGTGGGCCGCGCCGTCGTCGTCCATCAGCGGGCTCGCGCTGACGCTGAGGTAGACGCCGTCGGACGCCTCGGGATGGCGGACGTACATCTCGACGCCCTCCACCGTTTCGCCGCGCAGCGCGCGGACGAGCGGCAGTTCGTCGGTCGGCACGAGCGCGGCCTTGTCGGCCCCGAACAGGCCGTACTTGGCGCTCCACTGGTCGGGGACGGACCGTTCGGCGGCCGCGGCGGCCGCGGCGGCCGCCCGTTCGCCCAGGATGCGTCTCGCGCTCGGGTTCAGGACGAACGGCCGGGCGCGCGCGCTGACCGCGACGACGCCGTCGCTGATGCTGTCGAAGACGGTCTCCATGGTCCGCTTCTGCCGCCTCGCCGATTCGGCGAGCGCCGCCAGCTCCGCCTCCCGCGCCTCGTCCTCGGTCACGTCGCGGAAGATGCAGAACGCCCCGCGCACCGCCCCCCCGCGGGTCAACAGCGGCCGGCCGCCGACCCTGACGTGGAGGTCGCCCCCCCCGGCCTGCGGGAGGCGGAGGCGAACGCCGTCGAACGACTCGCCGCGAAGCACCCGCGCGTGCGGCTGCTCCTCGGGCCGGATGGGGGACAGGTCCTCGGGATGCCGGAAGTCGAGCGGTTCCACCGGCGGCGGGACGCCGTCATCCGCCCGCGGATCGATGCCCAACATCTGCCGGCCCGAGGGGTTGAGCATCAGGAGGCCGCCGGTCCGGTCGAAGACCGCGATCGCCTCGCTCATGCTGTTGAACACGCTGTCCATGAGCTCGGCCTGCTCCGCCCGATCGTCGAGGGTCCGGTCAAGGTCGGCCCGCAACGCCCGTTCCCGCGTCACGTCGCGGAAGGTCCCGACGCCGCCCTTCAGGCGGCCCTCCGCGTCAAGCAGCGGCCATGCCCGGCACGACACGTGGACGTCGCCGGGCTTGTTTCCGCCGCGCACGACGAGCGCTCGGTCGTCGACGGATTCGCCGCGCAGCGCGCGCTGCAGCGGGTACTCGCTCCTCGGCAGGGGCGTGCGCCCGTCGACTTCGAAGACGGCGAACCCCCTCCGCCATTGTTCGAGATCCCGATCCGGACCGGCGGCGCGCCCGAGGATCTCCTGGGCGACCCGATTGACCAGGAGCAGCCGGCCGTCCCCGTCGGCCACCACGACCCCCTCGCCGATGTCGTTGATCAGCACGTCCAGGAGGTCGGTTCCGCCGCGGACCTCCGCGACCATCCGCTCCAGAGCGCCGGCCGGCGGCCGGACCCGCCCGCCGGCGGCGGATCCGCGCCGGTGCGGGGCGACCGCGGCCTCGACAATCAGACCGAGCTGCCGATCCGCGACCGGCTCCAGCGCGTACCCCGACGCATGGGTCGCCCGCGCCCGCCGCAGGAGATCGTCGTCGACGTCGCCGACCAGGTACACCACCGGCACGTCGAAACGACCGCCCAGCTCCTCGGCCGCCGCGATGCCGGCACCGTCCGGTCCGAGATCGATCAGGGCCACATCGGGCCGCGGGTCCGCGGCCTCGTCGACGGTCTCCCGCGCCGATGTCAGGGTGGCGCACACGGCATGGCCCAGAGCGCGCAGCCGGTCCGCCAGCGACCGGCCCGCCGTCGGATCCGGGTGGACCACCAGTATCGCGGCGCTCGACGTCGTGGCAGGCATGCCGTCCTCCTCGCCGCTTCGCCGGCCCGGAAACCGGCTCCCGCGGCTCCGATCACCGCTCCTACCCCCGCCGGGAATCTGCACCGTTACTACGGCTCGGACTCCCGGGGGCCGGAAACGACACGGGAAACACGCAATCCGACGATGCCGGAGACCGTCGCCTCAGGAGTCCGGCGGGCGCCCCGCCGGCTCCACGCCGACGTCGGGTCTATCGCGGGGCTCGCCGTACCGCCCGCGGAGCCGCGGCCGAGGGCGGTGCGCATCGCCGACGACGACGGGGCTCGTCGTACCGCCCGCGGAGCCGCGGCCGAGGGCGGTGCGCATCGCCGACGACGACGGGGCTAGCGCGGGGGCTCGCCGTACCCCGCCAGCACCGGGAAGCGCTCGTCGTCGGGCAGCGGCTGCACGCCGAAGGCGTTCAGGGTCATCGACACCTTGCGGTAGCGGGCCGCGGTGGCGGCGATGCTGACGAGCTGGTGCTCGTCGTAGTGCTCGGACAGCCCCGCCCACGTCTCGTCCGAGATCATGGTGTCGGTGTACATCTCGTCGGCGGCGTCGATGAGCAGGCGCTCGCGCGCGTTCCAGCCGGGGGCGTCCTGGCCCTGCGCGATCCAGAGCGGCTCGAGGCCGTGGTCGCGGGCGCGGCCCACGCTGCCCACGTGCTTGGCCCACTCGTAGACGGCCTGGGCGTTCCAGCCGGTGCGCAGGATGACGAGCTCGCGGTCGTGGGGGGTCAGGCGCGACTGCTCTTCGTCGAGCACGTAGCGGGGGTTCGAGTACCACACGTCGGCCATCGCGGCGTGCCGGCGCAGGGTTCGGCCGACCCGCAGGCCGTCGCCCTCTACGGGGTCGATGCGCGGCACCGTCAGGGGCGGCTCGCGGCCGGGGCGCGTCGATGCGGTAGGCGACGTCGTCGGTCGGGATGACGTGCCCGGCCCCCGCGTCGGGCTGGACCCCGAGCGAGTTGAAGAGGACCGACGCGGCGGTGATCTCGTTGACGGTCACCACCGCGTCGGCCAGGTTCTCGAGCGAGTACATCCGCGTCAGCTCGGCCCAGGTGCGGTCGGTCACCGAAGCGTTCCGGAACAGCTCGTCGGCGAGCCCGAGGAGGGTCCGCTCGAAGGTGGTCCAGCCCTCGCCGGCCCCCTCCGCGACGCGGCGCACCTCGTCGGCGGTCAGGCCGTGGTCGGCCCGGCCGGCGTGCGACGACCACAGGTAGCCGTTCTGCGCGAGCCACGCCGTCCGCAGGACGAGCAGCGCGCGGTGGCGCGGCGACAGCGTCGAGTCGTTCGTCACCCAGGTCAGGAACGGCATGACCCGGTCGGCGAGGACCGGCAGCCGCGCGAGGGTGCGCAGCGCGTTCCCCGCGCCGCCGTCCGGCGCGTAGCGCTCGACGACGGCGCGCTGGTCGGCCGTCCACTCTGGCTCGGGCAGGGGCGCCACCCGCGGCTCGTCGGCCCGCTCGACGAAGATGGCGCTCCCCGGCGGGTCGACGAGGGCGCGGGCCGGCTCGATGCGGAAGAGCACCGCGTCGTCCTCGTCGGTCAGCACGTAGAGGTAGCCGTCGGGGCCCTGCCGCACGTCGCGCACGCGCTGGCGCAGCTCGGTGAGGATCGACTCGCGGCGGATCTCTTCGCCCCGGCGGTTGAAGACGACGCGGTCGATGTGGCCGGTGCGCGGCATCCGGCCCTCCATCATCGAGCCGACCATGAGGTTGCCCCGCCACTCGGGGAAGTGCGGGCCGGTGTAGAACGTCAGCCCCGACGGCCCGATCGACGGCCACCACACGACCGCGGGGTCCTCGAACTCCGCCCGCCACGGCGTCTCGCTGACCCGCACCCCGGAGTACTCGCGGCTGTACGAGGCGAGGGGCCACCCGTAGTTGGCCCCGGCCCGGATGATGTTCGCCTCGTCGCCCCCCTGCGGCCCGTTCTCGGTCGCCCACAGCTCGCCGGTCTCGGGGTGCCACGCCAGCCCGAGCTGGTTGCGGTGGCCCATCGAGTAGATCTCCGGCAGGTAGTCGGGGTCGCCCGCGAACGGGTTGTCGGCGGGGGCGGCGCCGTCCTCGGTCAGCCGCATCAATTTGCCGAAGTGGTTCCGCGGGTCCTGGGCGTAGCTGCCGGTGTCGGCGAAGACGTAGGAGCCGCCGACGGTCATGTAGAGCGAGCCGTCGGGGCCCCAACTGATGCGCGACGCGGCGATGCCGCGGTCGAGCCCCTCGGCCACGAAGATGTCCCGCACCTCGGTCAGGGCCCCGGTGTCGAGGCGGCCTCGGGCGAGGGCCACCGTCACCCCCTCTTCCCCGTCCCGCACGATCGACTTGCTGTAGGTCAGGTAGACGAGCCGGTCGTCGTCGGGGTGCACCGCGACGTCCATCAGCCCGGCGCGGTCCGACTCGGCGAAGACCTCGGGCACACCGGGGACGTCGCGGTCGAGGAGCTGCCCGTCGCGGACCACCCGCAACGCCCCCCGGTCGCGCTCGGTGATGAGGATGTCGCCGTTGCCGCGGAACGCCATGCCCCACGGATGCGCGAGCCCGGTCGCGACCGGCACCACCCGGATGCGCGGCACCTCGGCGGTGTGCAGCACCCGCGCCGCGGACGGCGCGGGCACCGCCGGCACCCCGTCCCGGCGCTGGCCGGACGCGGTCGCGGCCGCGGCGGCGAGGACGACGGAGAGGCAGAGCGTGAACAGGGGACGGCGGCGGGGGCGGCGATGGCGCATGGTTCCTCCTTGGGTTCCATCAATCTATCCCATCCGGGGGCGGAAGGGCAGCTACGGGCCGTACCACTGCTCGACGAGGGTGCCCGTCGCCCACACGTAGAAGACGACGATGGGCAGCTTGCCGAGCGCGACGGCGGCGGCGAACCGCGCGACCGGCATGCGCAGGGTGCCGGCCACGTAGCAGATGACGTCGGTCGGCGTGAACGGGAACGCCGACCAGCCCGCGACCAGCCAGAACCCGCCCCGGCGGGCCATCCGCGCCTCGAGCCGACGCACCCGCGCCGCGTGGCGCCGCTCGAAGAGGTCGCCGAGGCCGAGGAAGTCGAAGAAGTAGTAGATGAGGAGGGCCGAGGCGACGGCCCCGCCGAGCGCGCTGCCCGTCACGAACCACGGCCGGTCGGGGAAGAGCAGGGTGCCGGCGACGACGAGCACGGTGGCGGGCACGAGGGTGAACGCCCGGACGACGTTGAGGGCGACGTAGCCGAGCAGGACCGGCTGCCCCGACCCGCGCAGGGCGGCCGCGACCCGCTCCGGCTCCAGGAGGTCGGGCCGCAGCACGTACAGCGCGGACAGCGCCGCCACGCTCGCCGCCCACACGACCAGCGCGATCAGGCGGATTCTGGGCATGCGCGCCGGACCGGCGGACCGGCAGAACGGGGCATCCGATCAGGGGGCCTGGACCGTGAACAGGGTGACGTCGAACACCAGGGTGGCGTTGGGGGGCACCCGCGGCCGAGCCCCCTCCTCTCCGTAGGCCAGCTCGGGCGGTATTATCAGCCTGCGCTCGCCGTTCTCGCGCATGCCCGCCAGGCCCTGGTGCCACCCCGGTATCTCCGGTCCGAGACCGAGGTTGAAGCGGTAGCCGCTGTTGACGTCGAACTGCCGGCCCTTGCCGTCGGGCCGGCTGGCGTCGTAGAGCCAGCCCGCATAGTCGACGGTCAGCACGTAGCCGTTGGCGGCCGGCGCCCCGTCGCCCCTCCGGAGATCGATGACCTGGAACGGGGCGCTGCTGGTGACCACCAGCCGCACCTCGAGCAGCTCGACCTCGAGGACGAGGGTGCTGTTCGGCGGGATGCTGCCCAGGCCCTGCGACCCGACGCCGTACTCGGGCGGCACCTGCATGCGGCGCAGGCCGCCGACCCGCATGTTGCCGAGCCCGTCCTCGAACGCCCGCAACACTTGGTCGACGCCCAGGACGAACTCCAGCTCCCCGGAATCGACCTGCTGGCCCTTGTAGTCCTGCCCGTCCTCGTCCCACAGCCACGCCACGTAGCGGATCCGGACGATGTCGCCGGGGATGGCCGCGTCGCCGGTGCCGATCGTGACGTCGTCGACGGTGAAGAACACCCGTTCGGACGGCGACAGGCTGGCCTCGCAACCGGCCAGCGCCGCCAACGCCAGCGCCAGCGCGCCGGCGGTCCCGATTCGTCTGCCGATTTTCGACTCCATGCCCCTCACCTTAAACTCCGTCGGCAACGGCGCGCCGCCGGAGAACGGCCCCGCTACGACGCCTTGCCGCCCGCGGCGCCACCGAAGCCCCGCCGCCCATTATCGCCTTCCTCGACGCGTACCGCACGGATGGCCGGCGTGGACCGGGGCGCCGCTGTATGCCGCCTCTTGTGTCTGCGACGCGCACGCAAGTATACCGGGAGCCGCCGGCGGCGGAGGGTCGACTAGAGCGCGGGCGCGCGCGGGCGGAGCTTCGCGTCGATCGTGCGTGAAGCGGTCGACCTCTAGATCGAGCAGGCCCCCGGTCGACCCGACAAGCTCGCGAGCACCTTCGGGGGCCGGACGCGGAGACGCCGACGCGTGCCGACAGGACGGGACGCGACGCCGGCTCACGATCGGCGAGTGATGCGGTGGCCGGAACCGGGAGGCCGGGTCGGCCGCGCGCGGGGCGGATTAAGGAACCGGCGACCGGCGTTGGGCGGCGCCGGCCGCGGTCGTCCCTTCGGTCGAAGATCAGTCCACGCAGCCGCCGTCGGAGCGGCGGACCAGCCTGCGAAGATCAGTCCACGCAGCCGCCGTCGGAGCGGCGGACCAGCCTGCCGGCCGCGTCGCGGCACACCAAGTCGGAGGGCGACGCCCCGTTGTTGTTCCTCCAGTACAGCTCCCCGCCGTATTCGACCAGGAGCTCGACGACCGCCGGGTAGCCCAGCCTCGCCGCGTGGTGCAGCGCGGTGTTGCCGTCGGGATCGGTCGCGTGCACGTTGTTGCCGAGCTCGAGGGCGAGCCGGACGCCTTCGCGCGTCCGGGGCTCGCCGGCCGAGACCAGCAGCCGGGCCGCGTCGACCCCGATGCCCATGCCGCGGCGGTTGCTCGACCGGGTCGTCCACCCCGCCCCCGCGACCGCCATCAGCGGCGTGACGCCGTTGTCGGGCGACAGCAGGGGGTCGGCGCCGCATTCGGCGAGGAGGCGCATGATGTCGACCTCGGCGAACTTGGCGGCGAGCCAGAACGGCGTCGCCCCCGCCAGGGTCGCGGACAAGGAGTAGTAGTTGAGGTTGCGCTGCAGCCGGCTCCCGCCGGTGAGCGGGGCGTTCGGGTCGGCGCCGTGCGCGCACAGGGCCCCGACCAGATCCAGGTCGCCGCGCAGCACCGCCGTGTGCAGGGGGGTGTAGCCGGTGGCGGCGTCCCGGACGTCGGCGCCCCGCTCGAGGAGGAGCGCGGCGACCCCGCCCTGGTCGCTGAAGCTGGCCAGCACCAGCGCGGACTGGCCGTTCGGCGCCCGCTCGTTGACGTCGGCGCCCGCGTCGAGCAGGAGCCGCGCGTTCTCGATGCGGCCGTTCCGGGCGGCGATCAGCAGCGGCGTCGACCCCCGCTGGGGTTCCAGCACCGACTGCTCGAAGGCGTTCCCCACGCCGCGGTTCACCGGCAGGAGATGGCTGTCGGAACGCGCGCCGACGTCGGCGCCGGCCGCCAGCAGCACCCGCACCGCCCCGGGGTCGTCCTGGGCCGCCGCCCACATCAGCGCCGTCTGCCCGTGCGACTTCTCGCGGGCGTGCACGTCGGCGCCGTGGTCAAGGAGCGCGGCCAGCGCATCGGCGCTGCCGGTGCCCGCGCACGTCATCAGCGGCGTCTCGCCCATCGCCGTCGCGGCGTTCGGGTCGGCCCCCGCGTCGAGGAGCTTGCCGACCACCGCCGCGCTGCGGTTGGTGCAGGCGAGGTTGAGGGCGGTCACCCCGTAGTCGTTGGCGGCGTCCGGATCGGCGCCGGCGTCGAGCAGGGCCTCGACCGTCTCGACATCGTCACGCAGGACCGCCCAGTGCAGGGCCGTCGCGCCGTCGCCCTCGCGGGCGTTGACGTCGACCGCCTGGTCGAGCAGCGCGCGCACCGCCTCGTGGTCCTGGCCCCGGGCCGCCTCGATCAGCCGGAGGTCGGCGTCCTGCGCCGAAACGCCGGCGACGCACAGCCACGCAACCGCCGCCGCAGCCATCCACTTGCCGCTCAGCCGCATGCCGATCCTCCCTCCGTCAGCATCCGCCGGACCGGGCAGACCGCTGGTCCCGTGACCGGAAACTACCTCACGCGCCCCGTGGAGCGCGTGGCACGCAGCCGCCCGCCGCGTAGCGCTACAGCCACCGCTCCGCACCCGCGGCCTGACCCGCCCACGGTCGCCCCAAGGTTCCGCCGGCACCCGGCCAACCCCGCCGGGAGTCCGCGCCGTTCCATTGACGCAGACTCCCAGCCAGCGCCGCCGGTGTCGCCACGGGTTCGCCGGCCGACCGCGATCGTTCGAACCGGGGAGCCCGCCCAGGGCCACGCCCCCCTTAACACGCCTCAACGCTGCCGAGCGCACCGCCGACAGACCGGAGCCCGGGGCGGACGCGCCGAGCGCCGACCCGGCGCGCCGCGGACGCGCCCCCCCGGAACGCCGCGCGAGACGAGACCGCCGCTACGCGATCTCCGACAGCTCGCGGATCTCGCCCTTGGTCCCACTGAAGCCGTCCACGGGGACGCCCAGCTTCGCCAGCATCGTGTACTGGAGATCGGTGAGCGGGGTGCCCTCGGGGCAGACCACGTGGCGGCCGCCCTTGATGGTCCCGCCGCCGCCGCCCACGACCAGGATCGGCAGGTTCTGGGTCGTGTGCCGGTTCGAGTTCCGCAGGGCCGAGCCGTACATCAGCATGACGTTGTCCAGCAGCGTGCCGTCGCCGTCCGGCGTCGACTGCATCTTGACCAGGAAGTCGCTGAACAACTGCATGTGATAGGCGTTGATGCGCGCCAGCTTCGCGATCTTCTCGGGGTTGTCCCGGTGATGGCTCAGCGGGTGGTGCGGCTCGGTGACGCCGATCTGCGGGTAGGTCACGCCGCTCTCCTCGCGGCCGACCATGAACGAGATGACCCGCGTCATGTCCGTCTGATAGGCGAGGATCATCAGGTCGAACATGAGCCCGGCGTGCTCCTCGTACGACAGGGGAATGCCCGCCGGCGAGGAGACGTCCGGCAGCTCGCGGTCCGCCTGCCGCTCGGCGAGCTGGATGCGCCGCTCGATGCCGCGGACGGCCTCGAGGTACTCGTCGAGCTTGCGGCGGTCGTAGGGGGCCAGCCCGGCCTCGAGATGGCCGACCTTGCCCTTCACCGCGTCGAGGATGCTGCGCTGCTGCTCGATGCGGCGGCGGCGCGCCTCGGCGCTGGTGCTGCCCACGTCGCCGAACAGCCGCTCGAAGACGATGCGCGGGTTGGTCTCGCGGGGCATCGGCGTCGTGCGGTTCGCCCACGAGTTGTTGAGGTACGCGCAACTGAACCCGCCGTCGCAGGTGGACACCCCGTACACGGTGTCACCGCCCTCGAGCGACAGCTCGAGCGACGGCAACTGGGTCTCACGGCCGATGCCCGGCGCGTTGGCCGCCACCTGGTCCATCGAGATGCCCAGCTCGAGGGCCGCCCCCGCGGTGCGCCTCGGGCGCGCGCCGGTCAGGAACGCCGACGCGGCCTGGGAGTGGGTCGTCCCGCGGCCCGGCTCGGCCCCGACGCTGTCGAGGTTGGTCATCACGAGCACCTGCTCGCGGACCGGGGCCAGGGCCTTCAGGCTCGGCGTCCACTCGAAGCCGGCGCCCGCCGTCTTCGGCTGCCAGTACTCGACGGGCGCGCCGTTCGGCACGACCACCACGCCCAGCCGCTTCGTGGGGGCGGCCGCGGACCGGGTCAGCGCGGTCAGCGCCGGCACCATCCCGTCGAGGAGGGGCAGCGCCAACGCCGTTCCGACGCCGCGCAGCACCGTCCGGCGCGGGATTACCGTCTTGGTCACGATCATCAGCCTATCCTCCTCGTCTGAAATGGCGCGCTCTTCACGATCGCCAGAATCACCGCCGACCAGCGGGAGTCCTGTTCCTCGGCCTCCCGCAGGATGCGCCTGACGTCGGGCATGTCGGCCGCTTCCAACCGGCGCCCGACGGCGTACGTCAGCAACCGCTCCGTCAACGTGTGGATGAACTCGCCCTGGCTCGCCAGGATGTGCCGGAAGCCGCTCGCCCCCGCGAACGCGGTGCCGTCCGGGGCCACCCCCGACGGGTCGATGGCGGGCCCGACCTCGCCCGGCACCCCGGTGTCCTCGGTGGTGCGCCAGCGGCCGATGCCGTCGAAGTTCTCGAACGAGAAGCCCAGCGGGTCCATCGTCCGGTGGCACGCGGCGCACGCCGGGTTCGCGCGGTGGATCTCCATGAGCTCGCGCAACGACGTCGGCGGCTCGCCCTCGCCGCGCGACTCCAGGTCGGGCACGTCGGCCGGCGGGGGCGGGGGCGGGGCCCCCAGCAGGTTCTCGAGCACCCACTTGCCGCGGGTCACCGGCGACGTCCGGTTCGCGTAGGAGGTCAGGGTCAGGATGCTCGCCTGCCCCAGGATGCCCGCCCGCCGGTCGTCCGGCCACGCCACGCGCCGGAAGTGGTTCCCGTGGACGCCGGGAATGCCGTAGTGCTCGGCGAGGCGCTCGTTCACGTAGGTGTAGTCGGCCGTCACCAGCTCGGCCAGCGGCCGGTCGTCGCGCACCTGCGCCTCGAGGAACAGCTCGGTCTCGCGCTGCATCGACGTGCGCAGGTTCTCGTCGAACATGGGGAACACCGTCGGGTCGGGCCTCGCGTTCCCGAGCCGGCTCAGCCCCAGCCACTGGGCCGCGAAGCTGTCGGCCAGGGTGCGCCGGGCGCGGGGCTCGGCGAGCATGCGCCGCACCTGCGCCTCGAGCACGGCCGGCTCCTTCAGCGTTCCCGCGATCGCCGCGTCGAGCAGCTCGTCGTCGGGGATGCTCCCCCACAGGAAGAACGACAGCCGCGAGGCGAGCTCGAGGTCGCTCACGGGATAGGCGATGCCCGGCTCGACCCCCTCCGGCGCGTTCTCGACGCGGAACACGAACTCGGGATCGGTGAGCAGGAACTCGAGCGCGGCCTGGATGCCCGACTCGAACCCGCCCTCGCTGCGTCCCGCCTCGTAGAAGCTCGTCAGCAGGCTCACGTCCCGGTCGGTCACCGGGCGCCGGTACGCGCGCCGCGCCAGGTTGGTGAGGATCTCCTCGGCGCACGCCGCCTCGTCGCCCGGGCCCGCCGGCCGGCACACGAAGATCCGCTCCCGGCTCGGCGTCGCCTCCGGCTGGACGCCGTCGAAGGGCCCGGTGATGGTGAGGCTCGACAGGGCGGGGTTCCCGTCCTGCCGGTCGTCGGTGCTGTAGCCGAAGGTCGCGGGGCTCGGCCGCGGCTGCAGCACCCCTTCGTCGATGGCCGGCCGCCGGAGGAACGCCGCCCCCACGAGGCGCATCCCCGCCTTCACCGGCACCCGCACCTGCAGCTCGTTGTCGGCGTCGACCGAGTACGCCCCCCACTCGGGGAACCCGCCGCTGCCCGAGCCGCAGTAGCTCGTCGCGCACCGCGTGCCCTCGAACGCCCCGCCGACCATGAACGTCTCGACGTGGGCCTTGTCGATGCGCAGGTCGAGCTGGTGCGGCACGTTGCCGAGGCCGACGATGTAGTTGTAGAAGTTGCGGCGCAGGTCGAACTTGAAGAGGTACTCCCCGTCGAGGGGGAAGTAGTGCCGGACGGCGAGGCCGCCCCGCGAGCCGAAGGGCAGGTCGTCGCTCGTGCGGTCGTCCTGGTCCTCGAGGTTGGGCACCTGGTAGGTGGCGGACCGCGACGTCAGGCCGGGGTCGCCGACGGCGAGCTGGCTGATGCGCCGCGCCGCCGTCAGGTACCGCTCCATCAGGGTCGTCGAGACCGACAGCACCTCGGCGTTGTTGTCGAAGCCCTCGGCGTCGGCGTCGTCGGGCGGCAGGAGCTCGGCGATGTCGACGTCGATGCCGAGCAGATCGCGCACGGCGTTGCGGTACTCGGCCCGGTTCAGCCGGTGCGCGGTCATCGGCCGCCCGAGGGGCGGACGGTCGGCGGCGGCGCGGTCGAGCTCGGTCTCGAGCCACGAGACCAGCGACGCGCGGACGCCGTCGTCCGGCCGCCGCACCTGCGGCGGCGGCATCAGCCCGCCCCGCACCTTGCGCACCACCCGCTCCAGGACGTCCGCGTGGGCCCCGACGTCCGTCATGTCGACGCCCTGCAGCGACACCGGCACCGTGCCGCGCTCGAACCCGCGGTCGCTGTGGCAGGCCATGCAGTAGCGGTCCACGAACTCGCGCGCCGACGCCCCGTCGGACACCGCCTGGGCGTGGCCCGCCGGCGCCGACAGGCCCAGCAGCACCACGGCGAGCCCCGCGCCGCCCGTCGCCTTGAACAGCCTCGACATGGTCACGACCCTCCCATCCGAAAAAACCTGCTACCCGCGGCAGCCGGAAGAAGCGCGCCGAACGACCATACGCCGCCTTTTTTTACCGATGGGCACACCCTATGCCGATCGCGAGCCGTTGTCAACGGCCCTGGCGGGCCGGCTCACGCGACGCATGCATCGGTGCTGGCCGACAGCGCCCTGCCGAGCGGGTCGCGGAGGTGCTGGACTCGGACCTGAAGCTGGTGCTCGAGCCGCGACCGCCTCTGAACTCCGGCGCGTGAAAGCCACGCCGCGATCGGAGAGAAACCCTGTACCTGCCGTCGCCAGTCCTCGAAGTCCTGGAGGGAGGCACCATGCAACGACTGCGGCGCTTCCCGGTTGAACGTGAAGACGCGAACCAGGCGGTCGCTGTCGGCGTAGGGCAACGGCCGCAGCAGAACCGCGTCGAACAGGCTGAACGCCACCGTGGCGAGGCCGAGGCTCAGCCCGAGCATCGCGGTCACGAGGAGCGCGAACAGCGGGCGCAGGGACCGAAGGCTGTCGCGGATGTCGCGCCGGAGTGCCGACAGCCAGGCCCAGCCGCGGCCGTCACGCACCGCGTCCTTGTGCGCTTCGACGCCGCCGAAGGCGGCGCGCGCCCGTCGACGCGCTTCCCGCGGGTCGACGCCCGCGCGCACCAACCGCTCCGTCTCCATGTCGAGATGGAAGCGGAACTCGTCGTCCATCCGCTGCTCGACCTCTTCACGGAACAGCAGCAGGCGGAGACGGGCGCGGGCGGCGTACACCCACCGCATCACGTGCTCCGCAGCACCGCGCCGAGACCCTCGGCGAAGCGCCGCCAACTGTCGATCTCGTCGCCGAGGGCCCGACGGCCCGACGGCGTCAGCCGGTAGTAGCGCGCCCGCCGGTGGTTGTCGGTGGTTCCCCAGTCGCTGCCGATCAGACCCTGCTTCTCGAGACGCTGGAGGGCCGGATACAGCGAGCCCTGGTTGACCGCCAGCACCCCCGAGGACATCTGCCGGATCCGCTGGCCGATGCCCCAACCGTGCATCGGGGCCAGCGACAGCGTCTTCAGGATCACCAGGTCGAGCGAGCCACGAAGGTCGTCCTTCGCTCTAGCCATCTAGAGGAACGATAGCCCGCAGCTCTTCTAGATGTCAAGAGGACAGTCGGGGAACGCGGCGGCGCGGTCCACGAAGCACAGACCTTGACAGATATACCTCAGAAGGTAATATTCCGAGAGTGCAGTGGGCCGTTCACTCGCTCAACACCCCGAGGGGGACGACGACGCTCGAGGAGTTTCTGGACGGACAGTCCGACGACATCGCAGCGGAAGCCGAGGCCTTGGTGGAGATGCTGGAGGAGCACGGCAACACGCTTCGGCCGCCGATCTCCAAGCCGCTCGGCCATGGACTCTTCGAGGCGCGAGGGCTGACGACCGGAGTTCGGCTGTTCTTCGTGTTCGCACCAGGGCATCGGATCGTCGTGCTCGACGGATACGTCAAGAAGCGCACGAGCATTCCTGTCAGAATCATGGCCCGAATCCGAAGGCTCCAGGCAGACACCGAAAAGGCGCTGCGCAACGAGGACGGCAAGAACGGAAAGAACTGAACCAGCGAGCAGGACCATGCGACGCACTCCCACCGACTCGGTCAGCCCGCAGGAGCCGGCCATCCGGCCAACGACCATCAGCGGACCTGTCCTGCCAGACCTGCAGAGGCGGCGCAGCCCCGAGCAGGCTGCACGCATCGCGACGAAACGTCATCTTCTCGAGTTCGTCCAGATGCTCGAGACGAGGCGGGCCGAGCTCGGCCTCTCCCGGTCAGCCATCGCGCGCCAGTTGGGCGTAACTCAACCGACGATTTCCAGGCTGTTCTCCGGTCGCGTCCAGAATATCGAGCTGAAGACGATGGTGCGGGTCGCGGAGGTGCTGGACTCGGACCTGAAGTTGGTGATCGAGCCACGACCGCCTCTGAACTCCGGCGCGTGAACGCACCTCCGGCGGGACCCCCGGTCTCCTCAGATCGAGAAGATGTCGTCGAGCTTGAGTTCGAGTTCCGGAAGTTCCACCCGGCCGCGTGTCGACCCCGAGGAGGTCTACGTCTACCGCACCGCGGCGTTGGACCGCAGCCCGCAAGGCCGGCCCAGTGGTGCCGTTACCTCGCCGGGCGGCGGAACGTCCGAGACGGGTACGAGCGGACATCACGCCCGCTACAAGTTCAGCCCACAGACGTCGGGCAAGGGCAGCGCTAGTAGCGCTAGCCGGCTGCCTGCCGCTCGGCGAAGTAGTCCACCTGGCCGTCGAGGCGCTCGCTGCGCAGGTAGGGGGCGGCCGGCTCCTTCGAGGCGCCCCGCGCCGGTCCCCGCTCGCGGGCGGCGGCGCTGCAGACGGTGTCGGTGCCCAGGAAGG
The DNA here is from genome assembly GCA_963666855.2 of Vicinamibacterales bacterium. Lineage (GTDB taxonomy): Bacteria > Acidobacteriota > Vicinamibacteria > Vicinamibacterales > UBA8438 > JAJEEA01. The sequence continues at coordinate 21,277 of CAXXTG010000031.1, forward strand.
CGTCGAGCTGCTCCTCGGGCGGGAGCTCCAGGTACACCCGGTCGTCGTCGACCTTCACCGGGAACGTCATCAGCTCGTAGCTCTCGCCGCTGAGGCAGGCGCCGGTGTCGAGGCCGAAGACCTTCTTGTGGAGGGGGCAGGCGACCTTGGGGGTCCCCTGGGCGTCGCCGACGATGCCGCGCGAGAGGACGAACGCCTGCTTGTGGGGGCACATGTTCTGGGCGGCGTACCACTCGCCGCGCGACGAGAAGTTGAACACCGCGATCTGGCTCCGTCCGTACTTGACGGCGGCGCCGCCGTCGGCGGGGAAGTCGGCGACGCGCCCCACGTTGACCCAGCGCTTGCCGGACGAGTCGCTCAGGGCGCGCGCGCGTTCCTCGGCCGGCCGGGTGACATCCTCGACGGGGATGACCGCCTTGTCCCAGTACTCGGGACGCTGCTGCCCGCGCTCGTCGACGAACTCGATGCCGACCTCGGTCTCGTCGGTGTTCACGAACTGCCGGAACTTCCGGCGCAGCTCGGGGTTGTCGACGACCTCCTTCCACTCGCAGCGGTAGGTGTCGACGAGGTGGGCCATGCGGCGCTCGAGCTCGTCGCAGATGCCGAGCTTGTCGTCCACCACCACCTCGCGCAGGTAGTCGATGCCCCCCTCCAGTTGCTGCAGCCACACCGATGTCCGGGTCAGGCGGTCGGCGGTGAGGATGTAGAACATGAGGAACCGGTCGATATAGCGGATGGCGGTGTCCTCGTCGATGTCGCCCGCCAGCAGGTCGGCGTGGCGGGGGTGCATGCCGCCGTTGCCGCAGACGTACAGGTTGTAGCCGTTCTCGGTGGCGATGAGGCCGAAGTCCTTGCCCTGGGCCTCGGCGCACTCGCGCACGCAGCCCGACACCGCCGACTTGATCTTGTGCGGCGCGCGGATGCCCCGGTAGCGCTCTTCGACCCGGATCGCGAACTTCACCGAGTCCTGCACCCCGAAGCGGCACCAGGTGGTGCCGACGCAGCTCTTCACCGTGCGCAGGGCCTTGCCGTAGGCGTGGCCGCTCTCGAACCCGGCCCCGATCAGCTCCTCCCAGATGTCGGGCAACTGGTGGAGCTGGGCCCCGAACATGTCGACGCGCTGCCCGCCGGTGATCTTGGTGAAGAGGCCGTACTTCTTGGCGATGGACCCGAGCGCGATGAGCTTGTCGGGGGTGATCTCGCCCCCCGGCACCCGGGGGATGACCGAGTAGACGCCGCCGCGCTGCATGTTGGCGAGGAAGCGGTCGTTCGTGTCCTGCAGGGTCTGGTGGGCGTCGTCGAGGATGTTCTCGTTCCACAGGCTCGCGAGCATCGAGCTGACCGCGGGCTTGCAGATCTCGCAGCCGTGGCCGCGCCCGTGGCCCGCGATGAGGGCGGCGAAGGTCCTGATCTCCTTGACCTTGACGATGTCGAGCAGCTCCTGCCGCGTGTACGGGAAGTGCTCGCAGAGATCCGTGCTCACCGTCTTGCCCGACGCCTCGAGCGCCTGCTTGAGGAGGTCGGTCACCAGCGGGAGGCAGCCGCCGCAGCCGGTGCCGGCGCGCGTTTGCGCCTTGACGTCGCCCACCGTCCCGCAGCCGCCGGCGCGGACGGCCGAGCAGATGTCGCCCTTGCTCACACCGTTGCACTGGCAGACCTGGGTCTCGTCGGGCATTTCGGTCGCCGACACCGCCACCCCGCCCGCGCCCGAGCCGAGCACGAGCGCGCCGGGCTCGGCCGGCAGCTCGGTCCCGTTCTTCGCGAGCATCATGAGGCTGCCGTAGTCGGACGCGTCGCCGACGAGGATGCCGCCGAGCAACCGCTTGCCGTCGGGGCTGAACAGCAGCTTCTTGTAGACGCCGCCGAACGGGTCCTCGTAGGTGAGGGGCTTGGCGGCGTCCGCGCCGGCCTCGTAGTCGCCGAAGCTCGCCACGTCGACGCCCATCAGCTTGAGCTTGGTCGACAGGTCGGCGCCGGCGAAGACGCGCGACTCGTCGCCGGCGAGCCGGGCGGCCAGCACCTCGGCCATCTCGTAGCCGGGGGCGACGAGACCGTAGACCATGCCCCGGTGCCGCGCGACCTCGCCGATGGCGTGGATGTCGGGGTCGCTGGTCTCGAGGTAGTCGTCCACGACGACGCCGCCGCGCGCGCCCACCGCGAGCCCGCACCCGCGGGCCAGCTCGTCGCGGGGGCGGATGCCGGCCGAGACGATGACCATCCCGACCTCGAGGTCGCCGCCGCCGTCGAAGGCCATCCCCTCGACCTTGCCGTTGCCGACGATCGCCTTCGTCGCGGCGCCGACGCGCACCCGGACCCCCAGCGACTCGATCTCCTTGACGAGCAGCCGCGACCCCGCGTCGTCCACCTGCCTCGGCATCAGGCGGGGCATGAACTCGACCACGTGCGTCTCGAGGCCGAGGTCGTGGGCGGCCTTGGCCGCCTCGAGCCCGAGGAGCCCCCCGCCGATGACGGCGGCGCTCTCGACCCCTTCGGCGTAGGCGATGATCGCCTCCAGGTCCTCGATGGTGCGGTAGACGAAGACGCCCCGCTTGTCGACGCCGGGGATCGGCGGCACGAAGGGGGCCGAGCCGGTGGCCAGCACCACCCGGTCGTAGGGAATCTCCCGCCCCCGCGCCGACCGCACGACCCCGGCCTCGCGGTCGATGGCCGTCGCCCGGTCGCCGACGTGCAGCTCGATCCCCCTCTCGGCGTACCACTCGGGGCTCGTCAGCATGAGGTGGGCCGCGTCGCGCTCGTCGAAGAACCGGGTCAGGCCGACGCGGTCGTAGGCCGGGCGCGGCTCTTCGCAGAACGTCACGAGGCGGTGGCGGCGTTCGGGGTCGAGCTCGACCAGCTTCTCGCAGAAGCGGTGGCCGACCATGCCGTTGCCGATGACGACCACGGCATCGGAGTGACCGGGGGACGAGACGCGTGCTGTATCGGTCATGCCGCTGTTCCTCGACTTACACGGGTTCGATGGCGACGGCGCACGCCTTGTAAGACGGCTGCTTGGAATAAGGGTCGAAGACGGCGTCCGTCAGCCGGTTCGTCACCGCGTAGTGCATCGGCACGAACAAGTGCCCGGGCTGGACCGACCGGGTGACGAACGCCGTCGCCTTGATGCGCCCGCGGCGCGACCGGACCTCGACGCGCCCGTGCGGACGGACGCCGAGCGCGCGCGCGTCGGCGGGGTTGATCTCGACGTAGACCTCGCCGGGGTAGAGCTTGCGCAGGACCGCCGACTTCGCGGTGCGCGTCTGCGTGTGCCACTGCGCGGCGGTGCCGCGGCCGGTGAGGAGCAGGAACGGGTAGCGCTCGCCCGGCGCCTCGGGCAGCGGGCGCGGGTCTTCGAAGAGGAAGCGCGCGCGGCCGTCGGGGTGGTGGAACCGCCCGTCCTCGAACAGGCGCCGTTCCGCCCCCGGCGCGGGCGGCGGCCCGCCGGCCGGGCAGGGCCACTGGATGCCGCCGCGCTCGTCGAGCATCGCGTAGTCGGCGATGCCGGTGATGTCGCAGGGCTGGCCCGCCGACAGCCGCTTGAGGATCTGGAACGTCGCCTCGGGGGACTCCCACTCGCGGAACTGCCCGCCGCAGCCCCAGTACTCGGCCACCAGCTTGAAGATGGCGAAGTCGGCGAGGGCCTCGCCGGGGGCCGCCGCCACCTTGCGGATGGTGCCGATGCGCCGCTCCGAGTTGATGAACGTGCCGTCCTTCTCGCCCCACGCCGCGGCGGGCAGCACGAGGTCGGCCATCTGCGCCGTCTCCGTCGACGCGTACATGTCCTGGACGACGAGGAAGTCGAGGCGGCCGAGGATGTCGCGGACCTGGGACTGGTTGATCCACGAGTGCGCGGTGTTGGTCGCGACGACCCAGAGCCCCTTGATGCGTTCCTCGAGGATGCCCTTGACGATCTCGGAATAGGCCCAGCTCGGCTCGCGCGGGATGACCTCGGGGTCGATGCCGAGCACCCCGGCGACCTTCGCCCGGTCGCCGGCGTCGCCGAAGTCGTGGCCGCCCAGCAGGTTCGTGGTGTTGCTGAACAGCCGCGACCCCATCGCGTTGCACTGCCCGGTGATGGAGTTGGCGCCGGTGCCGGGCCGGCCCAGGTTGCCGGTCAGCAGCGCGAGGTCGATGACGGCCTGCGCCGTGCGCACCCCCTGGTAGCTCTGGTTGACCCCCATCGTCCACCAGAACGACACGCGCTCTCCGGCGTGGATGGTCTCGGCGAGCCGCTCTACCTCGCGCGGCTCGAGCCCGGTGTCGGCGGCGACGCGGTCGAGGGTGAACTGCTGCACGAACGCGGCGTAGTCCTCGTAGCCGCGGGTGTGGGCCTCGACGTAGCCGGCGTCGACCCAGCCGCGCTCGATCAGGATGCGCGCGACGCCGTAGAGCAGCGACTGGTCCGACTTGGGCCGCAGCGGCAGGTGCTGCGCGGCCTGCATGGCGGTCTCGGTGAAGCGCGGGTCGACGACGACGACGGCGGGGTTGCGCGGATTGCGGAGCACGCGCTCCCACAGGATGGGGTGGGCGATGCACGGATTCGCGCCGACGAAGACGATGACGTCCGACTCTTCGAAGTCGCGGTAGGTGTAGGGCGGGGCGTCGAACCCGAACGCCTGCTTGTAGGCGACCACCGACGTCGCCATGCACTGGCGGGTGTTCCCGTCGCCGTGCAGCATGCCCATGCCGAACTTGGCGAGGGCGCCGAGCAGGGCCATCTCCTCGGTGGGCATCTGCCCGGTGCTGAGGAACGCCAGCGACCCGGCCCCGTGCCGGGCCTGGATGACCTTGAACCGCTCGACCATCGTGCCGAGCGCGGTGTCCCAGCTCACCGGCCGCTGCGGGGCGTCGCCGGCGGGGCGCAGGAGCGGGGTGGTGGCGCGGTCGGGCGCGTCGAGCACCGTCAGCGCCTCCCAACCCTTCGGGCAGGCGGTGCCGCGGTTCACCGGCCACGCCGGCGACGGCGAGAGGTTGACGGGCGCGCCGTCCTTCAGGTGCACGGTCAGGCGGCAGCCGGTCGAGCAGTAGCCGCACACCAGCTCGGCGGTGGCGTCGGGCTTGTGCCGGGCCGGCACCTGCCCGAGGCCGAAGCCGCCGGGGGTCCGAACGAGGTCGCGGGTGAGATGCCCGTCACGCTGTCGCAGCATCTCAGACCCCTCCCGGCATCTTCGGCGACGCGACGGCCGCGAAGAACAGGTAGCGTTCGAGGAGCTCGCCGGCCAGGCACGCGACGAAGAGCATCGCCACGAACGGCGCGAGCACGACGTCCTCGCCGGCCGGGGTCCGGCTCGCCAGCACGAGGGCGGGCATCGCGATGCCGCCGACGACGCCCGCCGCGAACCGGGCCGCCGTCACCTGCGACAGGGCCCCGCTCATCAGCAGCGCCGTCCGCTTCAGCGAGGTCGTGGACTTGGCGGCGAGGTGGCGGAAGAGCGCCGCCTCGAAGACCAGCTTCAACGCCGCCGCCGCGATGAGGGCGCGGCACAGCGCCGGCCCGTAGCGCTCGAGGGCCGCCGACGGACGCCGCCGTCTCCGTCCACGCCGCGGTGACCATCAGCGAGAGCCATGCGGCGGCGAGCCCCAGCACCGCCGCCGTCAGCAGGAACTTGCAGCCGGTGGACCAGCCGTTCCAGAAGTCCTTCTGCGTGAACTGGTAGACCATGACCGAGCAGCCGATGCCGGCGACGCCGAACCCGGCGACGGTCCACCCGAGCCACGCCGGCGCGCCGCCCCCGCCCGACAGGAGCCGCGCGCCGACCCACGGCCACGCCGCGTACGTCACGGCCAGCCCCGCGAACAGCCCGAACGCCACGATCTCGCGGCTCAGCCACGAGTGCCGCAGCCCGATGACGGCCCGGTACGCGTGCTGCGGACGGCCGAGGTGGAGGACGCTCACCGCGAGCGCGAGCAGACCGAACACCAGCGCGCTGGCGCTGTGCAGGGGCCGGATGCTGGCCATGAGGGCCGACGGCGCCACCAGCCCGAGCACCTGCTCGACGAGGAACGCCCCGACGGACAGTTGGGTCAGGGCGAGCATCACGATGAGGGGCCAGTGCGGCGCGGTGGGGCTGACCGAGTAGTAGTCGGCGGGGATCATGTTGCGCGGCAGCACCCGCGCCGTCCGGTAGGTCGTCGTCGGCAGGGTGATCGCGGGCTCGGGAGCCCCCGGCACGAACAGGTTCGTCTCGGACTCCTCCACCACCTGATGGGTGTCCACGACCCGGATGCGGATGGCCTCGCCCGGGCACGACTGGACGCACGCGGGGGCCTCGCCCTCCGCGAGCCGGTCGCTGCACATGTCGCACTTGCGGACGATGCCCTTGGCCGCGCTGTACTTCGGGGCGTCGTAGGGGCACGCCAGCGTGCAGTACTGGCAGCCGAAGCACTGGTCGTCGAGGTGCTTGACGATGCCCGTCGCGGGGTCCTTCTCGTAGGCGTCCACCGGGCACGCGTGCATGCACGCGGGGTCGAGGCAGTGGTGGCACGCGGTGGTGACGTGCTGCTGCACCGGCCGGCCATCGCCGCCGCCGTGCAGCAGCCCCACGTCGCGCCACGACTCGTCGTCCTCCAGCCCGTTCATCGCGTGACAGGCGGCGACGCACGACTTGCAGCCCGAGCAGGCGTCGAGGTCGACCTCGAAGGCGTACTGCTCGCCCGCGCCGGGCGGGGTCGCGGGCATGAGGGCCGAGTAGCGCCCGGTGAGCGCGGGCCCGCCGGACGCCTCCGCCTCGTCGTGCGCGCGCGCGAACCGCTCGACCGCCGTCGCGGTGCCGACACCCGCGGCCAACTCGGCGGGGGCGACGGGGCGTCCGCCCGCGCCGTGCCCGGCCACCCCGGCGGGGGCGGGGCATCCGCCCGCGCCGTGCCCGGCCATCTCGGCGGCGGCGACGGCCGGTCCAGTCCCTCCGCCAGCCGCGCGGTCCGTGCGCGCGGGCCGCGCGCCGATCATGACCGCCGTCGCCGGTGCCGACTCCGCATCCGCCGACGCGCCGCGCGCGCCCGCGGGGGCACCGGCCCCCACCGTCGGCTGACGCTGCAGGCGCAGATAGTGGTCGACCAGCGTCGCGCGAACGGTTGTCTTCTCCATGACGCCCGCCTATCCCGCAACCGCGTCGCGCGCGCCCGGCAGCGCGCCGTACCGGTCGGCCAGCGCCTCGTCGAGGGCCGCGCGCGCATCCGTCTCGGTGACCTCGTCGAAGCGCACCGCGAACGTCGCGAACGCGATGACGGTGACCAGCGCGCCCAGCACGAGGAACGCCGTCGGCCACGGAATCGCGCCCCGGAACAGGAAGCCCGCGGCGACCGCGCCGGCGTTGCCGCCCGCGCCGACGATGCCGGCGACCGAGCCCAGCGCCTTCTTGTTGATGAACGGCACCACCGAGTACGTCGCCCCCTCGGCCATCTGCACGCACAGGCTGAACACGATGAGGGCGGGCAGGGCCATCGCCAGCACCGAAATCTGCGAGAAGAACATCAGCGCGAGCCCCTCCGCGAACAGCACGATGAACAGCCACCGCACCCGCCCCGACAGGCCCCACCGGCGCCCGAACACGTCGCCGAACGCGCCGCCCAGGGTGCGCGCGAAGACGTTCATCAGCCCGAAGAGCATCGCCGCCGCGCCCGCCCACTGCACCGCCTGGATCGCGCCCATCGACTGGAAGAAGTCGAAGTAGTCGATGAAGTACAGCGCGAGCACGTTGTTGACGGTCAGCTCGATGCCGAAGCACGCGCCGTAGATGAGGAAGAGGGCCCACACCCGGGGGTCGCGCGTCGCCGCCCTGAACGACCCCTTGACGGCCTGCTTGGGCGGCAGCTTGCCGGCCGCGCGCAGGGCCTTGTAGTTCCCCTCCGGCGCGTCCTGGGTCAGGAACCAGTAGGCCACCCCCACCAGCGCGCACATCGCGCCCGCGATGACCATGGCCGCCCGCCACGCGACCGCGTCGCTCAGGCCGAGGCCCGGCAGGAACTGCACGTCGGTGAACGGGATGTACGCCCCGACGGTGAGGATGCCGAGCACGATGGGCATGACGAGCTGGGTGACCCCGCCCCCGAGGTTGCCCCAACCCGCGGTGGTCGCGTTCGCGGTGCCGACCACGTTCGGCGCGAACATCACCGACGTGTGGTACTGCGTGATGACGAACGACGCCCCGATGACGCCGATGAGGAGCCTGAACACGAGGAAGGTCTCGAAGTTCTGGGCGAGGCCGATGCCCATCACCGGGAGCGACCCCACGATGAGGAGCCACGTGTACGCGAGCCGCGGCCCGATGCGGTCGCACAGCCACCCGATGAGCAGCCGCGCGACGACCGTGATCGACACCGACCCGATGACCAACCAGCCGATCTGCGACTGCGTGAGGGCCATCTCGTCGCGCACGACCTTCATGAGCGGCGCGATGCCGAACCACGCGAAGAAACACAAGAAGAACGCGAACCACGTCATGTGGAACGCGCGCATCTGCGGCGTCGCCACGCTGAACAGTCGAATGCGGGTTGCCTTGCTGGTGACCTCCACTAACGCCTCCGTTCCTGCGCCGACGCCGAAACCGGCGTCCGAATCCGCCATCGCGGGCCCGGTATCCCGCGTCCCCGACGCGCGCCGCCGACGCGGCGCCGTCATCCGCGGACGTTTCTGTAGCAAGAACGGGGCCAAGACCGGCGAGAACGGGGTCAAAACCGCGGGGATCTCGGAAATGCACCGGGACGCGGGGCAACGGAGGCACCGAACGGGACACCGGCGGACGGCACGGACGGCTCCCGGTGCTACATCCGTGTCGGCCCGGGCGGCGGATCGACACATTCGTGGGGAGCCGGTCGGCCGCGAGCCTGCTTCGCCCCGGCGGACGCGCCCGCCGCCGACGCGGCCGTTCCCCACCCCTCGACGCCGCACGTCCGACCGTGCGACCGCTGGACCGCGCAGCCCTGCTTGCAGGCGTTCGTATGCGCGCCCGGCGCGCGGGGCTGAAGACCGCCCCGGATCGTGCTGAGTTCGGCGGCGCAAGCGCCCGTTCCCCTGCCCGTAGATCCTCCGCACCGCGGCCGCCGTCCGTCCCCGCGCTTGTCGGCGGCCCCACAATTTTGTAGGGTCCGTCTTCCGAATCGACAGGCGGACTTCCCGCCGCCGCGGCTCGCCGACGCGGGGGCCCGGCGGGGGGGTGACCGCACGGAAGACCTCGACGGGTCCCCAGGAAGAGGCTCTTGCCGAAGCGCCGCGGACGCGACCATGGGGCGAGGCAAGCGATCCCGGGCCCCGGTCCGACGCGCCGCCATCACGCCGCGTACCGGCGTTTCCGGCTCGCCGTACCGGAGCGGCACGGCAATGACCGCGGCCCTCTTTTCCGCGTACCCGGGTTTCCGGGGTGCCGCACAGGCGCCGCACCGGAGCCGCACGGCAATGGCGGGGCCCTCCCGCCGCGTCACGGCGTCTTCGGCTTGCCATACCGGAGCAGGACGGTAATGGCGCGACACTTGCAACAGAATTCCCCTGTCGGCGGAGCCGCGCAGCGGCGGCGCCCCGGTCGGCGGGAGGATCCGTCCAATGTCTCGTCACAAGCTCTATCGCCACCCGTGTCGCCGGCCGACCGTTGTCCTCGCGATGCTGGCCTGCCTCGCGGTCGGTTCGTCGCCTCCCGCGCGCGCGCAGACGCCGGCGAACGCCGCGCAAGGGGCCGCGCCCCAGGCCGCCCGCGCCGCGGCCGAAGCCCGGCCCGGCGACGACGGGAAGTCGGACTGGCGGGAGATCCTGCCCGGGCTCACCATGGGATCCCAGCTCCGCCTGCGGGCCGAGGCCCGCGACAACTTCAAGTTCGACGAGTCCAGGGCGGGGAACGACGAAGCGTTCCTGCTGTCGCGGTTCCGGTGGGACCTGTCATGGGAGCCGGCCGAGCACGTGAGCGCCGTCGTCGAGCTGCAGGACGCCCGGATCTACGGCGAGCGGGCGATCGACGAGAACCGCGCGCCCAACATCTTCGCCGACGAACTCGACGTGCATCGGGCCTTCTTCGACCTGCGCGCGCCGGCGTCGGCGGGGATCCCGGTTTCGTTCCGGGCGGGGCGGCAGAAGCTCTCGTACGGGGCGCAACGGCTGGTCTCGCCCCTCGAGTGGGTGAACACCGCGCGCGTGTTCGACGGTGCGAAGGTCGTCGTCGGAACCGGCACCGGCCGCACCCTGGACGCGTTCGCGACCCGGCCGGTGCCGGTCGCGCCGCGCCACCTCAACCGACACGACCCGACCGGCAGCCGGCTGTTCAACAGCCAGTTCCACGGCATCTACTACACGGACGGGAACCTGTTCGCCGACTCGGTCGTCGAGGCCTACTGGCTGCTGCGCCGAGAGGGCCGCCTCGGCGACGCGGTCCACAGCGTCGGCGGGCGCTTCGACGGCGCGTTCGGTCCCTGGACGCTCGACGTGGAGGCCGCGCGGCAGACGGGCACCTTCGGGGACGCGGACCACCGCGCGGCCATGGTGCACGCCGGGGCCGCGTTCGCCACCGGCTGGCCGGGCCGGCCCAAACTCTCCGCCGCCGTCAACCTCGGCCAGGGGGACGACGACCCCGGCGACGGCGTCCACCGGACGTTCGACAACCTCTACCCGCTCAACCACGCGTTCTACGGGTACATGGACTTCTTCGCGCTCCAGAACCTCCGCAACGTCGAGGTCGCGGTGGACGCCGCCCTGCCCCGCCGGGCCGGGCTGCGGGTCGTCTACCAACACTTCGCGCTGCTCGAGCCGGGAACCGACGCCTGGTACAACGCGGGTGCGGGCCGGGTGCACCAAGCCCCGGACCCGACCGTCTCGTCGAACGTCGGCAGCGAGATCGACGTCGTCGTCACGCTGCCGCTGCCGCCTGTGGCGCTCGAGGCGGGATACGGCCGCTTCTTCGGCGGCCCCTACCTGACGGAGACCGGTGTCGGCTCAGGCGCGGCCGACTTCTTCTACCTGCAGACCCTGGTCGGCTTCTAGCCCGCCCATCGTCGCCTTCGGCTCCGCTGGGCGCGCCCAACCAACCCTGCCGGGGGTCTGAACCGTTCTACGGCGCAGACTCCCAGCCGCGCCGCCGCCGGTGCCTCCGCTCGGTGCCGACAACCGTACGGGAGCCCGCGCCGTCCGACCGCGCAGACTTCCAGCCCGTTACTTTGTCGCCGGACGGCTCCGCTCGGCACCCAACCGACCCTACAGGAGTCGGCGCCGCCTTACGGGCGGACTTCCCATCCCGCCAGTCGTCGCCTCGCCTCCGCGGCGTTCCTACCCCGCGGGGCCGGTGCCGCGGCCGGAACGGAAACGGCGCACGAGCGCCCTGGCCAAGAGGGGGAACACGCCCAGCAGCGCGAAGGCCGCGAGCATCGGCGGCGACACGATGCCGCCGAGGCCGCGCTCGCCGAGCACCTGGAGGTCGGGCGCCGCCGACCCGGCGTAGACGTAGACGGCGGTGCCCGGCAGCATGCCCACCTGGCTGACCCACCAGAAGGTCCGGAGCCGGAGGGGGGTCAGCCCCATGACGAGGTTGATCACGAAGAACGGGACCCCCGGCACGAGACGCAGGGTGAACAGATACAGCGCCCCGTCCCTCGCCAGCGCCTCGTCGAACGCCCGCAGCCGGGCACCGAACCGGGACCGGACGGCGTCCCGGAACACGTACCGGCTCAGGAGGAACGCGAGCGACGCGCCGGCCGTCGACGCGAAGCTCACCAGCACGAAGGCCCGGGCGAAGTCGAAGTACCAGGCGAAGACGAGGGTGAGCGCCGTCGCGCCGGGCAGCGACAGCCCGGCGACCGCGACGTAGACGAGGAACGCGGCCCCGTAGACCGGCCAGGGGTGGGCCTGCTGGTACGCGCGCAACGCCGCTTCCTGCTCCGCGACGGCCGCGAGGGAGAGCGCGTCGCCGAACCGCAGGTAGACGGCGACGGCCGCCGCCGCCACCGCGAGCAGGACGCCCAGCCGGACGTTCCTGCCGCGTGCGGCCCCGGCGGGCGCGGCCCCGGCGCCGGGGCCCGGAGCGCCGGCCCCGGTCATGCGGCGCTCCACGTCAGAACACGAACGCGCCCAGCCGCAGCAGGTGGGTCAGGTTGGCGACCGCCGTCGACTTCGGGCGTTTGAAGTAGAACAGCTTCCCCTGCGGCTCGTCGCTCACGTGGTAGCACTCCCACCGCTCGCGGCCCAGCGCGTTCAGCGTCTCGTCGAGGGTTCCGAGGTCGGCGTGGGGCACGAGGAGGGTGCGGTACTCGATGGCCCAGATCTCGCTCAGCTCGTCCGCCGACAGCTCGCCGATCGCCTGGGCCCGGCTCCGCGCCCCGTCGAGCACGTCCTGGGCGTCGCCCCGCAGATCGTCGAGCGACGCCTCGCGGCATCCGGCCGCGAGCACGAGAACGGCCAACAACGGGATCGATGCGGTTCGCATGGCCGAGACCCTCCCTGCTATCCTCAGTATCGTTCCGCCGCCCCGGAAAGGCAACGGCGCGGGACGACGGAGGACCGATGACCGACCGCGCTGCGACCGCCGCCGGGCCCGGCTGGCGCACGCCCGCCCTGGTGATGGCGGCGGCGTGCGCGATCGCCGTCGTGGGTTTCGGCGCGCGCTCGATCTTCGGGCTGTTCCTCGAGCCGATGTCCGCCGCCCGGGGCTGGGGACGCGAGACCTTCGCCCTGGCCCTGGCGGTGCAGAACCTGGTGTGGGGCGCGAGCCTGCCCGTCGCGGGGGCCCTGAGCGACCGGTTCGGACCGACGCGGGTGCTCGCGGGGGGCGCGCTGGTCTACGCCGTAGGCATCCGGGGGATGGCGTACACCGCGGACCCCGCCCTGCTGCAGTTGACGGCGGGAATCCTGGTGGGGGTCGGCGTGGCGTTCACCGCGTTCACCATCGCCCTCGCGGCGATGGCCAAGGTGGTGGGCCCCGAGCGGCGCTCGCTCGCCCTCGGCTTGGGGACGGCGGCCGGGTCGTTCGGGCAGGTCGTCTTCTCGCCGCTCGGCCAGGCCCTCATCGCCGCCCACGGGTGGCAGGCGGCCCTCGTCAGCCTGTCGGCCAGCGTGCTCGTCATCGCGCCGCTGGCGCTGCTGCTGCCGGGGGTCGGCGGGCCGGCGGCGGCCGCCGAGCCCGGCACGGCGGAGCCGGGCGGGACCCCGCCGGGCGCGGCGGACCCGCCCGGGGCGCCGGGCGCGGCGGAGCCGGAGCAATCGCTCGCGGGGGCGGTGCGCGAGGCGATGGGTCACCGCGGGTACGGCCTGCTCACGGCGGGCTTCTTCGTCTGCGGCTTCCACGTGGCGTTCATCACCGTCCACTTCCCCGCCTACGTCCGCGACCTCGGCCTGCCCGCGGCGGCGGGGGCCGGCGCGATCGCGGTCATCGGCCTGTTCAACATCGTCGGCTCGCTCGCGTCGGGCGCGGCCGGCCAGCGCTGGAGCCGGAAGTACGGGCTCAGCACCATCTACGGCCTGCGGGCGGTCGCGATCACCGCGCTGATGCTCGCCCCCAAGACCACCGCGGTCATCTACGCGTTCTCGGCCGCCATGGGCCTGCTGTGGCTGTCGACGGTGCCGCTGACCACGGGCATCGTGGGCCGCATCTTCGGGCTGCGCTACCTCGCGACCCTGTTCGGCTTCGTCTTCCTGAGCCACCAGCTCGGCAGCTTCCTGGGCGTCTGGCTGGGGGGCCGGCTGTACGACGCCGCCGGGTCGTACGACGCCGTCTGGTGGGCGGGCGTCGTCCTCGGCCTCGCCGCCGCGCTGATTCACCTGCCGATCGACGACCGGCCGATCGCCCGCTGCCGGCCCGCCGTGCCGGTCGGTGCCGGGACGAGTTCAGGTCGCTAGCGCCGGAGGACAACCCGACTATGGTCCGATGCCCGGCCGCCCTGCGGTCGGGATCCACGAGGGCTGCGCTTCGGCAGTTCCGGCCGCCCATCGCCCGCTGCCGCCCGGCCGCATTGCACGTCGGCGCCCGGACGTGTGCGGGTCGGTAGGCCGGCCCCCGAATCGCCGGCCGCCGACCCGCCGTGACGCCCAGCCACCCTCCACGAGTACGCGCCCTTCTGCGGCGCGGGCTCACGGACGGGGAGCGTACGCGGCCAGCGGTGCGGCGCGGCCAGCCGCCACGAGAACCGCCGCGCCCGCGCGGCACCTTGCCGCGCGCAAGGCGACCGGGTCAACGTTAACCGTCGCCGCGCGCAGCCCGGGCGCGACCGCGGCGGCGAGGCCGGCCGCGCGCGCGGGTCCACCAATCGCCCTCTACGGCGCGGACTCCCCGACCAGGGAAGCGTAGGTGTCCAGGGTCAGCCGCGCGGTGGTCTGCCACGAGAATTGCCGCGCCCGCGCGAGGCCGGCCGCGCGCAGGCGTTCGCGCAACCCGGCGTCGCGCAGCGCGCGCGAGACGGCGGCGGCGAGGCCGTCCACATCGCGCGGGTCCACGAGGAGCGCGGCGTCGCCGGCCACTTCGGGCAGGGAGGAGACGTTCGAGGTGACGACGGGCACACCGCAGGCCATGGCCTCGAGCAACGGCAGCCCGAAGCCCTCGTACAGCGAGGGGAAGACGAACAGGGCCGCCCCGCCGTAGACGGCGGGCAGATCGTCGTCGTCGATGAACCCCGGAAAATGGACGGTTCCCTCGAGCCCGAGCGACCGGACGCTCCGGAAGATGGGTTCGTCGAGCCAGCCCCGCGCGCCCGCGAGCACGAGCCGCAGCCCGGGGTCGACATCGCCGTCCCGCCGGAGACGCGCGAAGGCCCGCAGCAGGGTCGTCAGGTTCTTGCGCGGCTCCAGCGTGCCCACGGCGAGCACGTAGCGCGGCGGGAGGCCGTACTTGGCGGCGGCCGCGCGCAGGACCTCCGCCGAACCGACGGGCCGGAACCGCGGATCGCACCCTTCGGGCGTCACCACCACGCGGTCTTCGGGGAGGCCCAGCCGCGTCACGACGTCGCGCTTCACGGCGCGGGAGGGCACGATGACGCGGTCCGCCTTCCGCCGCACCCGGGCGAGGGCCGTCCGCACGACGAGGCGGTGCCGGGCGGTGAAGGTCTCGGGCAGGATGAGGACGATCACGTCGTGGACGGTGACCACGGTCTTGGCGGTGCGGCCGACGAAGGGGATGCCGACGTGGTCCATGCCGTGGAAGACGTCGACGCGCAGGCGGCGCAGCGCGGCCGGGACCAGGGCCATCGACCGGATCACGCTGCTCTTCGCGCCCAGGAAGCACTCGTCGCAGGCCCCCCGGAACTCCGCCATGACATCGGGGCACGTCTGGGGGCCGGTGAAGATGACGAACTCCAGGTCCGGCCGGCGCGCCGCGGCCTCCGCGAGCATCGCCCGCGTCAGGTTGATCGCGTACCGGCCGATGCCGCCGGCCCGGAGGGTCAGCACCTTGCCGTCGAGCCCGATCCTCACGCCGCCCCCCCGCGCGCCCCGCCCGGCGGCCCGAGCCGGGCACCGACCGCCCCGGATCGGTTCGCACCGAGCGGATCGCAGCCGGCGTCGAGGC
The DNA here is from genome assembly GCA_963666855.2 of Vicinamibacterales bacterium. Taxonomy (GTDB): domain Bacteria; phylum Acidobacteriota; class Vicinamibacteria; order Vicinamibacterales; family UBA8438; genus JAJEEA01. The sequence continues at coordinate 36,741 of CAXXTG010000031.1, forward strand.
CCCCCTTCATCATCCTCATCCCGGTCGTCCCCGTTCAAAACGCTCCCATGACCCGAGCCGCCGGGCGCCGCCGCATGAACGGCGCGCTATATAGTGAGCCGGCATGCGCATCGCCATCGACATCCGCAAGCTGCACGACTACGGCATCGGCACCTACCTCCGGAACCTGCTGCGGCAGCTCGCCCGCATCGACGGCGACACCGAGTTCGTCCTCCTCTGCCGGCGCGACGACCTGCCGGTCGCGGCGCGGCTCGGGCGCAACTTCCGCGGCGTCGCCGAGTCGTCCGGCCTCTACTCGGTGCGCGAGCAGCTCTCGATTCCCCTCAAGGTGCTGCGCCTGGCCCCCGCCCTCTTCCATACGCCCCACTACGTGCTGCCGCCGCTGACCCCGTGCCGCGCCGTCGTCACGATTCACGACTGCATCCACCTGATGTTCCCACAATACCTGCGGCACCGCCTGGCGTACGCCTACGCCCGCACCATGCTGTGGACGGCGGCGCACCGCTCCAGCCGCATCCTGACGGGCTCGGAGGCCGCCAAGCGGGACATCCTGCGCTACTTCGACGTGCCGGCGTCGAAGATCACGGTCATCCACCACGCCGTCGACGACCTGTTCTTCCAGGAGCCGGAGGAGGCGGAACTCGCGCGCGTCCGCGGGCGGTACGGGTTGCACGACCGGTTCGTGTTGTACAGCGGCAACGTGGCACCCCACAAGAACCTCGAGCGCCTGGTCGAAGCGTTCGCGCTGGTGCGGCGGGACGGCCACGACGACCTGAAGCTGGTCGTCAGCGGCGCGGGGCCGTCGCGGTACTCGTCGCTGCGGGGCGCCGTGCGCCGGCACGGCCTCGACGACGGGCACGTCCGCTTCCTCGGGTACCAGCCCGAGGCCGCCCTGTCCGCGTTGTACCGGCTGGCCGACGTGTTCGCCTTCCCCTCGCTGTACGAGGGGTTCGGCCTGCCGCCGCTCGAAGCGATGGCCTGCGGCACGCCGGTGGTCGCGTCGAACGCGTCGTCGCTGCCCGAGGTGGTCGGGGACGCCGCCGTCCTGGTCGATCCGGTCGAGCCGCGCGCCATCGCCGACGGCATTCACCAGGCGCTCGACGACACGGCGCTGCGCGGACGATTGCGGGAACGGGGTTTGGCGCGGGCGCGGTCGTTCTCGTGGCGGGCGTCCGTCGAACGGCTCCACGGCATCTACCGCGAGCTCGCCGCGGGCGGGGGTTGAGCACCTCCACCACAGGCTGCCCCGCCGGCCCCGGCCCGCGCCCGTCAGTAGACGCCCAACCTCTCGATGCGGATACTCCCCTCGGCGTCGGCCGTGCGGGGGTCGACGTAGAAGACCAGCCCCATGATGCGCCGGAGGTCGAGCACGCCGTCGAGGCCGCCGTCGACCGGGAACAGGCGCTCGAACGGCACGGCGTGGCGGCGCCAATGGGTCGCGGTGCGGAACGACGTCTGCCACCAGTCGGGCTGCTCGACGCCGATCCGGTCGTCCCGCTCCTCCCACAACCCGACCCACACGCGGTACCGGCCGTCCGCCCGGACGTCGAAGACGAGCCCCCGGTGGCGCGACAGGTCCCGGCGGGTTCGATCGACGAGCGCCGCCCACACCAGCGCGGGTTCCGGCGGGGGCTGCGCCAGCCTGAAGCGGAGGCGGGCCCCCGCGCCGCCGGGCGCGCGTTCGGCGGCGACCCGCACGTCGGGATCGACCCACGACGCCGCGTCCGATTCGGCCGCAAGCGGGGATCCAGCGTCGAAGGCGTCGAGGGCCCGCGCCAGCTCCGGCGGCGGCGGGGCGGCCGGCGGCCACGCCGCGCGGCGGGCGCGGACCGCCGTCTCGACGGCGCCGTGGACGTAGATGGGGTTGGACAGGACCCAGGGAACGTCCCACCCCGGCACCCGGACCTCGGCCCGGTACGCGCCGGGCCCGCGGGCGGCCGCCTCGACGCCGCCCGCCCGGGCCGCGATGCGTTCGCCGTTGCGGTAGAGCTCGACGCGCGCGCCGCGCGGCAGGCGCCCCCCCGCGCGCAGGACGAGGCCCGGCCCGGGCGCGACGGTGTCGCCCATCCGCCACGTCCCGCCCCCCCGCACCGCGTGGAAAAAGAAGCCGCCGGCCGGGGCGATGGCGTCCACGGCCATGTAGGACCGCCCGCGCGCCAGCGCGCCGTGGACGGCGGCGGCGTCGCGCGCCGTCTCTCCCGAGAGCGGGGCCTCGAGCACGACGTAGTTCCGCAGCGCGCGGAACAGGCTCCCGTACGACGGGAAGCCGTGGGCGTCGACGCCGGCGAGCCCGGCCGCGTCGCGGCGGCGCAGCAGCGCGTCCCAGCGCGCGATCGCCGCGGCGGGGCGGTCGAGGACGTTCGCGATCGCGTAGGCGGGGTCGAACGGATAGGCGGCCAGCCCCCCGAGCAGGGCCGGCCACGACGCCTGCCTCCACTGGCTGTCCAGATTGAGCACCTCCAGCCCCCACCCGCCGGGGAGGGCCCAGCCGCGCCACTCGAGATCGCCGCGCGGGCTGGTCGGGTGGGCGGCGAACGCGGCGCCGCCGAGGTGGTGCACGTCGTCGAGCGCGTTCCGCGCGTCGGCGGCCGGGGGGAACGCGAGCGGCCGCATGCCGAGGCCGAGGAGATGCCCCTGATGCGTCGAGAGCTCCGCGCCCACCAGCACCAGCACGCCGTCGCGGTAGCCGGCGATCGAGCGCGCCGCGTCCGTGTTGTGGTCGGTGATGACGACGAAGCCCAACCCGGCCTCGGCCGCCGCCCGCGCGACCTCCTCGGGCGTGCCCGCGCCGTCGGACCGCGTGGTGTGGATGTGCATCGCGCCGGGGACGCGCACCCACCCGTCCCGCGGGGGCCCGCCCTCCAGGGGCGGCGGGCGCCACGTCAGGGCCGGCCCGGCCGCCAGCGCCGCGGGTATCATGACCACCGCCAACAGGAGCAACCGCAGCCGATGCCGGCGGATCATCCGTTCACCCCGCGTTCGCGCGCCCTCGCCAATCTCGCGGCGCGATCGTACCGCATCGCGCGGACGGGATTCCCGTTCGCGTGGCCCACGCCGCGGCGGACCGCCGCCACCTGGCGCTGGGCGCGCCGCCTGGCCGCCGGCATCCGCCGCCGCCGGGGCGGGGACGGCCTGACCGTGGCCGTGGACGCCTCGCCCCTGTTCGAGACGCTGACCGGCGTCGGCTGGTACCTCCACGAGGTGCTGCGGCAGCTCGCGGACCGGCCCGGCCTGCGCCTTCGGCTCTACGGCCCGACGATGTTCGTCCGCCCCGACGGTCCGCGCCCCGCCGCGCCCCTGCCGGCGGGACGCGCCGTCGAGTGGGTGCGGCACGAGGTGCCCGACGATCTCCTCGTCCGGCCGTCGTGGCTGGCCCCCCTCATGCGCGTCGTCGAGCCGTGGCTGGTCGCGGCCGACGGCAACCGGGTCGTCTTCGCCCCCAACTTCGTCCCGCCCCGGCCCCTCGCGGCCTCGCGGAGACCGCTGGTCGCCACCGTCCACGACCTGACCCTGCACCGGACGCCGTGGGCGATGCGCGACGAGACCCGCGCCGACCTGGAACGTAAGCTCGAGCGGACGGTGGCCCGCGCCGCCGCCGTCCTCACGCCGTCGGAGACCGTCCGGCGCGACCTCGTCGAGCGCTGCGGCGCCCCGCCCGGGGCCGTTCACGCCGTCCCGGAGGCGGCCCGGCTCGACCGGGTGACCCCCGGCGGGCTGCCGCCGGACGTCCCCGGGCGCTTCGTCCTGCACGTCGGCACGATCGAGCCGCGCAAGAACCTCGCGATCCTGCTGGCCGCGTGGCCCCTCCTCCGGGCCGCGATGCCGGACGCGCCGCCGCTCGTGCTGTGCGGCAAGCCCGGCTGGCGGCGCGAGTCGATCGAGGGGGCGCTGGCCGGGGCCGCCGCCGAGGGCTGGCTGCTGCGGCTCGGTTACCAGCCCGACGAGACGCTGCGCGCCCTCTACGACCGCGCCGCCGCGGTGGTCTGCCCCTCGTTCTACGAGGGCTTCGGGCTGCCCCTGGTCGAGGCGATGGCGGCGGGCGCCCCCCTCGTCTGCAGCGACATCCCCGTGTTCCGGGAGGTGGCCGCCGACGCCGCCCTCTTCGCGCCCCCCGGCGACGCCGCCGCGTGGGCGCGGACGCTGGCCGACGTGCTCTCGGACGCCGACCGGGCGCGCGATCTGGCGTCCCGCGGCGGCGCCCGCGTGCGCGACTTCAGTTGGCGGCGCACCGCCGAGCGCACCCTCGCCGTCCTGTCCGACGCGGCCGGCCGGCGTCGGCGTCGGCCGTCAGGACGGTGACGGGTACACCGAGACGCCCGGGCGGGGGGTGAGGCGGGGCCGGGGGGGGCGGCGTCGGCCCGCGCGTCGCGGTCAGCGCCGGGGCCGCTTCCGCAGCTCGGGAAAGCAGTGCTCCAGACGGACGACCAGGGCGGCCCGCCCGGGCTCGTTCAGTGCCTCGTAGTGGTCGGCGACCGCGGCGAGCAGCGCCGCCAAGCGCCGATCGCGAGGCGGAACCACCTCCGATGGGACGGGGTCGGGTCTGTGACTGTCCGGCGAACTCACAGATCGGGGCGCGTCGCGGCGGGGCGGACCGATGTAGAACTCCAGACGTCGCGGTTCAGCCCCCGCTCGAGCAGGGTCAGATTGCCCAGGCGGTCCGTCGCCGCCTCCCAGCGGTCGGGCGGGAGAACGTCGGCCCATCCGCCGGCCGGATTCTCGGGCAGCACGTGCTCTACCGTCGCCGGGTCGGTTTCGGGGTCGACCTCGCGCTCGCCGGCGTGCGTCTCGAGCCGGGCGAGCACGTACTTCGCGATCCTGCCCCGCTGACCTCTCGTGCCGACGGTCCATCGCGCGAAGTCGTCCGCGAACCGGTCGTCGTCGACGTAGATCGCTCGAAGCCGTGCGTCTACCGTGTACACTGGACCAGCGGGTAGACACGACGCCATGGCGACGGCAGCCCAAAGACGAGAACCGGAAGCACGGCCACGGGCGACGTACCAGGACGTGCTCGACGCGCCGACCCACCAGGTCGCCGAGATCGTCGACGGCGTGCTCTACGCCACTCCGCGGCCAGCCATGCCGCACGCGCTGGCCTCGTCGCTGCTCGGCAGCCAACTCATCGTACCGTTCCATCTGGGCCGGGGCGGCCCGGGCGGTTGGTGGATCATCGACGAGCCCGAGTTGCACCTCGGAGACGACATCCTGGTCCCCGACCTCGCAGGCTGGCGCCGGACCCGCATGCCGAGCTATCCCGAGACTGCGTACACGACGCTCGTACCGGACTGGGTCTGCGAGATCCTCTCGCCATCGACCCGCGGACTCGACCTCGACGCCAAGCGCCCGGTGTCCGCTCGGGAGGGTGTGCGTCACCTGTGGCTCGTCGACCCCGACGGACGCACGCTCGAAGCGTTCGAGCTGACCGCAGGGGAGTGGTCGAGGATCGCGACCGTTGCCGACGACGCTGTCGTCCAGATCCCCCCGTTCGAGGCCGCTGGCTTCAGCCTCGCCGACCTCTGGCCCTGATACGCAACGGCTTGCGGCTCGAGGAATCCGCTACGCTGGTTGCTGCTAGTCCGTGGATGGCGGTCTGACCGGATCCGGGTGTCGCAGGTTCCGACCGCGG
>CAXXTG010000032.1:0-19414 GCA_963666855.2 Vicinamibacterales bacterium
GGTTGCAATACTCCAAGCTTCGGACTTTGCCCGGCGGGTGGTCGCGAGATAATCACTATTGCGCTCAAAGTAATCGTCAACGGCACGTGCCAGAATCTTGCTGTTGTCTTCCGAGTTGTTGAGGACCCAGGCGTGTGCAGGGTACCGCGCCACAAGCTCCTGGGAATCGTCGAGAGTGTAGTGCTCTTTGAGTACTCTGTCTGGCACAGACGACCGGGATTCGTCATGCCGTCTGCGCCAGTTGCGCGAGCGGCACAGCTCCAGCGGGGCATGGACGTAGAGAATTCGCATTGATGCCTTGACGCGTCTATCGAAGTTGTCGAATACATCGTTGTATGTGCTGCGGGCCAATTCGCACAAGACTAAATCGTGAGTCTGCAGGCAAGATAGTACGCGCGCCTCCAATTCCAGCACCGTTTTGGACAGGAATGTTCGGTCAAGGAGTTCGAACGTGCCGTCCGCGTGCCATCTCAGGGCATGGGGCTTCAGGTTCTGTACGCTCTTCTCCCAGTACGGTGTACTCGTCAATCATTACAAAACGAACGACGGGATTCCTCTTCCTCAATGCGGGCTTGGAGTCGACGAGCTACGGTCGTCTTGCCTGCCGCCGGTCTGCCGATAATGAACAGGACGTTCATCTCATGTCGCCCCGCTTGCGACTGAGAAAACGGCGGGGTTCCGGGGTGGCCAGCGTTTTCCGGTGCTGGCAGGGGGTAGAGAGCGCCTGCAATGCTCTGCCTGGCGTCCGCTCCCGACCAGGAGCTCGTAGCGAGTCTGAAGGTTCATCCAGCTCTGCGCGTCGGTGCCGAAGTAGCGGGCGAGTCGGAGCGCCGTCGATGCGGTTATGCCGTGGCGCCCACGCACGATCTCGTTGATGCGCCCCGGACTCACGCCCAGGGCGGTCGCCAGCGCGGTGGTCGACAACCCCGACGGATCCATGAAATCGTGCTTGAGAATCTCGCCCGGGTGAACCGGTTCCAGTCGGACCATGGCCCCAATCTGCAGCGGAAGCTCCGAGTCATGATTGTATCGTAGGTCGAGCGCTGACGGGCCGCCAGCGCCTGCCCCCCGGCACCCGTCCCGCCGTGATAGCCTGAGTCCGGTCCGGCGGGGCGGTTTCGCCCGCGCTGCGACGGCTATGGCCATGACACTGGCTCCAGGCGTGAGGCTCGGGCCCTACGAGGTGGTGGGCGCCCTCGGCGCGGGCGGCATGGGCGAGGTGTACCGGGCGACGGACACGCGCCTCGACCGCACCGTCGCCATCAAGGTCCTGCCGTCGCACGTGGCCGCCGACCCCGCCGTGCGCGAGCGCTTCGAGCGCGAGGCGCGCGCCGTGGGGGGCCTCAGCCACCCGAACATCTGCACCCTGCACGACGTCGGCCGCCAGCGGCCGGTGAGCGGCGGGACGGCGGCCGACGAGTCGGCGCCGCCGGTCGACTTCCTCGTCATGGAGTGCCTCGACGGGGAGACGCTCGCCCGGCGCCTCGAACGGGGGGCGCTGCCGGCGGGCGAGGCGCTGCGCATCGCGGGCGACATCGCCGAGGCGCTCGACGCCGCACACGGGCGGGGCATCGTCCACCGCGACCTGAAACCGGGGAACGTGATGCTCTCGTCGGCCGGCGTGAAGCTGCTCGACTTCGGGCTCGCCCGGCTGCGCGAACCGGGCGCCCCGGACGACGACCCCTCGGGGGCGCCGACCCGCGCCGCGCTGACGGCGGAGGGCAGCCTGCTCGGCACGCTGCAGTACATGTCGCCCGAGCAGCTCGACGGGAAGCCGGTCGACGCCCGCTCGGACGTCTTCGCCTTCGGGGCCACGCTGTACGAGATGCTGACCGGCGCGCGGCCCTTCGACGGGGACGGGCAGGCGAGCGTCATCGGGTCGATTCTGAAGGACGAGCCCGCCCCGTTGCGCGAGGTCCGGCCCGACCTGCCGCGCCGGCTCGACCGGCTGGTCCGGACCTGCCTCGCCAAGGACCCCGACGACCGCTGGCAGACCGTACGCGACCTGAAGCGCGAGCTGCGCTGGCTGGCCGAGGCCGGCGGCGACGCCGACGAGCCGGAGCAGACGGCGTCCGCGCCGGCCGACGGCCCGGGCCTGGCCGGCTGGCGCCTCGCCGTGGGCGTGGCCGCTCCCGCGCTGGTTGCGGCGGCCGTCTCGTGGACGCTGAAGCCGGCGCCGGCGCCCCCTCCCGCCACCGTCGAGCGCTTCGTCATCGAGGTCGGCGAGGGGCGGGAGCTCGGCGACCGGCTCGCGTTGTCGCCGGACGGGCGCCGCCTCGTCTACGTCGTCCTGGAGGACGGCACGTCGCGGCTCTACCTGCGCGACCTCGACGCGTTCGCGTCGGCGCCCATCGCGGGGACGGAGGGCCTCGACGCGCACCTGCTGTTCTTCTCGCCGGACGGCCGCGACATCGGCTTCAGCCGCATCGCCGCCGGCGAGAACTGGACGCTCAACCGCATCCCCGCGGCCGGCGGCACTCCCCGCGAGATCGTCCGGGTCCCCGGCCAGTTGTCGGGGGCGGTGTGGCGCCCCGACGGCACCATCGTCTTCGGCGTCCTCGAGACCGGGCTGGCCCGCGTGCCGGCGGCGGGGGGAGACGTTCAGTTCCTGACGAGGGTGAGCGATCGACCGGATGATCTGGGGCATGGGAATCCGGTCGCCGTGCCGGGGCGGGACGAGATCCTCTTCGAGATCGTCAGCGGCTCGGTGAGTGAACCGCGGCGGGAGCAGGCGGTCTACGCCGACGGCCGGGTCAGCGTCGTGGGCGAGCGTAGCGGCTTCGGGTTGTACCTCGAGACGGGTCACTGGCTGCACACGACGTCCGGCGGCGCCCTGACGGCGCGCGCGTTGGATCTCGACGCGGGGGGCCTCGACGGCGAGCCGATCCGGATACCGGCGGAGGCGCTCGACAGCCTGGGGCCCGTCGTGAACCAGAGCTTCGCGGGCGCCACGCGCGCCTGGATTCGCCCCCCGGACGAAGGACGGCTGCGCACGTTGACGTGGGTCGATCGGGCCGGCAACGAGGAGCCGCTGCCGCTCGACCCCGCCCTGTACCGCGTTGCCCGCCTGTCGCCCGACGGGCGGCGCATCGCCCTCGACCGGGGACGGCCGAGCGAGCGCGACCTGTGGGTCTTCGACATCGAGCGCGACACCCTGAGCCCGCTGTTTCTCGACCCGGGCGACGACGAGTCGCCGGTGTGGACGCCGGACGGCCGGCGGATCGTCTTCACGTCGGGGCGCGACGGCCTGGCCAACCTCCATCTGCGGGCGGCCGACGGCACCGGGCCGGTCGAGCGGCTGTCGACGAGCCCCGATCTGCAGTGGCCCCAATCGTGGTCGCCGGACGGCCGCACGCTGGTGTTCAGCCGCCGGGTGCGGACCGGCCCTGCCGCGGCGGAGACGCTGGACACGATGATGATGCGGCTCGACGCGGACCGCACCGTCGCCCCGCTGCTCGCGACCGAGTTCACCGAGAGCAACGCGGCGGTGTCGCCGAGCGGTCGCTGGATCGCCTACCGCTCGGACGAGTCGGGCCGCAACGAGGTGTACGTGCAGCGCTTTCCCGAGCTGGGGGGACGGGTCCAGATTTCCACCGCCGGCGGCACTTCGCCACTCTGGTCGTCCGACGGCGCCGAGCTCTACTACCGCCAGGGGCAGGCCATGATGACGGTCGCCGTCGACGGGTCGGGCGCCGCGTTCAGCGCCGGCCAGCCCGAGCGGCTGTTCGATGGCCGCTATCTCGACGACCTCACGCGCAACTACGACGTCGCCCCCGACGGGCGCTTCCTGATGATCAAGCAGGCCGACACGCTCCGGCAGATCCACGTCGTGGTCGACTGGCTGGAGGACCTGCGCCCGTTCCTCGAGTCGAACTGACGCGCGCCTGCCGCCCGCTCTCGCCCTGCCCGTGTGTGACCGCATTCCCATGCCTCTCGAAGCCGATCCCGGAAGTGACGCGGCGGCGGCCGAAGGTGCCGCCCGGATCGACGATCCCGCCGCACCGCCGCCCGCCGACCCCGGCCGTGTCGCCACGACCGCCGGCGCCGTGGCGGCCGACAATGCCGCGACCCAGCCGTCCGCCGACCCCGACCGCATCGCCCCGACCGCCGGTGCCGTCCCGGCCGACGATCCTGGCGCCCCCCCGCCCGCCGGCCTCGCCGGCGGGCGGATGCCGAACGGCAACCCGGCCACGGTTCCCGGCGGCATCGCGGACCCGGGCGACGCCGACCGGGTCCTCGACCCGGCGTCGGTCACCGCGTCGCGGCTCGCCGGCGCCATCGGGATAGCGGTGGGGGCGTCGTCCGCCCTGGCCGCGATCCTCGTCGCCGCCGTCGCGACGCCCTTGGGCGGGCCGGCCGCGGCCGGCCTCGGCGCCGCGGTGCTGGTGCTGTCGGCGGCCGGCGCCGCGGCGTGCTACCTGTGGCCGGCGGTGCGGTACCGGCACATCCGCTACCGCCTCGACGCCCACGGCGTCACCATCCGCCGCGGGGTCGTCTGGCGCACCGTCACGTCGGTGCCGACCTCGCGCGTGCAGCACACCGACGTGTCGCGCGGCCCGGTGGAGCGCTACTTCGATCTCGCCACGCTGGTCATCCACACCGCCGGCACGCGCGACGCGTCGGTCGCCCTGAGCGGCCTCGGGCATCGCGAGGCGGTCGCCCTCCGCGACCGGCTGATCGAGGCGGGAGGCGGCCGTGGCGTCTGACGACCGGCGCCTGCATCCGCTGTCCTGGGTCTTCACCGCCGCGCAGTTCGCCAAGGGGTTCATCGTGCCCGCCCTGCTGCTCCTCGCGGCCTCGGGCGGGGGCGGCTACGAGCTGTGGGGGGCCCTGTTCATCGGCCCCGTCATCGCCGCCGCCCTGGTCCAGTACCGGGTCTACCGCTACCGTCTCGCGGCCGACGAGATGGTGGTGCGCGACGGCATCCTGACCCGCACCGAGCGCCACATCCCCTACGAGCGCATCCAGAACATCGACCTCGTGCAGAACCCCCTGCACCGCCTCTGCGGCGTCGCGCTCGTCCGGGTGGAGACGGCCAGCGGCACGCGGCCCGAGGCGGTGATGCGGGTGCTGTCGCTCGACGCGGTGGCCGAGATGCACGCGCGCGTGTTCGCCGGCCGGCCCGCCGCGCCGGATGCGGTCGCGACCGAGGCGTCGGGCGGCGTCGGGGGCCGGCCCGGCGGCCCGGCGTCGGCGGTCGCGGCCGACGGGCTGCCCGACGTGCGGGAGGCTCCGCCCGCCCCGGCCGGCGAGCCCGGCGGGCGCGTGCCGCCGGACGAAGGGTTGCAGCAGGGGAGTCGCCGAGGCCATGGGGCGGCCGCCGGGCGGCACGGGCGGGTGCTGCTGCGGGTGCCGACCGGCGAGCTGGTGAAGCTGGGCATCGTCTCCAACAAGGGCTTGGTGGTGGTCGCCGCCGTCCTGGGCCTGCTCGCGCAGAGCCGTCCGGACGGGGACTTCCTCGAGCCGGCGTGGCGGTTCGCCGCTGAACGGCTGCCGCTGGGGGCGGCGGCCGAGTGGCTGACCGGGCTCCGCATGGCCGACCCGGTCCTGACCGTGGTCCTGCTCGCGGTCGCGCTCTTGGCGGCGGCGTTCGTGCTGCTCCGCGTGCTGTCGGTCGCCTGGTTCCTGCTGCAGCTCCACGGCTTCACCCTGACCCGCCGCGGCTCGGACCTGCGCGCCGACTACGGCCTGCTCACCCGTGTCCGCCGCACCATTCCCACCGCCCGCATCCAGTCGCTGACGGCGACCGAGTCGCCGCTGCACCGCCGGTTCCGACGCCAGTCGCTCGAGCTGCGCACCGTCGGCGGCGGTGCCGCGAGCGGCGACGACGTCGACTTCGATCCCTCGTCCGACGGCGGTAAGGCCGAGAGCCAGTGGCTGGCCCCGATGGTGGAGGCGGCGCAGGTCCCGGTCCTCCTGCGGCAGGTCCTCCCGGAGGTCGATCTCGCCGGCGTGGCGTGGCGGCGGCTCGCGGCGGGGGCGCGGCGGCGCATCCTCGTCCGCGGGCTGGCCGTGGCCGCGGCGGTGACCCTGCTCGCCACCCTGCCGGCCGGCGCGTGGGGGCTCGCGCTCGCTCCCCCCGCGGCGCTCGCCGCCTGGCTGCACGCCCACCGCTGGGTCGCGCACGCCGCGTATGCGGTCACCGCGTGGGGGGTGCTGTTCCGGTCTGGCTGGTGGGCCCGGAAGCTGGCCATCGTGCCCCTCGCCCGCATCCAGACGGTGGGGCTCGGCGAGTCTCCCTTCGACCGCCGGCACGGCATGGCCTCGGTGCGCATCGACACCGCCGCCGGCGCGGCGAGCGGCTACACCATCGCCATTCCGTACCTGGAGAGAGCCGTCGCCGCCGATGTCGCCCGGCGTCTCTACGCCGAAGCCAGCGGGCGCGGGTTCCGCTGGTGAGCGGCCGGGCCGCCGAACTCGGGGCGGGGTTGCTCCAGTCGGTGCGGGTTCGGTCCGACGTGATCACGAAGGCGCCCTTGCGGGTGCCGACGAGCACGCGCACGCGGCTCATGGGGCCGGCTCTCCGCTGCTCGAATCGAGAGTCATGGTCTCTCTTGTATCATGTCCCCCGCCCGCAGCGCCCCCGCCGGGCCGGTGCCGGGCCGGCGTACCGCTCGGGCGGGATCGATCCGGGGGCGGGGCGCCCGCGCCGTGCAGCGTACATTGATCCGGATGGCTGCCGCCCGGTTGCGCCCCGGTGGCGGCATCGGCAATCGGGACGCCGGCAGGACCGGCCGGGTGGCCGCCGGAAGGCGGGGAAGCCGCGGCCCGAGCGGTGCCGGCCGAGCGATTGGCGGGCGCCGGCCGGCTCGATTGCGCCTTGCTCTGGGCCTTTCAGATCACGCTTCTGGCGGAATCGGGTTTCGACTGCTGTTTGCCGGTGACCGCCAGCCATAGTAGGTTATGGGAACGTGACGCTCGCGTGTCACGACTGTTGACGTCGGACGGGGCGACCCCACTGAGGAGCCCAGGAGGTATGCAAATGAGACTACGGTCTTCGCTGCTCGCCGGCACTGCCGCCATTCTCATTGCCGGCTCCGCGAACGCGCAGTTCCTGGAGAGCTTCGAAGAGACGTTGTGGGGGGTCCAGGGATCGTTCACGCCGACGTGGAATTCGCTCGAGCAGTTCCGAACCTTCATTTCGGCCAGTGCCGTCGACATGTCCGGATCCGAGTACACCGTTGGGTTCGCCCGGGGCCGCATGTCCGGAGGGCATTGGGGGCTGTCGCTGGTGCGGCAGCGAGTCAAGAGCGGCACAGTCTGCTTTGCCGATGAGCCGGACTGCATCGACCCGAGCGACGCGGGCCTGCAGGGCCTCGAGTTCAACTGGTTCGTGCCGTTCGGGAGCCCCTTCGCGGGAGATCGGGTTCAGGTGGGCATGAACATCGGCGTGGGCGCGGGCTGGTACCGGGGCACGATTCATGTCGGCGGCTTCGATGTAGCCGCCAATACGTGGCTGCGTTTCCGCGACCAGAAGAACGTTCCGGTACCCATCATCCGGGGGGAATTCGCGGTCGCGGGCAGGTTGGGCCCCGGCTTCAAGTTGATCGGGGCCGGCGGATACGGCATGCCGGGCAATCGTCGGATCAGCCTGAGCGTCGCCTACTTCCCTCTGGCGGGCCGCTAGCGGGTTGGTTGGGCGGCAATCGGAGCCGCAGGCGGCGATTTACCCGGGCATCTCCTCGCACTACATGTGGGCGGCGAGGACTCTCGCCACGGGCCCGCATGCGCCAGGGGCGGGGGGCGGCGAAGCCCCGGAGAGCGGAGCGACGCCGGACGAGCCGGCCTGGGAAACCGACCATGAGACACGCACTTGTCGCCGCCGTCTGCGGCGGCCTGCTGCTTGCGCCGGCGGCGGGTTTCGCCCAGTCGGCGTGGTTCGACTTGGCCGTCCCCGGATCGCTCGAACAGATCGCGGGAGTGGGGGCCCGGTCGCTGGGGCCGAGTCTGCTGCGCGATCTGATCGGCGTATTCCACGACCCCGCGGTGGCGATCGCCAACCGGCGGGGGGCCGAGGCTTTTCGCGAGTGTCTCGGCGACGTTCAACGCCTGCGCGCGCGCTGGAGTGCGGTCCGGCTGGCCGCGGGCGAGGTCGGGCTGCGCGCGGCGACCGCGGGTGACGACGGTCGCCGGGCGCTGGAGGAGCTTCTCGACCTGTTCGATCTGCGGCTCCAGCGCGACGGCGGGACTTGGCGGGTCGCCCCGAACCGCGAGGAGGCACGCCGCCGCAGGGACGCCGGCCGAACGACCGCGGACGGCGACCCGCCGGACGCAGCCGACCAACCGGTTTGCGGCGCGGGCGCCGGCTGGCGGTCGGCCGAGGTGGAGAGGCGTTTGAACGCGGGCGGGGTGATCGCCTGGAACGTGCCGCAATTCACGGTGTCGCTGCCGCTGTCGCCCCAGGTCTGGCTGACCCTGGTGTACGAGGAGGATGTCGACACCGAGGCGACGGCCGCGGCGCGCATCGCCGAGCGGGCCGCCGACCTCGTGGGGCGCCTCGTGACGGATCCGCGGGCGGCGCAGCTCTACGTCGGTCTTTCGGGGCTCGACGATCGGACGCTGGGGTGGCTGCGGCGACACCCGCGGGCGTTGTCACTTCTGACCGGTCGGCGTCTGGAGGCGTTCGCTCAGTTCGGCGGGGGTTTCCGCGTGCACGACGGCGAGGTGCGCGTGCCGGGCGGGGCCGCCGCGGCCGCGTTCTGGGAGGGGCTCGTGGACGCACCCGTCGCCGACCCTGAACGATTCCTGGAGCGGTTGCTCGAACGGTCGTCGGCGCGCGTGGCCCGCGCGTACGACCTCGTGTCGCGCCTGCCGGACAGGCGCCAGCGGTTCGTGCTCGGCGCTTGGCAGCCGGATGCCCGCGACCGGCGGCGGAGTCTGGAGACGCTGTGGCGGGTCCTGGAATCGCTGCCGCAGCCGGCTCCCCGGTTCGCGGACGCCCGTGGCGGGCGGACGACGGATTTCGGCTTCGGCGATCGTCTGAACGAACGCATCTGCGGCGTTCCGGCCGGCGAGGCCGTCGCGCTCACGTGGCAGATGTTCGAGACGTCGGACCGGGCGGCGCCGGAGAGGTTCTTCGCATGCGGTCCGATTCAATGTACCTCCGGCGGGCAGCCCAACGAGAGCACGGCTTTGGACTACGTGCTGAGCGGCCGCCGCGGCGGGGAGCTGCGATACGTGTGCGAGGTCGAGGCGGTGCGGGACTTCTTCATGGATTCCGCCGCTCCCGGCGGCATTCCCCCAGCGGGCGGGTTCGGTGGATCAGACCGGACAACGCCGGCGCGCGCGCGGTTGTACCGGCTTGGCTACCCCCTGACCGGCCGGGACCAGGACGTGCGGCGGTTTATCGTTCGATGAGCCGAGGCGCGACACGATCTTGAAGAGGCCCGGCCGATGCACCCTCCGAGCCGACGGATTCTTGTAGCCCTGTTCCTGGCGGCCGCGGCCGTCTCGTCGCGGGTTCTCCCCGCGCGGGCGCAGGCGGTCGCTTCCGAACCTGCGCTCGACCCCGCGGGCGTACTGCGCGCCCTGACCTTCGACGAGTCCGGGATGCTCGTCGGCCCCGCCGCGCGCGGCTTTTGGGAACGGGTGTTCCGGAACGACGACGTGCCCGAGAATCCGCAGCGGGAGTTGGGCCGGATCGACGCCGTTCCCCTCGTCGACGCGGCGTTCGTACTCGCCGCGACCTCCGGCGAGTCGCCGGAGCGCGGCAGAGCCCGTCTGCGCGCCTTCGCCTTCGTGCAACGGGTCTTCCGCGACCGCGGGGCCGCGGACCTGCCGGCGGTGCTGACCGCGGCGCGGGCGGTCATGCGCTACCCCATGCTCATGCTGTCGGTCGAGCGCATGGCCGTCGGGGATCCGCGCGTCTACGAGGCCCTGGCCCGCGCCGCGAGCCGCTTCGACCGCATCGTCCAGCCCCTGCGGCTTCGGGGCGCCCTCTCGCAGTTCCAAGGCGCGGTCGCGCTCGTCGAACGCGCGCGGCTGGCCGGCGCGATCGCGCCGGACGCCGCCGGCGCGGCGCTTCTGGCCCTCGCGGCCGTGCCGATGACCCGCGACGGCGGCTTCGACGGCGCGGTCGCGGGTTGGCTCGGCGACCACCTGCTGCCCCGTGTGGGCGTGCCGCTGACGCCGTCGTTCGAGTCCGGCTCGACGGAGCAGCGGCTCCTCGCGGTTCTGGCGGGATCCGCCGCCGGCGAGAGCCCGGTCATCGACTGGGAGGGGCTGAGGTATCGGTTCGACCCCCACCTCGCGCGCTTCGAGCGCTTCCTTCAGACCCGCAACCGGCTCGGAGGCAACCGCCTCGACGCCGTGCTCGCCTTGTGGGCGCTCGCCGTCGACCTGACAACCGGCGTCCGCGCGGCCGACGACCTGCCTCCTCTCATCGAGCGGCTCGAAGCGTCGGTGAACGGCATCCGGGAGCCGACCGTCGGGTTGTACGTACCGGGTACGCGGAACGTCCCGTACGCGGATATCGTTCGGCCCCTCGTGGCGGAGCTGAGCGAGATGCGCGCGCGGGGGCGTTTGCGGGGGTTGCCCCGCGTAGCCGAACGGCTGCGCTACGTCGTCGACGTGCTCGCCGCGGATCTGCTGCGGACGCTCCCCTACGTGCTGCACCTCGCGGACGCCTACGGGGCGGCCGCCCTCGGGAACGACGTCGCGGCGCGCCACGAGTTCGGCGTTCGCATCGAGAACCGGGAAGATCGCATCCGGGCGCCCTGGACCATGCCGCGGGGGCGGCCGGCACCGCCGCCGCCGTTCCACCGGATCGGCGAGTTCTGGATCGACCCGGATCAGGACACGTTCACGTATGCCTGGCACGTGTACGGCGGGCTGATGTCGCTCGACCTCGCGCTCTCGCCCTTGTACCTGTCGCGCCTCTCCGGGGTGATCCCGCCCGCCGAGCCCGCCTTCACCGCGTCGGAAGAGGAGCACTTCGCGCGCGGGGTGGCGCTGTTCAATGCCGCCGCCGCGACCGGGGAGCAGGTCGCGGCGATCGCGGAGGCGATCCGGCGGGGCCGGGCGCGCGTACGCGGGCTCCGCGCCGACGCCGCCGGACTTCCGGACATCGCGCGCGAGGCCGGGTTGAGCGCCGAGCGCCGCAACGACCTCGCGTGGATGCTCCGGCGCCGTCCGGACGCCCTGGATCGGTTCTTCTCACGAAACGAGATGCTGTGGCTGGGCCTGCGCGGCGGGGACGAGCCGCCGCCCGGCTGGGGCGCGCCGGCCATTTGGATGGAGGAGTGTCTCTGCATGCGGATCCCGGAGCCGGATGCCGAGGATCTCTCCCGCGCGTCCGCCGGGCGTCTGGCGTCCCGATTCGCCGAGCTGCATCTCGCGCTGGCGGAGGCCGTGCACGACCTGGCCCTTCCGGCGCCGATCATCGCCGACCTGTTGCCGCTCGCGACGCGCGAGTTGCTGGACGGCGTTCGCGCCACCTACGTCGGCGACGTCACCGACGCCGCGTTGACGGACCCGATTCGTGGCGACGCGGTGGACCTGAGGTCCCGCCGCGGGCGTTTCGAGGCGCTGGTGCGCTACGTCCACGGTCTGCCGCGGGCGCGCATCGAGGATTACGTGGCGACCCTGGTCGGCCTCGGCCGTCCGTTGCGTCCGGTGGAATGACGGGAGGGCGGGAACCGTGAATGGTGTCTGCGTTCGCTCCGTGTGCTCGGCAGTGACGGGCCTCGTCGCCCTGGGCGTGCTGGCGCCGGCATCGGGGTCGAGCGTCGGCGCGGGTGGGTCGCGGCCGGCGGTCGGCGCGTCGTCCGCATCGACGCAGAACCCCGGCCCGGCGTTGACCATTCTGGACCCCGAGGGAGGGGCTTACCTCGTCGGCGCCGTGCGGCTCCGCGCCGATGTCACTCCCGCGGACCAGGTCGAGGCGGTCGAGTTCTTCGTCGACGGGTCGCGCGTCTGTGCGGTCCCGGCGCCGCCGTTCGAGTGCGCCTGGGACGCCGGAGCCCGGGCTGAGGCGCACGTCGTGCGCGTCGCGGCCCGTCTCGTCGGCGGGCGCCGGCTGGTGCACAGCGTGCGCACGCGGGAACAGGCGGCGGCGTCCTTCTCGACCGGCACCACCGCGGTGCTCGTCCCGGTAGCGGTCCGGGATCGGCGCGGGCGGGTCGTGGAGGGCCTCACGGAGAACGACTTCGCGCTGTTCGAGGACGGCGCCCGGCAGGAGCTCTCGTTCTTCCAGACTGCGAACATGCCGCTCGACTTGGTGCTGGCCGTCGACTTCAGCGCGAGCATGGCGGCCTCGATCGACGCCCTGCGTCTCGCCGCCCGGCAGTTCGTCGACGCGCTGGCGGGCTCCGCCCGCCTGAGCCTCCTCGCATTCAACGATCGTCTCTTCGTCCCCGCTCGTCAGGAACAGGATCGCGCCGCCCTCCTCGCCGCCATCGACACCCTGCCGACCCCGTTCGGGGGTACCGCGCTTCTCGACGCGATCGTCCAGGCGATCGAGCTGCACGACGAGGAGTTCGCCCACAAGGCGATCGTGCTGTTCAGCGACGGCGACGATCGGAACAGCCTCACGACCCTGCAGGCGGTCGAGCAGCGGATTCGGGCGAGCCAGGCGACGGTGTACGTCGTCACCCTGGGCCGCGGACGCGCCATCGAGCGGGTCCGAACGATGCTCGGCCGGTTGACGCGGGTCAGCGGCGGCCGCTCGTTCCCCATCGATCGGATCGACGACCTCGACGACGCCCTGGCCTACATCCGGGACGACCTCCGGGACCAGTACTTCCTCGGCTACCGGCCCGCGAACCCCAACTTCGACGGGACTTGGCGCCGCATCGAAGTCCGCACGGGGGATCGCCGGCACGTCATTCGAACCCGCGAGGGGTACCTCGCCGAGCCGGGGTACTGAGCCCCCCGGCGGCACGCCGCGCGGGCCGGCCGCTGCCGTCCGCGCCGGCGCCGCCCCGGCGGCCGACTTGCACGCGCTTGGATCCGCTCGGAACCGGATTGCCCGCCGGCGCGTATCATGTAGCGTGTGGGCCCGCCCATCGATCGATGGCTCGGCGCGGGCGCACACCCGCTGACCCGGAACACCGGAAGGTCGGCACCGCCGCGGCGGCGCCATTCGGCCGATCATCGGACTGCGAGGGCGGCAATGAGCTCATCCACGAACGATTCCCCCCGCGATTTCGCCGATCGTTTCCGCGTCGAGTCTCGACTGGGGCGCGGCGGCATGGGCGACGTCTACAGGGCGTATGACACGGTGCTGGAGCGCACCGTCGCCGTCAAGACCTTGACGCCGGGAAACGCCGACGCCCAGGCCGTCGAGCGCCTCTTGCGGGAGGCGCGCGCCTGTGCGCGGTTGACGCATCCCGGCATCGTCACCGTTCACGATGTGCTCCGGGCGGAAGAGGGCGTCCACATCGTGATGGAGCATCTCCAGGGAACGAGTCTGGAGTCGCTGCACCGGTTCCCCCGCTTCTCGACCCTCGACGCGAAGATCGACATCATCATCGGGATTCTCGACGCCCTGCACTACGCCCACGGCCGGGGCGTCGTTCATCGGGACATCAAGCCGACCAACGTACAGCTCCTTCCCGACGGTTCGGTGAAGCTGCTCGACTTCGGCATCGCGCACCTCGCGGGAGCATCCACGGTGACCGTGGCGGGGGCGGTGACGGGCACTGCGCACTACGCGTCTCCCGAACAGTTGCGCGGCGAGGAGAGCGACGCAAGCACCGACATCTACTCGACCGGGATCCTGGCCTACGAAGTGCTGACGCGGCGGCGGCCGTTCGACGGAGACTCGCTGGCGACGGTGTTGACGAGGGTGCTGCACGATCCGTTGCCCGCGATGGAGACCTCGTTCAGCGAGAACTTCCCCGACATCGAGCGGATCATCCGGCGCGCCACGGCCAAACGGGGTCGGGACCGCTACGGCAGCGCGGAAGACATGAAGAACGCGCTGACCGCTTTCCTGGCGTCGTCGCGCGAGGCCATCGTCACCCGGCAGGCCGAGGTCGCGGCGACGTCGCAGCGGCTCATCATCGAGGCGAAGAGCCTCCTCTCGAGCGGCCGGACGGCCGAGGCGATGCCGCTGCTGACCTCGGTGTTGCGGAGCGACCCGGACGCGGAAGAGGCGCGGGAGCTGCTGCGGACGAACGGCGCCGCTTCGCGCGAGGTTACGGGGACATCGACCGCCGCCCGCGCGGAGCGTGAATCGACGGTCCGGCCGGGTCCGGACGAACCCACCCCGCCGTCAACACCCGACGCCGCGACGGCGGCGGCGCCGCCGTCCGCCGAAACGGCCATGCCGACGCGCCACGCGGAAGCGGCGACCACGACGCACGCGTCTACGGACTCTTCCGCGGCGGCGGCGTCCGCAGGGCGGCCGGGCTACGGACGGCTGGCCGCCGTACCGGTGCTCGTCGTCCTGGCCGGCGGGATCCTGCTGGGGCTGAGCTGGATGTCATCGCTGTCCCGGGACGACGCCCTGTCGGCGGCCGCCGCCCCTTCCTCCCCCGAATCCGAGCCCGTCGAGGCCGGTGCGGCCACATCGTCGTCCGCGGGGTCTTCCGTCGTCGGGTCGTCCGCGTCGGCATCGTCCGCGTCGGGGTCGTCGGAGGCGGCGGCGGGCGGCCGACGAGAGAGCGGGGCCGCGGCGCCGGGTCCTCCCGCCGCGGCGCCTCCACCCGCGCCGGCGGCAGCGGTCCGCCCGCCCTCCCCGCCGGCGGCTCCGGCGGCGCCCGATCCCGCCCCGTTGGCGGCGGCGGTCCGCCCGTCTTCCCGCGCCGGCGGCTCTGGCCGCGCCCGACCCCGCCCTCGGCGCGAAGGATCTGTATTACGCGGCCACGTGGCCCGGCCCGGGTGCTTCGGCGGCGGAGGCGCCGCCGGGGACGGTCGCCCCGGCCGGCGCCGGCAGGGCGGGCATCAAGTACAGGATCCTCCGCCGGGGGCCGAACGGCGACGCCGCGGAAGTCGATGCCGACACCCTGTTCCGTTCCGGCGACCGCATCCGGTTCGCGTTCGAGCCCAACATCGACGGCTTTCTGTACGTGCTCCAGCGCGGCTCGACGGGCCGTTGGTCCGTCCTCCTGCCCCACCCGGGGATCCAAGGCGGCCGGAATTCGGTGACGCGGTTCGACGAGGTCCTCATTCCCCCGGCTGGGGTGGGCTGGTTCAGATTCGACGAGAATCCGGGATCGGAGACGCTCTTCGTCTACCTGAGCGAAAAAACCCCTCGCCACGCTTCCCTGGGGTGGCGGGTCGGTGGCGAGCGCGCAGTCACTCGACCAGCCGACGGTCATCTCGCTGGCCAACTCCGTGAGGTCCAGGGACCTCGTGTTCGAGAAGGAGGACGCGCCGGGGGGCGCGGATCCGGCCGCCTATGTCGTCAATCAGGGCGGAGCCGGCACCGTGGCGTGGACCGTCGAGCTGCGTCACCGGTGAGCCCCGTGGCCGAGGGAGCCGCGGCCGGGGTCGGCGGACGGCATTTGGCTTCCTCCTCGTTTCCTGCGAAAGTGAGACCTCCGATGCGCACTGTCTGCGCCCGGACGCCGCAGCGTCCACGCCGCCGTGGATCGCTTGTCAGGAGGCATCGAATGAACCCCCTCTCTCGGCGGGCGGCTATCCCGTGCTTCACGGCGTTCCTCTGCGCGGCGTTGCCGGCGGGGTCGTGGGGGGGGCCCGGCGGAACCCCGCAGACCGCGCAGGACGCGACGCGCGGTCGGGATCTGGTCTTCGAGACCGAGGATCGCCGGACCGTGCTGCTCCCCACGATACCGCGCGGCTATGCCCTCGTCGTCGGGGTCGGGGAGTACCGCAACCTCGACGAGTCCCGGCAACTGCTGTTCGCGCAGAGCGACGCCGAGGCGATGTACCGCGTTCTCATCAGCCACGAAGGCGGGGCGTTCCCGCCCGAGAACGTGCGGTTGCTGACCGGCGCGCAGGCCACGCTGTCCAACATCCGGGAGGCCCTCGAGGAATGGCTGCCGTCGGTGACGGCGCCGGCCGACCGCGTGGTCGTCTACTTCGCGGGGCACGGGTTCGTGCAGAACGGCCGCGGGTATCTGGCTCCGACGGACGTCGATCCGCGGGACCTCGAGGGGACGGCGTACTCGATGGCGGCGCTCGGCGACGTCATGGCGAACCGCGTGCGGGCCCACTGGAAGGTGCTCCTGACCGACTCGTGCCACTCGGGCAAGATCAACGCGGAAACGACGAACGAAGCGCTCGACCAGCAGTACAGCAGCCTGCCGCGGAGCTTCCTGACCCTGACCGCGACCCGGGAGCGGGAGATGAGCCATGAAGACCCGAACTTGTCGACGGGGTTCGGATTCTTCACCTACTTCCTGACCCAGGCTTGGCGGGGCCACGCCGACAACGACCCCTGCGACGGCCGAATCACGGCCGACGAGGTCATCGAGTACGTCCGGGCCAACGTGAGGCGGTACGCCAGAGACCGGCAGCTTTCCCAGACGCCGACGGCGCGGGGCGACTACGACCCCGCGATGCTGCTCGGCGTCGGCACGGTGTGCCTGGGAACGGCCGCCCCCGAGTCGCCGGCCCTGCTGGGAACGGCGATCGTCGAGGCCAACATGAACGACGTGGATCTCTATATCGACGGCGAGCTCGTCGGGACCGTCTCCCGGGACCGGCCGCTGACGATTCCGCGGCTGTCGTCGGGGATGCACGAGTTCATGGGCGTGCGCGAGGGCTACGAGCCGGACACCAAGCAGATCATGATCGCGCCGGGCCAGGAGGTCACCGTCACCCTGCGCATCCGCTACGTGCGGCGGATCAACGAGGCGGCCCTGGAGCTGAACGAACGCGGCGAGCGCCTGCTGTTCACGCGCCGCTCCGCGGTGAATCCGCTGAACCTGCTGCCGATCGCGCGGGAGCAGAGCAGGGAGGACCTCGAGGAGGCCCGCGACCTGTTCGAGGCGGCGCTGTCGGAGGATCCCGGAGTACGGCAAGGCGGCCTATCACCTCGGCCAGGTCCGGCAGCTCCTGGGCGACCACCGGGGGAGCCGGGAGGCCTACCGCCGGGCGTTGCGGATCGATGCGAGCGACCGTCGACGCCCGCGTGCAGCTCGCCGCCGTGCTGCTCGAGTCGGGGGATCCGGACGCGGCGATTCGGGAGCTGACGGACGCGGCGCGGCTGGGGGCGACCGACGAGCTCTACGCGATGCTGGCGCGGGCGTACTGGGACAAGGGCGTCTGGGAGGACGCCGTCGAGTGGGCGACGGAGGCCATCGCGCGCAACGAATCGAATGCTCAGGCGCACCTCTGGAAGGCCGACGCCCTGCGTCAGATGGCGGCGGCGGCGCAGCCGGGAACGGGGCGGCTGGCCCTGTACCGGGACGCCCGCGACGACTACCGGGCGTTCCTGAATCTCACCAACTTCGAGTCGTCCCTCGGCGAGAGGCTCGCGTTCCACTTCATCGGCTTCGGCGTCGGCGGGCGCCGGCACGCCGACCGCGAGGAGGCCTGGCGGAACCTGCGCACGTCGGGGTACCTGGGCCTCTGCATCACCGAGCAGCGGACGAGCAACCCGTTGCGGGCTCGAGAGTACTGCCGGCGCGCCGTCGACTACGACGACCGGAACCCCATCGCCCACTTCCTGCTCGGCAACGTGAACCGCGACCTGTTCAACGTCTACCAGACGTGCGAGTACCTCAGGGCGGCCGCCGGGAGCTACAGCCGGATGCTCGAGATCAACGAGCACTTGGCCGAGTCGGACAACGCCCGGAACTACCGCGAGCAGATTACCGCGTTCGCCAGGCAGCTCCGCTGCTGATCCGCCGTTCCGCCGGCGGACATCCCGCCGGGACCGGCGGCGCCCGGGACCCGGCCAGCGAGGTACGCATGCGGAATCATGGTCGAACCGCGGCGGCGCTGTCGTGCGCGGGGCTGCTGTCGCTGGCGGCGGTCGACCTTCGCGCCCAGGACCCCGCGCCGCTGCTGACCCTGCGCGAGGCGGTGCTGGCGGCGCTGGCCAGCAACGACCGGATGTCGAGCTCCCGGGAGACCATCGAGCAGGCCCGGCTCGGCCGCACCGTGGCCGAGTCCGCGTTCGGGACCCGGGTCACGCCCAACGTTCTCGGCTCGTTCGGGCAGTCCGACGTCCGCAACCAGACGTACGGCCTCGGGGCGTCGAAACGGTTCACGACGGGAACCGAGGTCCGGATGGACGTCGGGGCGTCGACGTTCCGCAACCAGATCGGCAGCTTCTACGCGGCCGACACGACGCTGCTCGTCAGTCAATCGCTGCTCCGGGGCTTCGGCGCGGCCGTGGGACGTCGGCAGATCGACCGGGCCGACCATCAGATCGCGAGCACGGAACGCCAGCACCTGCTCGCGGAGCAGCAGCTCGCCATCGACGTCGCGGGGACCTACTACCGCCTGATCGCCCAGCGCGAGCTGGCCGTCGCGGCCCGCGCCGCGCTGGCGAACGCGCGGCGGTTGCTGGCCGCCTCCGAGGCCAAGCTGCAGGCCAACCTGGTGTCGCAGTTGGACGTGTTCCGGGCGCGGCAGCTCGTGGCCGAAGCCGAAGCGCAGCGCTTCGACGTCGAGGGCGTGGCCGAGGACCTGAAGGACCAACTGCGTTTCCTCATGGACCGCGACATCGACTACGACTTCCGCGTCGCCGCGGCGATCGAGGCCCGGGCCGAACCGCTGGCCCCGGACGTCGCGGTGGCGACGGCGCTGGAGAATCGGATCGAGCTTCTCGACGCCGACGCCGCGGTCGATCAGGCCGAGCGCGAAGTCGGCTACGCGCGCCACCAGATGCTCCCCCAGGTCGACGTGAGTCTGGCGCTGACGCGTCGCGAGACCGCCGACAACCTGCGGGGCGCCTTCGGCGTCGACCGCTTCGAGCCGGTCACCTTCTTTTCGGTCTCGACGCCGCTGGACCGTACCGCGGAGGCCGCGGGGGTCCGGACCGCGGCGATCGAGCGCAACCGCCGCGTCCGCGCCCGCGACACCCTGCGGCGGCGCATCGCGCAGGAGGCCCGGCGGGCGCTCCGTCTGCAGCAGCGGCTCGCCAACCGGCTCGAGAACGCGGCGGTGACGGTGGAGTTCGCGGAGCGCGAGGTGGAGCTGGCCGACCTGAGGTTCCAGCGGGGGCTGTCCAACAACCTCGACGTGGTCAACGCGCAGGCGGCCCTGTTGAACGCGACCACCCGCCGGCTCGCGGTGCTGGCGGACCTGGCCGTCGCCCGGCTCGCCCTGCGCGCCGCGCTCGGCACACTCGACGTCCGCGCGGACGTGCGGTAGAGTCGCGTATGGCCCCGATTCGGCGGCGGGCGTTCGGCGTCGTCGGCGTGGGGGCGGTCTGCGCGGTCGCGCTGCTGGCGACGCGGGCCGCGCCGGGCGACGATGCCGCGCTGGCGTGGACCGTGGACCGCGGCGACGTCGTGGCCGACCTCGTCCAGCCGGGGACGCTCCGGGCGGCGGG
>CAXXTG010000033.1:0-5618 GCA_963666855.2 Vicinamibacterales bacterium
GGCCGTAGCCGCGGCGCACGTCGACGACGGTCTGCGCGAACCAGCACCGGTTGCGCTCGGGCACCCAGTCGGCCGCGTCCTTGCCGCTCTTCTCGTGCCGGTTGAGGGCGGGCGCGGCCAGCGTGAGGTTCCGGAGGTCGGCCGCGAACCGCGCCCTCGTGGCGGCGTCGGCGGCGCAGAGCCCGCTGTCGTGGGCCTCCGAGCGGGCGACGACGTGATCGACGTCGGTCTCGCGGGTCGAGGCGAAGACCTCGCAGGTATAGGGGCTGAAAATCCCGCCGAGCCGGGCGACGACGTCGTCCTCGACCGACGCGCGATGGCGGTAGTCGTCCGCGTCGTAGGGCGAGCACCGGTCCTCGTCGGCGACGGTGAGCCCGCGCCAGACCTGCCGGTCTCCTGTGCCTCCGGTCGGGTCGATCGGTCCCGGTCCGGTCGGGTTGCCGCCGCACGCGCTCAGCGCCGCGAGCGCGCCGAGGGCGATCAGCCGCGCCATGCCCGCACGGCGTTCCCGCGTTGTCGGGTCGAGGCCGCGCGAGCGTCGGCGAGGCCCTCGATCAGCCATTCGGGAAGTCTGCCCGACATCGGTCATGTCTTCGAACCGTGCCCCTCGCAATGGCGGGTCCGCGTGGCGACGAGCTCGATCCCTCCGAAGCCCCGCTCCCGGCTGACGTAAGATCGTATCCGCGGAACATCAGGAGGATTGAGCATGCAGGGGTTCGACGCTCGAGCGGCGGCACGCGGCCTAATCGGAATGCTGCTGTTGACGGTCGCGGCGGCGGGGCCGCCGGAGGCGCGGGCCCAGGCCGGCGCCGACCCGACGGAGTGGCGCTTCTACGGGGGCGACCCCGGCCACACGAAGTACACGCCCCTCGACCAGATCACCGCGGACAACGTCGACGAGCTCCAGATCGCCTGGACCTGGACGTCCGTCGACGAGAAGCTGCGGGCGGAGAACCCCGTCATCGGCGAAGGGCGCCGGTTCCGCACCTACGCCTACGAGGTCACCCCGCTTGTGGTCGACGGCGTGCTCTACACCACCACCAACCTCGGCCAGGTCGCGGCGGTCGACCCGACGACCGGCGAGACCCTCTGGAGCTACGACCCCGGCCTCTACCTCGACGGCCGCCCCGCCGTGCACGGCTTCCTGTCGCGCGGGCTCGCGTACTGGTCGGACGGCGAGGACGCCCGGCTGCTCTACGCCGGCGGGCGGACGTGGCTGGTCTCGGTCGACGCGAAGACCGGCGAGCCCGACCCCGACTTCGGCGTGAACGGTCGGGTCGACCTGACGCGGGGGCTCGGCCGCATCATCGACACCAGCCAGTACGCGGTCAGCTCGGCCCCCCTCGTGGCCGGCGACACCGTCGTCGTCGGCTCCGCCATCACCGAGGGCACGGGCCGCAAGGAGGCGCCGCCGGGGCACGTCCGCGGCTACGACGTGCGCACCGGCGGGATGAAGTGGATCTTCCACACCATTCCCCAGCCCGGCGAGTTCGGCCACGAGACCTGGGGCAACGACTCGTGGAAGTGGGCGGGCGGGGCCAACGTGTGGTCGAACATGAGCGCCGACCCCGAGCTGGGCTACGTCTACCTGCCCGTCGGCTCGCCGGTGACCGACTACTACGGCGGCCACCGCCCCGGCGACAACCTGTTCGCCAACTCGCTCGTCTGCCTGGACGCCGAGACCGGCGAGCGGGTGTGGCACTTCCAGTTCGTGCACCACGCGGTGTGGGACTACGACCTGCCCGCGGCCCCGAACCTGATCGACATCACCGTCGACGGGCGCGAGATCGCGGCGGTCGCCCAGATCACCAAGCAGGGGTTCACGTTCGTCTTCGACCGGGCCACCGGCGAGCCGGTGTGGCCCATCGAGGAGCGGCCCGTCCCGCCGTCGACGGTGCCCGGCGAGCGCACCTCGCCGACGCAGCCGTACCCGACGAAGCCGCCGCTCTACCTGACCAACGGGTCGCTCGAGGACGACCTGATCGACTTCACCGACGAGCTGCGGGCCGAGGCGCTGGCGATCTACGAGAGGCACACCGCCGGCCCCCTCTACACGCCGCCGGCCCTGGGCGGCAACATCGTGCGGCCGGGCTGGAGCGGGGGCGCCAACTGGTGGGGCGCCGCCTTCGACCCCGAGACCGGCCGCCTCTACGTGCCGAGCTGGGCCCACTTCTCGTTCGTGGTGCTCGAGCCGGGCGACCCCGCGCGGTCCGACCTGACGATCCGGCCGCGGGTGAGCAACCTGCCGGGCCCGCGGGGCCTCCCCCTCTTCAAGCCGCCCTACTCGCAGCTCGCGGCCCTCGACATGAACGCGGGCGAGAAGCTGTGGAGCGTGCCCCTGGGCGACGGCCCCCGCGACCACGAGGCGCTGCGGGGCATGGACCTGCCGCCCCTCGGCAACTACGAGAAGAGCGGCGGGCCGCTGCTGACGAAGACCCTGCTCTTCATCGGCCAGGGCATCGAATCGAACCACTTGCGCGCGTTCGACAAGGACGCCGGCTACGAGGTGTTCGAGATGGCGCTGCCCGCCCGGTCGTCGTCGGCGCCCATCAGCTACCTGGCCGACGGCCGGCAGTACATCGTCCTCGCCGTCGGCGGCGGGGACGCCCGCGAGCAGCTCGTCGCGCTGGCGCTGCCGTAGCCTGTGCGCCGACCGGCGGCGGCGCCGTCCGCGCGCAGACTGGCAGATTGAACGGTCGTGCAGGCAATCCTCCGCGGGATGACGATTGCGACGCCGCCCCCCATTGGATCGCAAGATACCCTCGCGCTCAGTGGTCTGGTCGTGATCACGCAAGGGAACACCATCATGAAGACCGTCATCATCGGCATCCTGCTGCTCGGCGTCGCCAGCACCGTTCGGGGAGGGGCTGCCCGTCAAGACGAACCCCCGATGGTCTTCCAGCGCGTCTGCAACATCGTGCCGGGCCGGGAGGCGGCCGCCGAGACTTTGGCGCGTGAGATGGTCGACCTCGTCGGGGGACAGTACCCCGGCGTGGAGATGTCGGCGAGGACCGGCCGGTGGATGACGGGCTTTCAGAACATCGAGCGGCCCGTCAACCAGCTCCTCGTCAGCGAACGGCACGCCGACGAGGACATGCGCCAGATCTTCAACGAGATATTGATGGGCGACGAGGAGTTCCGCGCCATGCAGCAAGAGATGGCGGGGGTCATCGACTTCAGCAGTTGCACCGAAACCCGGTATCGCGCAAGGCCCTGACGGGCATGGAGGGCGCAGCGATGACACGAACATTCACACTGGTGGTTCTGGGCGGTCTGCTGGCCGCCCTGGCCGCCCCGGCGGCGGACGCGCGGGTAGTCCGGATCGTCGTCGAGCGGACGACGCCGTACGCGGGCGGACAGGCGTTCGGCGACGCCGGTCCGTTCGAACGCCTCGACGGCACCGTGCACATGGAGGTCGACCCCGCCGATCCGCTGAACGCGGTAATCGTCAACCTCGACCGCGCGCCGCGCAACGACCGGGGGATGGTCGAGTTCAGCGCGCCGTTCTTCATCGTCAAGCCGGTCGACATGGCGCGCGGCAACCGGAAGCTGCTGTACGGCATCAACAACCGCGGGAACGCCATCGAACTCGGCTTCCATACCTTCCCCCCGACGGGCCCCGACGCCGACGACGGGCTGTTCTTCCGCCTCGGCTACACCCTGGTGGACGCGGGCTGGGCCGGCGACGTCGTGACGACGGCGACGCGGCTCGGGGCCAACCTGCCGGTCGCGGCGCAGGCCGACGGCAGCCCCATCGTCTCGCGCATCCGCATCGAGTACCCGTCCGACCCGACGCAGCGGTCCGCGGACGGCGCCCGCGTCCACACGCTGCCCCTCAAGGGGAACGACCGCTTCGTGAGCTACGAGACGGCCGACACCGACACCGCGCACTCGACGCTCACCGTCCGCGACGCCATCGACGGCGGGCGCCGGCCGGTCCCCGCCGACGGCTGGGCGTTCGGGACGTGCCCGTCGGGCGAGGCGTCGCTCGCGCCCTCGACCACCGACATCTGCCTCTTCGACGGGTTCGACCCCGACAAGGTGTACGAGCTGATCTACCCCGCGAAGAACCCGTGGGTCATGGGCCTCGGCTACGCCGTGACCCGGGACGTCGCCTCGTTCCTCCGCTACGAGGCGGCCGACGACGCGGGGACGCCGAACCCCCTCGCCGCGGGCACCGGCGCCGCCGGCGTCCGCCGCGCCTACGGGCTCGGCATCTCGTCGACGGGCATGTACCTGCGCGACTGGCTCTACCTCGGCTTCAACGAGGACGAGGCGCACCGGCGGGTGTTCGACGCGGTCCGCATCCACATCCCGGGCTCGCACCGGCTGTTCGCGAACGTCGAGTTCGCCGACCCCAACATCTACTCGCGCCAGGACCGGACCCCCGACTTCACGTCGCAGTCGGTCGCGCCGCTGACCTACGCGGTGACCACCGACCCGGTGACGAACGTGCGCGACGGCATCCTCAAGCGGCCCGCCACCGACCCGCTCGTCTTCCACGTCGACACGAGCAACGAGTTCTGGCAGATGAAGGCGTCGCTGAACGTCCACGACGGGCACGGCGACCCGGTGCCGGTGCCCGACAACGTCCGCTTCTACCTGCTCGCCAGCCACCCCCACGGCGGGGCGGCGGGGGTCGGGGCGAGGCCCACCGACCTCGGCGCCTGCGCGTACCCGACGAACACCTACCGGAGCGCGGCGCCGGCGATGCGCGCGCTCCTCGTGGCCCTCGACGACTGGGCCGACCGCGGCATCGAGCCGCCCCCGAGCAGCTACCCCGACGTGCGCCGGGGCACGCTGGCCACGGTGGACGAGGTGGCGCGGACGTTCCCCGCCATTCCCGGCGTCGCGTTCCCGACGCGGGTGAACGGGCTCGACGCGCTCGGCTTCGGCCCCACGTTCGGCTCCGGGGGCGGCCGGCAGACGGTGCTGCCGCCGACGCGCGGCGGGTCGTACCAGGTGCTCGTGCCGACGACGGACCGCGACGGGCACGACGTCGCCGGCATCCACACCGTGGACATCGCCGCGCCCGTCGGCACCAACACCGGCTGGAACCTGATGGCCCCCGGCCCCCGCGGCCGCGACCTGTGCTCGCTGACGGGGGCGTTCTTCCCCTTCGCCCGGACCCGAGCCGAGCGGCTGGCCAGCGGCGACCCGCGCCCGTCGCTGGAGGAGCGGTACGGCGACCACGCCGGTTTCGTCGCCGCGGTGCGGCAGGCCGCCGACGAGTCGGTCGCCCGCCGCTTCCTGCTGGCCGAGGACGCCGAGGTGCTCGTCCGGCTGGCCGAGGAGAGCGACGTGCTGCGGTGACCAGCCGCGTCGGTTAGACTGCAAGCTGAACCGCGGTGCAAGCCCCGCCCCGGACTCGACGGACCGGGCGGGGTGCCGCGACTCTCGACGGAGGTCGGCAATGAGCGTCATGGGAGCAGACGAGTTCGTGCGGCGGCTCGACGCCGCCGTCAGCGTCGGGGATGTCGAGGCCGTGACCCTGGCGGTGCAGCACGAGATCGAGAACGCGCCCGGGCGGCTCCAACTCGACGCGCGTTTCCGGCGCACCCGCCCCGACCGCTACGCGAGGCGGCTGCTGCACCGCGACCCCGCACGCCGCTACACGG
>CAXXTG010000034.1:0-27160 GCA_963666855.2 Vicinamibacterales bacterium
GCTCGGCGCCGTACTCGTCGTACTCCAGGTAGTAGGTGGACAGGGTACAGGAACCGCCGCGCCCCGCGAATCATGCGCAGCCGGTGTTTCCACTCCGATGCCCGGTCCCACAGCGGGCGGAGCGCCGTCGCGGTCAGGGGAGTCGACCCCGTCACAGCCGGTATCCGCCGGAGACGTCGATGTTCACGCCGGTCACGTAGGACGCGTCGAGCAGGTACTCGACGGCCTGCGCGACGTCGTCGAGCCGGCCCGCGCGTCCCAGGGGGACCCACTTGCCGATGGCGTCGGGGCGGGGGCAGGTCGACGGAGT
The DNA here is from genome assembly GCA_963666855.2 of Vicinamibacterales bacterium. Lineage (GTDB taxonomy): Bacteria > Acidobacteriota > Vicinamibacteria > Vicinamibacterales > UBA8438 > JAJEEA01. Next base: position 311 of record CAXXTG010000034.1, read on the forward strand.
TATCGAGCTGTCCCGGCGAGACCATGTTCACGCGGATGCGCCGGCCCGCATGCGCCTTCGCGAGGGCCCGGGTCAGGACGAGGAGCCCGGTCTTGCTGACGTAGTAGTCGGCGCCGTGGACGTTGGCGCGGATGCCCTCGAGGCCGGCCATGCCGATGCTGACGATGTTGCCGCCCTCGGGCATGAGGCGCAGGGCGTGGTGGCAGCAGTAGAACGCGCCCGACAGGTTCGCGGCGAGGGTCGCGTCCCATACCGCGGGGTCGAGCCGGGTCACCGGCTGCGGGTTGTAGTTGCCGACGTTGTTCACGAGTAGGTCGACGCGGCCCTCCGCCGCCGCGACCTCGTCGAAGACTGCGGCAACGTCGCGCTCGACGCCGATGTCGGCGGCGAGCGCGCGAGCGCGGCGTCCCGCCGCCTCGATCTCGCGCACCAGCGACCGCGCGTCCCCCTCCGACGTGCGGTAGAGCACCACGAGGTCGTACCCCCGCGCTGCGAGCGTCGAGCAAAGACGGCGCCCGAGGCGGCGCGCGCCGCCCGTCACCACCGCGACCGGCGCGTCCCGTTCGGGGCTCACGGGCGGGCGCGCTCCACTCGGACGAAGGCGCAGGCGGCGGCGGGGACCGCCTGGGGCTTGCGCACCTCCAGCCGGACGCGCCGCGCGCGGCCGATACGGTCGAGGAGCAGTGCCGCCGCCTCCTCCGCCAGGGCCTCGAGGAGCGCGAACCGCCGCCGCCGGACGAGGTCGCCGACGGCGGCGGCGATGCCGTCGTAGTCGACGGCGTCGGCCAGCGCGTCCGACCGCGCGGCGGGCGCGAGGTCGTAGTCGACCTCGACGTCGAAGAAGACCGGCTGGGGGCGCTCCCGCTCGTGCGGGTAGACGCCGACGATGCCGGCCACTTCCAGGTTCTTCAGTCCCGCGGTTCCGATCATGCTCCCGGTCCTCGCGCCCCGCCGCGGGGGGCTCCGCCGTCCTCGAGCCGCGATGCATCCCGCCTATAACCCGCGTCAACCCGCGTCAACCCGCGTCGTCCCGCGTCGTCCCCCGGCGCCGCAACCCGCCGCCCTTCTGACCGGCCGGGGGATCGCGGGCGACGCGGCCCCGGCGTTGCTCGTGGGGCTTCCCGGCCGGTGCGCCCGACAGGATCCCCGCAACGTTCGCCTCCACCCGGCGCTGTGCTCCCGACGGTGCCTGCACCGGTCAGCGGCGCAGACTCCCTAACCCGGCTTGCGGGCAATCCAGATTTGTTCGACCGCCGTGTCCGTCGCGAACGGCGTCCCGTCGAAGCTGCCGAGACAGGCGTCGATCGTGAATCCCGCGCCGACCAGCAACGACCGGGCCTGATCCGGGTCCAACCAGCTCAGCCCGAGCCGCCGGTAGCGCCGCCATTCAGGCCGGCCGTCAGCCGTGAAGTGGTCCTCCCAGGTGACGACCTCGATCGACTGGGCCTTCTCATCGACGCGCGAGGTGACCCACAACAGGATATCCGTGCCGGCCGCCGACGGGTAGGCGGCGCGGAGCTGCACCTGACGCATCCGGGCCGCCGTGGCGGGGGTCATCACGAAGTCGTCGAAGATGAACCGCCCCCCCGGCCTGAGCTGGCTGAAGACCCGGCGCACCGCCTCCTGCTTGGCCCGCGTGCTTGTCAGGTGTCCGATGCTATGGTACGGCAGGGTGACGAGCGCGGCCGGCTCGTCGATTCGGAACGTGCGGAAGTCCGATTGCAGCAGCTCGATGCGATCGCCCACGCCCGCCTCCTCGGCGCGCCGCCGGCACCGCCGCAGCATGACCGGTGAGGCGTCTACGCCGGTCACCCGGCACCCCCGCGCGGCCGCTTCCACCGCGATGCGCCCGTCGCCGACGCCGAGCTCAACCACCGGTCCTCCGGCGGCGAGATACGCGTCTACGTAGAACTGCCGGTTCGACTGGGCGGCCGGCGCGGTCTCCGTCCAGACCCCGTAGATGTCGGCGAAGCTGTCGTACTGCGCCGGCCCGGTGGCCGGAGAACGCGGCGATGACACCGCTCAAGTTTAACCACTTGGCCGCCGGCTTGCCGATCCGGGAGGTGCTGGCGGGGCTGCCGCCGGCCTGACGCGGCGGATCATTCCAGCGGAGGGACCCATGGCGGCGACGACCCGGGTCCCGTTTGCGCCTGAATCCGCTCAGGCCGGCGACGTTCGCTCAGGACGGACGAACGCGGTTTTTGGCCACGCGACAGCGCCGGGGCCGCTCAGGCGGTCCGGTGCAGTCCGGGCGTGTGGAGAGCAACCGGCAGCGCCCGCGCCCCGCCCGCGATCCGGGAGGTGCTGGCGGGGCTGCCGCCGGCCTGACGCGGCGGATCGACCCGGGTCCCGTTTGCGCCTGAATCCGCTCAGGCCGGCGACGTTCGCTCAGGACGGACGAACGCGGTTTTTGGCCACGCGACAGCGCCGGGGCCGCTCAGGCGGTCCGGTGCAGTCCGGGCGTGTTGACGTGTGACCGCAGGGTTTCGCCTTGTTCGTCAACGCGGCCGGTCAGCGTGTCTAACTTCCGCTCGACGCGATGCACGCCGACAGCCGAGTACAAGCCGGCCACGGCACCGACAACGGCACCAACGGCAGCGATGGCGGCGGTAGTCGCGATGAAAATCTCCATCCATTCAAGCGTATCCCACGGAGCGGCCGTACGCACCAGCCCGTGGGGATTTCAGTGAACGGCGCCGTCATCGTTGATGGTCCCCGCCGTTCCGCCCCGGCTCCGGCGCGCGCGTGAAACGATCTCGTCCGCGTCCTCCGGCAGGAGCAGCCGGTCCTCGACCAGGGCCTCCGCCGCCTCGCCGACCGCGCGTACGTAGGCCGTGTGGTCCGCGTAGCGCTCTTCGAGCGACGGCCGGGGATCGCCGGACGACTCGCGTTCCGCCCGGGTGGCCGCGAACGGGATGAACGACCCCGTGCCCCGGCACTGGGCCCCCTCCGCGAACCCCTCCCGCCGCAGGTTCCAGCCCGTGAAGGTGCCGATGGGCGCGGCGAGATTGGGGTGCCGGACGCCGTCGACCATGTTGCCGTCGGCGTCGGTGCGGCCGACGAGGACCGCGTAGGCGTCGCCCCGCATCGGGGGCAGCGACCTGTGGTCGGCGAGGCGCAGCGGGTTGTACGACCCCGACCAGGTCACCCCGGGAATGGCCGGGAAGTCGACGGCGGACGCGGGGACGAGCCCGCCGCCGGCGGTGGGGAAGCGGCTCTCGGGCGGCGCGACGCCCTTCGTCACCCAGTCGTGCAGGGCGAGGCTGAGGGCGGTGCGCACCTGGGCCAGGGCCAGCGGGTTGCTCAGGTTCTGGCAGAGGCCCGCGCTCGGCCTCCCTACGTGCACGCCGGGGCCGCCGCCGTGCTGGGTGCCGGCGAACAGGTACACGCGCACGTTGTCCGGCAGCTCGATGGGCCCGCCCGCGGGGTCGGTGACCACGAGGGACGCCCGCGCCTGCCAGAGCTCCGCCTCGCTGTCGCTGTGGACGATCTTCGGGCAGGTGTCCGACGCCGCGCACCGCTCCTGCAGGCCGTCGGTCCGGCCGCTGATCGGGTCGGTCAGGGTGGCGTAGGTGAACGGGAACTGGTCGCCGGGATAGACGTGGTCCTCGTGCTGCTTCTGCCAGCGCCCCGGCTGGCCGAACTGGTAGTTGGTGAACGTCTTCCGCGACCCCGCGATGTTGGGATGCATGCCGTCGAACACGATGCGGCCCTCGACGTCCTCGTTGAAGCCCTGGTACAGGAAGTCGCGCAGCATGCGTCCGCTCTGGGAGATGCCGATCGAGATCGCCGTGCGGGGCGGCCCGGTCTCCGCCAGCGGGTTCGGATTGGCGGCGGCGTCGGCCGCTTCGTAGCGCAGGAACGAGATGGCGTCGCGCATCGCCGCGAACCCGAGGCCCAGCACGATGGGGTCCTTCGCCTGGTAGATGAACTCGTAGATGGCCCCGCCGTCGAACCCGGCGGGCCGCGCGACCTCGATCTCGGTGTCGCTCACCCAGTTCCAGGCGAGGTCCGGGGGCGCCTGCCGCCGGCCGGTCTGGGTGGCCCGGACCGAGAGCATGCCGCCCGACGGCTCGCGCGAGGCCGTCGGATAGGTCAGGCGGTAGCGGGACCGCGACGCGTCGTCGTCGAAGATCATCTCTTCGAGGGCCGCGCCGACGATGGGGGAGCCGTCGGCCAGGGCGGCGACGGGCAGCTCGGCCACGATGTTCGTGTCCGTCGGCGCGATGTCGCCCTGCCACCCCACGCGGACCAGCGCGAACCCGCGCTCGAGGAGGGCGCGCTCGGCCGCGCCGGCCCCGCCCCGGTTCGGGACGGTGTGGTAGACGGCCCGGTTCCACCGGGTCATGTCGACGGGCCGGTAGATCTCGACGGTGGCGCGGTACTCGACCCGGCCCCGCTCGTTGCGGGGGGCGCGGTCGAGATTGACGATGTGCCGGTGCCGTGGATCGTCCGGGTCCACCTCGCCGGTGACCACGCCGCGCAGGCGCTCGTAGCGGCCGACCTCGCCGTAGGACTCGCCCCCGAGGGCCGGCGATTCGACGACGGGCAGGTCGATGCGCGTTATCTGCGCCGGCGCGACTGCCGGCCGCGAGCAGGACGACGAGGGGCGCGGCGAACAGCGCACGAATTCAGGGACGTCGGCGGTGCATGACCGCGCCGCTGTCCTCCGAAGGGTCGGGCCCGTCGGCAGGATGGATCGAGCGGGCGGCGGCGACGCGTGCGGGCGATGTCCAGGTCGAGGTCATGGCGTCTCCTTGCGCTATCGCGCCCATCATGATCCCGTGGAGGGCCAGCGCCGTCCGCGACGGGTGCGGTTGCCGGGTCGATTAGTCCGACTGGGTCCGCCGGCTGCCGGGTCGTCGGCGCGACCGCGGACGTGACGGGCGAAGTTCGGGATTGATTGACGTGGTCGCGGGCGACCGACAATACAGTCGGACGGCCCTTCAGCGAGTGTCCCGCCGAGAACGGCCGTCGTCGCATGAGTTCCCATCACCCCCACGCGGCAGATTCGCCCGCCGGCTCGGCGCACGCGCATGCGCAGCACGGCGCCGGCGGTCACGACCATTCCCGGGAGCTGCGCGGGAAGAGCCGGCGGAGCCTGGTCGCCGCGCTCGTCCTCGTCACCGGCTACATGGCCGCCGAGGTCGCCGGGGGCATCCTCTCGGGCAGCCTCGCCCTCCTCGCCGACGCCGGCCACATGCTGACCGACGCCGCGTCGATCGGCCTCGCGCTGCTCGCCATGCATTTCGCGGAGCGGCCGCCGTCGGCGCGGCACACCTTCGGCCATCACCGCATCGAGATTCTGGCCGCCCTCGTCAACGCGCTGACGCTGTGGCTCGTCGCGGCCTGGGTGATGGTCGAGGCGTGGCACCGCTTCCGGGACGTGCCCGACGTAGACGGCGGGCTGATGCTGTCCGTCGGGGCCGTCGGCCTCGCCGTCAACGTCCTCGCGGCCTGGATTCTCCGGGGCTCCGCGGGACACAGCGTCAACGTCGAGGGCGCCTTCCGGCACGTGATGGCCGACCTGCTGGGCTCGGTCGGCGTCGTCGTGTCGGGCGTCCTCGTGTGGGCCTTCGGGTGGACCCTCGCCGATCCGATCCTCAGCGTGATCATCGGCGTTCTGATCCTGCTGAGCACGTGGCGCCTCCTCGCCAAGGTCGTCCACGTCCTGCTCGAGGGCGCTCCCGACCATGTCGACGTGTCGCGTCTCTGCCGCGAGCTGGAAGGGGTGGAGGGCGTGGTCGAGGTCCACGACATGCACGTGTGGACCATCGCCGAGGGCTACGACGCCCTCGCCGCCCACGTCGTGGTCGACCCCGACTACCCGGGCGGCCGCCTCGAGCCGGTGCTGCGCCGCCTGCGGGCGGTCGCGTCCCGCGACTTCGGCATCCACCACGTCACCATCCAGGTCGAGCAGTCGCCGGACCACTGCAGCGAGCATCACCACGCCGACCGCCTGCACGGGCGCGAGCGTCCGTCCGAGGCCTGACCCGCGCCGCCGCCGTCCCGCAGGTCGCCGTGCTCCGGCTCGCGCGAGCGCCCGCCGCGCCGGTTCCCGGAGCCCGGTTCAACGGCGGCTCCACGATCGGCTCCGCCGCCCCGCCCGCGTTCGTCCGGCGTGTAGTTCAGCACGTCATCCAGGTTCAACGACGGCTCCGCGATCGGCTCCGCCCCGTCCGGTTGGTCGACGGCTTCGCGTACGCGGCCCAGGAGATGCACTACGATCGGACGCACGAGAGAGGAGCCCGCAGATGGCCGTTATCGCACCGCTGTTTGCCCTCGCCGTCGTCTCGTTGCCGGCCGTGCAGGCGGGCCCACCCGGCTTCGTGCGCTGGAGTGCGGCCGAGCTGGAGCGGCGCAACGGCGCCCTGTCGGAGGCGATCCGGCCCGACGGGTCGGCGCGCGAGACGCTGGCCGACTACGAGGTCGGCGGGTCCCACCGGTTCCGGTTCATCCGCCGCGAGGCCGACGGCTTCCCCGAGCAGCACGCGCGCATCGAGGACGTGGTCCTCATCCAGAGCGGGGCCGCGACCCTGGTCGTGGGCGGCGAGCTCGTCGGCCGGACCGGCCGCGACGGCGAGTACCGGGGGACCGGCATCGCGGGCGGCGTGCACTATCCCATGGCCCGCGGGGACATCGCGCACATTCCCGCCGACACCCCGCACCGCTACCTCGTGCCGGAGGGCGGGCACGTGACCTACGTGCTGGTACGGCTGCCGGCCCTCGCCGGCGAGCGCGCCGTGCCCGCCGACGCTCCCGCCCTCGACTTCGAGCCGCCCGGGTTCGCCCTGTGGCGGGCGCGCGAGCTCGACCGGCGCCGCGCCGATCTCGACCGGCGCGTCGGCCCCGACCGCTCGGCCCGGGAGACCCTCGCCGACTACGGCAGCCCCACCCGGTCGCACCGCTTCCGCCACATCCACCGCGACGCCGACGGGGTGCCCGAGATCCACGACGACATCATCGACGTGGTCTTCGTGACGAGCGGCGGGGGCGGGGTGCTCGCGGGCGGCCGGATGCTCGACCGCGACGGGAGCCGCGGGTCCGGCATCGCCGGGGGGACGCGCCACCCGGTGGCGGCCGGCGACGTCCTGCACATCCCCGCCCGCATGCCGCACGGCTACCTCGTGCCGGAGGGCGGGCACGTCACCTACGTCCTCGTGCGGGTGCCCGCGGTGGTTGCGCGCCAGTCTGCGCCGTAGAACGTGCACACACGCCCCGGCGGGGTCGGTTGGGTGCCGAGCGGAACCGCCAGCCGGCGATTGGTGGGTCAGGACAGTGACCGAGGTGCCGCCTTATCTGACTTGAACGCGGTGCCGTCCTCGGGCCGGGACGAGACGGCGTTGGGGTTTCTCGCCATAAGGTGGTCGACGAGGTTGCCGAAGAACGCATCGAACGGTTGCGAGGTCGCTAGAATCGACGAACCCGAGCTGAAGTCCACCTCCACCAGCACGAAATCCTCCACGGTGCCGGTGGTCCACGAAGGCGGCCTGCGGCCGGACAGGGAGGTCGCGCGTTCGCGAAAGAGATCGCACCACGTCGATCCGTGCTTCTGAGAGAAGCCGTCTTCCGCGACGTTGAAGATCATGATGTAGCCGATCACGATCTCGGGCGAATGAAGCTGGGCGTTCGCGACCTCGCCGATCAGGTCGTCGATTCGGTTGGGAACCGTACCGCCGAGATTCCTCAACAGCGACTTCAGGGAGATTCCCAGCCGGTACTTGCCATCGTAGCGCCACGCGACGTCCCATTTCTTGTCGCGGCCGGCCCCGGGAATCGACGCCTCCTTCTGGACGTTCTCCAGGCCGCGGCGCGCCAGTTCCTGTACGCAGAAGTCCGCCAGCACGTCGAGCCGCGAGGCTGAGGTCTTCTTCGCCTCGGCGACGGCCGTCCGGTAGAGGGCGTCGACGGCGTCCTGAGCGCCAATCATGCGGAGACCACCTGCGCCGGGGCGGGCAATCCGGGTTCCGCGTCGATCCCGCCGGCGCTCACGTCGGCGGTGGTCAGCAGGCTGGCCGTTTCGTTCCGCAGCCGGGTCAGCGCCTTGTCGTAGTACACGGGGTCGACCTCGATGCCGACGCTGTTGCGGCCGCACGCGGCGGCGGCGACCTGGGTCGACGCGGTTCCGGTGAAGGGATCGAGCACCGAGTCGCCCACGAAGCTGAACATCCTGATGAGGCGGTCGGCGAGTGCGACGGGATACGGCGCGGGGTGGTCCCGCGTCGACGAGCCGGCGATGTCGGTCCAGACCTGCCGGAACAATCGCTTGAAGCTCGCCTCCGGCAGCAGGCTGAGTGTTCGCGCGGCCAGGCTCGGCCGGCGGTAGCCGCCCGGCTTCCGCTGCATCAGGATGAACTCGATATCGTTCTTGATCACGGCGTTGGGCTCGTAGGGCTTGCCGAGGAAGCCGCCGGTTCCCCCCTCCACCTCGTGCGCGGCGTTGGCGATCTTGTGCCAGATGATCGGCGCCAAGTTGTCGAATCCGAGGGCCCGGCAGCGGTCCTGGATGGAGGCGTGCAGGGGAACGACGGTATGGCGGCCGCTGTTCCGTCGTCGGGACAGACAGACGTCACCGACGACGCAAACGAGCCGCCCGCCGGGCACGAGCGCGCCGTGACACCGGCGCCAGACTTCATCCAGTTGATCGAGGAACTCGTCGTAGTCGGCGATCCAGCCGAGCTGGCCGGCGCCGCGCCGGTACTGTTTGAGGGTCCAGTACGGCGGCGACGTGACCACGAGGTGTATCGACTCCGGGGGCAGGACGGCGTGTCTGGCGTCTCCGAGCAACAGCCGATGGCGGGTCGGCACCTGCCCCACGGCGGCCCCGATCGCCCTCATGGCCGACGGGTCCTTCGCGAGCCGCGGCAGGTCACGGGCGGGAGCCTCCAGGTGCCTGAACGGTTCCGGAACGAAGGTGTCGAGCCGCGCGTCGGCGTTCATGTCGCTTGGGGTTTCGGAGCAGTGACCGAGATTGGGCTCCTGGCCGCATCGTAGCACGGTGCCGGCCGGGGCCGGCCGCGATTGCAGGCCGCTGACGCCCCTGCCGCAGCCGGGGTTCTCGCGCGGGCGCGGCGGTGGGTGTCGGTCCGAGGCAGCGGCTCGGGTCGGAACGTCGCCGCCGCTCTATCATGAGGACCCATGGCGTCTCATCACGCTTCCCCCGGGCGCGCGCTTGCCGGCGTCCTTCTAGCGGCGTTGCTGCCCGTTTCGGCCGCCGCCCAGCAGCCCCGTCTGGGCGCCGGTTATTGGACGCGGGGACTGTCGGGCGGCTGGGGCCACGCTTGGCGGTACGGCGTTCCCGGTTGGGGGAAGACGGAGAGCGGCGTCCGCTTCGCGGCCTTCCATCCGCAGCTCGGCCGGTTCGTCACCGACCACCTGGAGCTGTATGGCGAGGCCACGCTGCTGTGGTACGACCGCCCGGCCCCGGCCGTCAGCGGCGGGCTGGCCGGTCTGGGCGGCCGCTATCACGTCTGGCGGGACCGGCGATGGACGCCGTATCTCGCCGGCGCTGCCGGACTGCTGTGGACATCGCTCGACGTGGCCGAGATCGACCGCGTCTTCAACTTCCAGATCGTCTACGGCGTGGGCCTTCGGACCGTCCCGCGACGGGGGCCGGGGCTGATCGTCGAGCTGCGCAACCACCACATCTCGAACGCCGGCACGGCGGGGGAGAACCTGGGCCTGAACGCGGCGGTGGTGCTTGCCGGGGTCCAATGGGTCCTGCGTCCGGCCGACTGACGCTGCGCGGGCCGGACGGAGCCGGGAAGCGGCCGGCTTGGCCGGCAGCCACGAGGGTCGCGGGAACGAGTCCGATGGCAGCGTTCGGACCGAACCGAAACTCGGCAGTCGGTGCGGCGGCCGCCCCGATCGGACGGGCCGTGACCGCTACCCGGAAGTTCCAGCGGAACTTCCGACTACCGGGCGATCACGGTCTTGAAGCGCCGGACGAGGAGCGCGATCAGCAGCGCCTGGTAGGCGAGGCCGGCGAGGAAGTAGAGCCAGACGCGGGGCTCGCCGGCCTCGATCATCCAGAACACCTTGAGGGGCCAGTAGAGGGGGTCGAGGCCGAACGCCGCCTGCCACGGCGACGCCACGAACCACGCGATGATCGGCGGCCAGGTGAGCACGCCGACGCCCTTCAGCAGCGCGAACCCCTGCACCTTGTTCGAGGCGAACGCGGCCGCGAACAGCGCGAAGAGCGGCGCGGTGGGCGCGGCCTGGGCGGCGGCGGCGAAGGCCGGGACGACGCCCATCGTCACGAGGTCCGAGATGGCGATGCACGCCATCATGACCGGCACGCTCACCACCGTCGGGGACGGCGATGCGGTAGGCGAGGTAGCCCTCGACCGTGAGCGGCGTGACCTGGAGGGCGGTGAGGGTGCGGTCGTCCCGCTGATCGAGCAGGAGGAACCCGACCACGGCGCCCAGGAGGGCCGGCGTGAGCAGCACGAGGAAGCTCGCCACCAGCGGGTAGTACGGCGCGAGGTCGAACGCGTAGCGCTCGTCGAGCCAGGCGCGGAGCACGGGGACGCCCCACCGGAAGGCGAGCGCGTACGCGATGGGCGTGGCCACCAGCCAGCGCAGCATGCTGTCCCGCGCGACGCTCCTGGCGTCGATCGGGCCGAGGGCGCGGAGCACCGCGGCCGCCGTCGGCATCAGCGTCCTCCCCCGCGTGCGACGATGAACCGGTCGAACGTCCGCCGGGCGGCGATCAGCAGCACGCCGGCCCACGCTGCGGCGTAGAGCAGGCCGTAGACCCACTGCCACGACGGCATCGGGCGGAACGCCCCCGCGAGCAGCACGAGCGGCGCCGTGAAGGGATGTAGGTATAGCAGCCAGGTATCCCAGAAGCCGAAGTAGTGCAGCATCGGGAGCGAGAGGACGATGGTGAAGAAGACCGAGGGGAACATGTACTCGTTGATCGACCGATAGCGGGCGATGAGCAGGAAGCCGACCAGGGTGTAGAGGACGGCGGCCAGTACGATGCCCGCGATTAGCGGGACGGTCGCAAAGCCGCCGCCGTACGCCGACCACACGATGACGACCTGCTCGACGAGCGAGAGCGCGGTCAGCGTCCCCGTCTTCGAGGCGAGGTACTCCCAGTCGGCGAGCGGCGTCACCACCTGGGCCTCCAGCGTGCCCTCGCCCTTCTCGAGGAGGACGAGCCCGGCGATGAAGTAGAAGTTCACCATCACCAGGTTCCCGAACACCACCGCGGGCAGCACGTAGCCCCAGTCGAGGTCGGGGAGCCGGGTGAGGACGACGAACCAGCAGGCCAGCACGAACGCCACGGCGTAGTAGAAGCCGTTCCGCAGTTGCAGGCGGAGGTCGAGGCGGACGGTCGCGGCCAGCCGGTGCATGGGACTCACTGCAGGCTCTGGCCGGTGACGCGCAGGAAGACGTCCTCGAGCGTGGCTTCCTGGGTGTGCAGCGTGCGGACGGTCGCGTCGCGCAGCAGGGCCAGGAACTCGGCGTCGTCGCCGAGGCCGTCGAGCGGGAACTCCCGCCGTCCGGGCTCGCCGCGGAGGTCGTACTCGACCGCGACGGCCCGCGCGCCGTGGGCCAGCTTCAGGTCGCGCGGCGAGTCGACGAGGCGTATCTCCCCGTCGACGATGAACGCCACGCGGTCGCACAGCTCGTCGGCCACCGTCATGTCGTGGGTCGTCAGGAACACGGTGCGCCCGGCCTGCTTCAGCTCCCGGACGAGGCGCCTGACGCCCCGCCCGCTGGCGGGGTCGAGCCCCACCGTCGGCTCGTCGAGGAAGATGAGCTGCGGGTCGTTCAGCAGCGCGCGCGCCACCCCGAGCCGCGTCTTCATCCCCTTGGAGTACTCGGCCACGAGGCGCCGACCGTCGCCGTCCAGCCCCACCAGCTCGAGCAGCGCCTCCGGCCGGCGGGTCTCGCCGCGGTACAGCGCCCGGAAGTAGCCGAGGTTCTCGAGGCCCGTCAGCCGCAGGTAGTGGTTGGGCAGCTCGAACGAGACGCCGATCTCCTCGTAGTAGTCGGCCCCCCACGCCGCGAGGTCGCGGCCCAGCACCGAGACGGCGCCGCGGTAGCCCCGCAGGAGGCCGATCAGCACCTTCTGCGTGGTCGATTTGCCCGCGCCGCTCGGCCCGAGGAACCCGAAGATCTCGCCGCGGTCGATGCGGAACGACAAGTCCCTGACGGCCGGGCTGGCACCCGACGCGTAGGTAAAGGTCAGCCCGTCGACGTCGACGACCGGCAGGCCGCGCCCCTGGACGTCAAGTCGTCTCCCCATCGATCCTCCCGGTGGGTCGCGCGCCGGTGCCGTGACACCGTTTCGCCGTGTGAGGCTGCTCGGCCGCGACGTGACGATCGACCCGCGGGTCGCGCGCCGGCGCCGTGACGCCGTTTTGCCGCCAACGGGGCCGGAGCCGATCGGCCGAGCGCGTCGTCTCCCGCCACGCCGGTGGTAGTACTACATCACACCACGGCCGTCAGGTGTCATGTGGTGCCGAGCTCGTCAGCGGGCTTCGGCGGGTTCGGCGGACGCCACCGACGCATGCAGGAACAGGCCCCGCGAGAGTTCGGCGGGTTCGGGAGGCCGTGATATGGTGGAACTGTGAGGCTGTGTCGATGAGGAACATCACGGTATCGGTCGACGACGATACGTATCGGCGTTCCCGCATTCGGGCCGCCGAGCTGGACACTTCGGTATCGGCTCTCGTGCGCGCCTTCCTCGAGCGTCTCGTTCAAGACCGTGCGGACGACGGTAGCGGCCACGGGGCGCGCGGGGAAACGGAGCGCGACCGCCGGAGTCGCCTGTTGAGCGAGGTCTTCGACGACATTCGTGCGACACGCGGTGGGTTCAGGGCGGCCGACAACGTCAGTCGGGATGTCTTGTACGACAGCGATGCGGTTCGTTGACACCAACGTCCTGATCTACGCGGTCAGTCCGTCCGCCGCCGAGGCCGGGCAGCGCCGCCGGGCGCAGGATCTGCTGCGGGAGGGCGACCTGGCGGTCTCCGTCCAGGTGCTGCAGGAGTTCTACGTCCAGGTCACCCGGCTCACCCGGACGGACCCGCTGACCCATTCGCAGGCGATGACGTTCCTCGAGTCCATTCGAGAGTTCCCGGTTCAGGACGTTACGCCCGCGGTCTTCCGGGCCGGCGTCTCGATCAGTCGACGCTTCCGGCTGTCGTACTGGGATGGGGCGATTCTCGCCGCGGCGCACGCCCGTGGTTGCGAGGCGGTGTACACCGAGGATCTGAGCGACGGCCAGGATTACGATGGCGTGCGCGCGATCAACCCGTTCCGCGGGTAGCTGTCCGTCAAGGCACCTCGTCGAAGCGCGGGACGACGGCGGCGTGCTCGCGAATCCACGCGTGGTAGGCGGCGACTAGGCGGTCGAGGGTGGCGGGGTCGTCGCCGGCGCGGTCGTCGAGTTCGGTGGGGTCTTCGGCGAGGTTGTACAGCTCCCAGGTTTGCGCGTTGACGCGCACCAGCTTCCAGTCGCCGATGCGCACCATGCGGAAGCGCTCGGTGAACCCCGAGACGAGGATGTCGGGCGCGGGGCGGGTCCCGCCGCGGAGCACCGGCAGCAGGCTGCTCCCGTCGAGCGCCGGCGTGGGACGTCCGTCCGCGGTCGCCGGATAGGCGGCGCCGGCCGCGTCGAGCAGGGTCGGCAGCAGGTCCGCGACGTGGGCGGGCTGGTCCGAGAGCCCGGGCTCGACGACGGCGGGCCAGTGGGCGATGAAGTGGGTGTGCGATCCGCCCTCGTGGCCGTACTGCTTGTAGTAGCGGAACGGCGTGTTCCCGACGTTGGCCCACGCCGCCGACAGGGTCCGGTACGACGCGGGTCCGCCGGGTGGCACCGAGAAGTCGCGGTTGCTGTCGTAGGGGCACGACCCGTTGTCGGACAGGAACAGGACGACGGTGTCGTCCAGCGCGTCCATCTCGGCGAGTCGCGCGAGCAGCCGGCCGATGTTCTGGTCCATGCGGTCGATCATCGCCGCGTAGACGGCCATCTCCAGGTCGAGCGCGTCCTGCTCGGCGTCGCTCAGGCTCTCCCATTCCCGATAGTGATAGACGTCGCCCCGGAACGGCCCGCGGTACCGGTTCACGTTGTCCTCCGGCGGGCTGAGGCGCGCGTTCGGGGGGATGACCCCGAGCTCCTGCATGCGCGCGTAGCGCTCCGCCCGCACCGCGTCCCAGCCCCGGCGGTACGAGCCGCGGTAGCGCGCGATGTCCTCTTCCCGGGCCTGCAGGGGATAGTGCGCGACATGGTACGGCACGTAGAGGAAGAACGGCTTGCCGCCCGCCTCGGCGTTGTCGAGGAAGCGGAGGGCGTAGTCGGTCAGGACGTCGGTCTTGTAGAACGGCGGGTCCGCGACCGGCATGTCCTCGACCGCGATCTCCTCGCCGTCGAGGAAGAACGGGTTCTGCCAGTCCCCGTCGGGCGGGATGAAGAACTGGTTGATGACCGGATAGGTCAGCGCATCGTCGAAGTTGTGCCGGGCGTAGACGTGGTCGGGCACCCAGGCGCTGAAATGCTCCTTGCCGGTCATCGCGGTGTGGTAGCCGGCGTCGCGCAGCAGCCCGCCCAGCGAGCGCGCGTTGCCGGCGTCGCGCTTGGCGAAGAAGAGCCCGGTGTGCAGCGCCGCCCGCGTCGTCTCGCACTTCGCCATGTTGTAGAACTGCGTGAAGCGCAGGCCGCCCTCGGCGAGCCGGTCGAGGTGCGGGGTGCGGATCTCCGACCCGTAGGGACCGATGTCGGAGTAGCCGACGTCGTCGGCCATGATGAGGACGATGTTCGGACGCTGCGTCGGCGGCTGGCCGGCCGCCGGGCCGGCGGAACCGAACGGGGCCGTTGCGGCGAGCAGGGCGATCAGGATATGGGTGCGGACAGTCTGCATGCGGTTCCTCCCCCGTAGACCGATGTGATGCTACATCACGTGGCGCCCGCCGCACAGGGCGGCTCGTGGCCGTCGGCTAGAATGGACCGGGAGTCTGCGGCCGAGGAGTCTGCGCCGTAAACGGCGCGGACTTCTGTAGGATTGGTTGGGCGGTGAGCGGAACCGTAGGCGACGCTCTCCGGGCTGGAACGGCGTGGGCTCGCCCGCGGATTGAGGCTGGGCCCCCGGGCGGCCGGTGTCGGACGTTCCGGCCGGCGGTTCTGGAGGGTCGGTTGCGCGTCGAGCAGAGCCGAAGTCGACGATCGGCGGGATGGGGAGCAGACCGATGGGCGCAACACACGTGATGGTCACGATCCGCAATCCGGCGGACCCGGAGCGGCAGTGGACCGGCCGCTTCCTCGTTGACACCGGTGCCTTCGATTCGCTGGTCCCGCGGCCACACCTGGAGGCCATCGGCCTGAAGCCGCTCGCCAGCGAGCAGTACGTCCTGGCCGACGGCAGCCCCATCGAACTCGACACCGCGGTCGGCCGCATCGAGTTCATGGGCAAGATCGTCGGCGGCACCTTGGTGTTCGGCGACGCCGACGCCGAGCCCCTG
This sequence comes from Vicinamibacterales bacterium, assembly GCA_963666855.2. Taxonomy (GTDB): domain Bacteria; phylum Acidobacteriota; class Vicinamibacteria; order Vicinamibacterales; family UBA8438; genus JAJEEA01. Next base: position 15,785 of record CAXXTG010000034.1, read on the forward strand.
CTCGGGGTGACCGCGCTGGAATCCGGCGGCTTCGAAGTCGATCCGCGAACACAGCGCCTGAAGAAGCTGCCGGCCGTACTGCTCAAGGGACTGCGCAGGTTCCGCGACCGCCGACCGCGCGGCTCGAACGGGCGCCGCGCCTGAGGGAGCCGGGCGGCTTCGAGGGCGGCCCACGCCACCCGAGGGAACCGGGCGGCTTCGAGGGTGCCATCCCACTCCTGGTCAGGACGCGAGGCAAGGCCGACGACGGCCGGCCCACGCCACCCGAGGGAGCCGGGCGGCTTCAAGGCCGACCCGCGAACGCCGCGCATGAAGAAGCCGCGGGCGCCATCCCACTCCTGCTCAAGGGCCCGAGGCAGCCGACGACGGTCGGCCGGTGGCTCACGCCAACAGGCGCCACACCTGAGTCAGCAGGAAGCACACCGTGACGCCCATCGCCACCGGCAGCAGCGCCGCCACGGTGGTCCAGCGGGCGCTGCGGGTCTCCTTGTAGATGGTGTAGATGGTCGTCGAGCACGGGTTGTGCAGCAGGCTGAACAGCATCAGGTTCACCGCCGTCAGCAGCGTCCAGCCCCCCGCCCGCAGCAGGTCGCCGGTGGCGTCGGCGCTGTCGAGCTCGAACATCACCCCCGCCCCCTCGCCCGCCCCCGCCACGTTCGCGGTCAGCACCGTCAGCATCAGCACCGTCGGGATGACGATCTCGTTCGCGGGGATGGCGACGATGTAGGCGAGCAGGATCACCCCGTTCAGCCCGATGAGCAGGCCCGGCCCGTCGAGCCAGGCGACCGAGTGGGCGGCGAGGCTCGCGTCGCCGAGGGTGACGTTCGAGATGAGCCAGATCGCCGCGCCCGCCGGCACCGCGAACACCACCGCGCGCCAGAGGACGATGAGGGTGCGGTCGATCACCGACGTGTACAGCGTCTGCAGCACGCGGGGCGGGCGGTACGGCGGCAGCTCGAGGCTGAAGCTCGTGGCCTCGCCCCGCAGCACCGTGCGCGAGAGCAGCCACGAGGCCGCGAGCATCATCGCGATGCCGAGCACCGCGATGCCCACCACCGCGGCGGCCGAGACGAACCCCGCGAGGTGGGCGGGGGCGAGGGCCCCGATGAAGATCGACGCGATGAGGATCTGCGTCGGCCAGCGCCCGTTGCACAGCGAGAAGTTGTTCGTGATGATGGCGATGAGCCGCTCGCGGGGGCTGTCGATGATGCGCGTCGACACCACCCCCGCCGCGTTGCACCCGAAGCCCATGCACATCGTCAGGGCCTGTTTGCCGTGCGCGCCGGCGCGGCGGAACAGCGAGTCGAGGTTGAACGCGACCCGGGGCAGGTAGCCGAAGTCTTCCAGCAGGGTGAACAGCGGGAAGAAGATGGCCATCGGCGGCAGCATCACCGCGATCACCCACGCGGTGGCGAGGTAGATGCCGTCGAAGAGGAAGCCGCTGAGCCACCAGGGCATGCCGAGGGCCTCGCCGATGCCCGTCAGCCACGGATGGACGGTGTCGATCAGCAGGGTCGCGAGCAGGCTCGACGGGACGTTGGCGCCCTCGATGGTCAGCCAGAAGACCGCCGCGAGGATCGCGAGCATCAGGGGGAAGCCGAGCCAACGGCTCGTCAGCAGCCCGTCGAGCCGCCGGTCGAGGTCGAAGCCGGCCCGCCCGAGGCCGCGGCGCATCGCGCCCTCGGCGATGTGCTGGGCGGCGTGGTAGGTCCGCTCCGTCACCGTGTCGTGGAAGTCGGGGGGCAGGTCCCACTGGAGCTGCCGGGCCTGCTGCAGCACTTGCTCGCGCGCCGCCTCGGGGACCGGCGGTGCGGTTCCGTTGCCGCCGTTGACTCCGCCCCCGGCGTCGGCCCAGTGCCCGCCGTCGGGGCCGTGGGCATGGGTGCGGCCGTCGGTGCCGTCGCGGCCGTCGACATCCGTCCAGCCCCTAGGGTCAGCGCCGCCGTCGGCGTAGTCACGTCCGTTGGCGTAGTCACGTCCGCCGGCGCCGTCGCGGCCGTTGCCGGCCCTAGTGTCAGAGCGGCCATTGGCATGGGCGCGCCCGTTGGCGTCAGCGCCGCCGTCGGCGTCGTCGCCGATCCGACCCAGTTCCCCTGAGCGCACCGCCGTCACCACCGCGTCGTCCGCGTTCAGCAGGCGCTCGGCCACCCAGCGGCTGTTCGCCACCGTCGGGAACGCCGTCTCGACCGTCTCCGACAGCGAGGCCACCGCCCGCTCGACGGCGGGCGCGTGCCGGACGAGGCGGAACGGGGTCGTGCGGACCTCGCCCGCCGCGACCCGGTGGGCGGCGTCGAGCAGCTCGTCGATGCCCACCCGGTTCCGCGCCGCGCCGGCGACCACCGGCACCCCCAGCTCCTTCTCGAGCCGGGCCGCGTCGACCGCGATCCCGTGCCGGCGGGCCTCGTCCATCAGGTTCAGGAACACCACGACCCGGTCGGTGATGCCCAGTATCTGCAGGACGAGGTGCAGGTTGCGCTCGAGTCGGGTGGCGTCGACCACCACCACCGTGACGTCGGGCCGCCCGAAGAGCAGGAAGTCGCGCGCCACCTCCTCGTCGGCGCTGCCCGCCTGCAGCGAGTAGGTGCCCGGCAGGTCGACGAGCTTGATGCGCGAGCCGCGGTGGGCGAACGCGCCCTCGGCCCGCACGATGGTCTTGCCCGGCCAGTTGCCGGTGTGCTGCCGCAGGCCGGTGAGGGCGTTGAAGACGGTGCTCTTGCCGACGTTGGGGTTGCCGGCGAGGGCGACGAGCACGTCCCAGCGGTCGGGGCTCAGTCCGAGCCGGACCAGGTTCTCGGCCCGGTGCTCCGCGCATCCGCCGAACTGGGGCAGGAGCCCCCGCGATCCGCCGTCCGCCATCACACTGCCTCCTGCGGAGCCGCCGCGTCGGGCGGGTCAATCCAGATCAGCCCGGCTTGGGCGCGGCGCAGCGCGATCAGGGCGCCCCGGATGCGGTAGGCGACGGGGTCGCCGGCCGCGCTCGTCAGCTCTGGCGTCACCGCGGTCCCCGGCACCAGCCCCAGGTCGAGCAGGCGTCGGCGCTGCGCCCCCTGACACGCGCGCGAGATGCTGGCGACGCGCACCGTCCGTCCCGGCGGGGCGTCGAGCAGGGTGGTCTGGGCGGTGTCGGCCGCCTCGTTCTCGGCCAGGTAGCGGACGGTGACGTTGTCCGCGGTGACCGGGTCGAGGTCCCAGGTGCGGCCGTGCGAGCGCAGGCGGACGGTGCGGTCCGTCCGCTCGACGATCTCCAGGCGGGCCCCCAGCGACAGCCCGTTCTCGAGCAGGGCGTCGTAGATCTCGCGCGGCTCGTCCTCCAGGTGCAGGACCTCGACCGTCCGTCCCGGCTCCGCCCCCGGCAGGCCGAAGCCGGGCTCGGGCGGCATCTCGCCGGCCGGCGTGGGAATCGGGTCGCCGTGCGGGTCCCAGACCGGATGCCCCAGGCGGGCGTCGAGGGCGTCGACCTGCGCCGCCGACAGGCTGTGCTCCATCCGCTCCGCCTCGGCGTGCCACTCGCCGGCCGGCACCCCGGTGCGGTCGGCGAGATAGCGCTCCCACATGCGGTGGGTGCGGACGATCTGCACTGCCGAGCGCTCGCCGTCCGCGGTCAGGGCGGGGCCGGTGCCCGGGGTCCGCACCAGCCGCAGTTCCGCGAGCCGCGAGATGAGCCCCGCCGCGCGCGCCCGCGAAACGCCCAGCCGCCCGGCCAGGCTGTCGAGCGAGCAGCGCTGCCGCGCCCGCTGGTACATGTAGATGTGCTTGATGGCGTCCTCCAGCCGCACACGCTCGTCGAGGTCGGCGAGCCGGCGCACGCGGCCCACGAGGCCGCCGGCCGGCCAGAAGAGCCCCACGGCGGCGGCCGAGAGCAGGGCGAACACGAGCAGGGCGAGAACCGGATCGACCATGGGTTTTTTGACTATACAAAAAATCGTCTTCGTTGTCACGAAAAACGGGGAGGCCGACGTACTGCTGCGCCGGGTCAAGGCCGTTCAGTCGACGTCGATCTGAATGCGCCCGCTGAGTTGCAGGTCGTCCAGGACCTGCCGCAGGTCGGCCAGCAGGGCGGCGCTACCTGGTCCGTCGGCTGTCAGGTCGAAGGCGACGCCCACCTTCAGGTCGTGGCCCGAGCGGAGCTTGGGCAGGAGCCGCGTGCCGATCCGGTTCCAGACCTCGGGCGGGATGTCGCCGTGGAGGCGGAGGGTCCTTCGCGCCTGGGGCCCCGGCGGCGTCGGAGGCTCCGGGCCTGAGGGGGCGTCCGGTCGGGGTCCGGGCTCCGGCCCGGGCGCGGCGCCGCTCGGCCGGTCGGAGTCGGGCTCCGGTCCGGGAGGCGGCGCGCCGTCATGCCGAGGCGGCGCCTTCAGCCGCTCGGCCTGGCCCCGGGTCAGCAGATACACGTCGGCCTCGAACATCACGTCCTCGGGCGCGACCGTCTGCCGGAACGACAGGCGCTGGAAGCGGCCGTCCGGCCCCCGTCCCGAGCCGAGCCCGAAGTCGCCGCCGGCGACGAACTCGACGATCTTCCGGCGCAGCACCGCGTCGGGGTCGACGAGGCGGGTCAGCGAGCCGTCGAGGAAGCTCTGGCGCAGGCTGAGCAGGGGCCACGCGCCGTCGTCCTTCAGGGCCGGGGGCCAGTTGCGTTCGAGGTAGCCGGCGCCGACCGACTCGTTGAGCAGGGCGCCCGACTTCAGGGCCGAGACGACCCGCCCGCAGAGGCTCTCGCTGCTGCTGGAGTGGCCGGCCCCGAGGTCGATGCTCGCCAGCCCGTCGGGGGCCGAGGCGTCGGCGATGACCACGAAGCGGTAGTCGCCCCACACCTCCTCGCGCGCCGCGTCGGCGGCTTCGCGCACCTTCGTCCTGATGTCCGCGAGCTCCGCGCGGTCGATCTCGCTCCCCAGCGCGCCCGCCGCCGCCTCGCCCGCGACGCGCTTCCACGCCAGCCAGTGCTCGACCCTGTCGCGCAGCGCGCGGCCCGGCTTCCTCACCGCCCACACCAGCGCGCCGGGGTACAGCCGGGGCGACGCGCCGCGCGCGCGCGTCCACGCCGCGATGCGCCTGCGCACGTCGCCGTCCGCCGCGCCGGTCCACGCCACGTCGGGGTCGGTCACCACGAGGGTCAGCTTCGGGGTGTCGGGAATCGACGCGGCGTCGGCCGGGAACCAGACGCGGGGGAGGGTCGCGCCCCGGTCGAAGTCCTCGCGGACGAGGCTGCGGACGGCGGGCCGCACCTCGCCCTCCGCGTCGAGCGACGCGCGCCGGTCGTTGACCACCTTCTTGATGGTCGGCCGGTAGTTGATGCGGAAGCCGTCGGCGCCGACGCGCCGCAGGAAGTAGGCGCGCTCCTCCAGGGCCGTCGCCGCGCTGTCGACGGTCGTGGTCTCGATGGTCGGCTCGCCGAGCGCGAAGCGCAGCTCGGGCAGGTGGGCCACGCGGTCCACCTGCCCCCCCGACGACTCGAACAGCATCGCCGTCCCCACGCGGCGGTGGATGCCGCGCAGCGCCGCCCGGCCGTCGGCGTCGAGGGCGCGCGCGTGCGCCTGCGCGCCGGCGATGTCGGCGTCGATGGCCGTCGAGAGGCGCGGCTCGCCGAGCTGGCCGAGCACGACGCCGGCGAAGTCGGGGACGTCGAGGGGGGCCGAGCCGAGGGTGATCAGCGGCTCGGTGCGCGCCTTCGTGAACCCGTCGCGGTGCGCCCACGATATCCACTGCGCCAGCATCGCCAGCGTGCCGCGCGTCTGCTGGAACTGCGGCAGCGCGTTCCACTTCCGCTGGAACACCGACAGCGTGGCGGGATGGAACGGATAGCACGCCTGGAAGCGCATCCGAAGCTGCTCGCGCGCCCGCGTCTCGGTGGCGGCGCTGTCCACCAGCGTCCACTCCGGCGGCAGGCGCTCGCGCCGCTCGAAGCACCAGTCGGCGTAGACCCTCGACACCCGCTTGCGGAACCGGTCGTCGCCGATGTGGTCGAACAGCCGCCGCCGGACGACCTCGCTCACCTCCGTCTCGTCGTTCGCCACTAGGTCCTTGGCGACGCGCCGGACCACCTTGGTGATCTTGTCCTGCCACGCCAGATCGAAGTCCGACATCTCGACCTGGCTGCGCGGCAGGCTGATGACCGCCGCCCCGTGCGTCGTCCCCGTCATCGCCACCGTCAGGTTCTGGACGAAGGCGTGGAACGCGTCGGCCGTGCCCCGGTAGCGGTTGACGAAGTTCAGCACCTCGTCGAACAGCACCAGCACCGGCGCGCCGGCCGCCGCGAACACGCGCCCGAGGGCCTCGGTGCCCGGCGGCGTGGTCGCCGCGCTCGCGCCGAGCAGCTCGACGCCCCGGTCGCCGGCGAGTTGGCGCGCCACGTCGACCCACGGCGCCTCGCGCCCCGGCCGGGGGTCCCAGGCGTTGCCCACGAACACCGCCACCCGCGCCTCGGGCAACGCCGGCAGCCCCGCGTCGCGCAGCAGGTCGCCGACCTCCGGCAGTTTCCCGACCGTCGCGCCGGCCGTCACCAGGTGGTACAGCGCCGTCAGGGTGTGGGTCTTGCCCCCGCCGAACTGCGTCACCAGCGTCATCACCGGCGGCGTGTTGGCCGTCTTCCCGGCCAGCCGCCGCAGCACCATCCCCGCGTGCTCGCACAACGCCCGCGTGAAGCACGTGCGCTCGAAGAACGCCCCGGGGTCGCTGTAGTCCGCCGGGGCGGTGCCGCCGACGACCTGCTCCAGGGCGATGGCGAACTCGTCGGGGTTGAACGAGCGGCCCTCTCGGACCTCCTCGCGGGGGAGGGTGACTTTGTACCAGGGTTCGTCACGGCGTCGCGGGACCCGGGCGGCGTTCCCCAAGAACCTGCTCTACCACGAACTCCTCTTCGCCCGTCCTTCCGCCGATGCCGCGGGGCGGATCACGGATTCCCTCCGATGAGGTTCTTCTGCCATATCTCGCCGGTCGCGTAGCCGTCTTCGAGCCACCGTCCGAAATCGGCCGCCTCGGGTCGGGTGAACGTCGTCCGTCCGTCTGCGAGGTCCAACACCACGATCTCCTCCAGGTCGAAGGCGTCGACCAATAGCGGCGACTGCGTAGCCACGATGATCTGCCGGTCGGCGGCGAGCGACTTGATCATGCCGCCGACCAGGGTCACGGCGGCCGGGTGCAGACCGAGGTCGGGCCCGTCGAGCAGCAGCACGCTCGGCAGCATTTCCGGCGGCAGGTTGAGCAGGGTGACGAGGGCGAAGAAGCGGAGGGATGCGCCCGACGTGAGGTGCGCACCGTGCGTCTTGTCCGTTCCGACCGCCGTCCACCGCAACGACGCCTGTCCGTGGCTCTCGACGATCTGGAAGCGGTCGAACATCGGCAGCACGCGCCGGACGTGTCGGCAGATCAGCTCGAACCGCCCCAGGTCTTCCTGCTCCAGCCGACGGAGTACGGCGGCGAGGTTCCCGCCGTGGGTGCGAAGGCGGTTGTTGTCCGCGACGTCGCAGGGTTTCCTGAAGTCCGACGTAGCCGACGTGTCGTGGAACTGATGGACGGAGCAGTTCCTCAAGAAATGGACGATGACCCTGGCGATGGTCGGGTTGACACCCTGCGACGGCGATCCCTGCGCGATATCAACGACGGCCGCCTCCGGCTGGCCGCTGGCGGCGTGCTGCCAGTCGCCCTCGTCGGAAACGTCATCCCCGTCGTGTGCGGCGGCCGCCTCCGGCTGGCCGCTGGCGGCGTGTTGCCAGGGCGCATCCGCGGCCGGGTCGGCGCTGCAGCGGAACGCTTCGTCGCCGACGACGAAACGGTCAGGATGGGCGTGGGCCAGAGCGAAGCGGTAGTCAATCCGGCCCGCCGCGGTGCGCAGGGCGAACTGGGCGTCCATGCCCGGCGTGACGCCCCTGCCTCTGTACAACTGGTCGTCCGCGCCGCCCCGCGTCCCGATGAACTCCCCCAGCCGAGACCGCAGCATCCAGCTCAACATCTCGAAGAATCGGATGAAGTTCGACTTGCCGGTGCCGTTGGCGCCCACCAGCACGTTCGCGTCGCAGAGGTTGCACAGGTCGACGTCCGCGAGGGACCTGAACCCCCGGATGCGAAGCGACTCGATCTTTCCTGCGATCATCTATCGCCTCCTCGTGACGGGATCAGCGGCTGATCACTCGTCGATCAGCCCCCGCATCATGAGGCCCTCGAACAGTCCGCGCTCGGCTTGGCTCGTCAGCATCGCCGCGATCTCGGGGTCCTCGATCACCGATCCGGCGGCATCGAACGGCTCGACGGCGGTGGCGCGCCCCGAGCGGCGGACGTTGAAGAGACCCACGCTTCCCGGCTGGGGCGGAGCCAGCTTCAACACGGCATCGCAGAACAGCGGCGAGTGGGTGGTGACGATGACCTGACGCCGCCCATCCGTCGCCAGCGACATCAACAGACGCGCGACCAGGTCCAGCCGGCGCGGATGGACTCCGTTTTCCGGCTCTTCGATCGCGAGCAGGGAGCCCGCCCAGGGGTTCAGCGCGATGGCGCACAGAGCGAGCACGCGGAGCGTGCCCTCGGACACGACGCGGGCCGGGTAATCCACGCCGCCCTCACGGACCAGGATGTCGAGGGTGCCGGCGCGCCCGTCCAGAGCCACCGCCAGCGACTCTACGCCGGGCACGATGGATCGCAACGTGCGGACGACGGCCTTGAAGTGCTGCGGCTTCTCGGCGCGCAGCTTGTTGAGGAAGGGCGCGACATCTTCTCCGTGCGCGCCCACGTCGAAGACATCGGCTGGGGCGCGGGGAACCCGCATGGCGACCGCCGGATCGAGGTAGTGCGTGCGCCACCGCCCGAGTTCGCGCCGGACGGTTTCGATCTCAGGATGCTCGTCGCGGGCAAGGCTGCGATCGGACAGGACCGCATGGTCGAGGCCGATCGGCTCCTCGCGCGGTTGAGCCGGCCTGCCCTTGCGCCGGACGCGCAGGGCCGAGCCGACGCGCTCTATCGCGGGTGCGCCCTTCGGATTGCCGGTCCGCCCCATCAGTGCGAGGTACTCATCAACGACCGTCAGCCGGCCCGACCCCGGCTCGATGGCCGGCTCCACCCTGTAGCGGTATCGCTCCGTACCGACCGTCAGGTCGGCTTCGAGCAGGAACCGGGCGTTCCGTTGCTCCACCAAAGCCGGCAAGCCCCCGACCGGGAACGAGAACGCCTCCAACGCGTGGCTTCGCACCGGCGACGGCCGATCGAGTACATCGGAAAGCGTGCGGGCGTTGCCGATTCCGGAAAGGGCCGCAATGGCGTCCAGGAGGTTGCTCTTGCCCGCGGCGTTCGGGCCGAAGAGCACCGCGAGACGCGGGAACTCCACGGTCACGTCGACGAGCGACTTGAAGTTGCGGACCGCCAGCTTGGTCAGCATCGCCGTGTTGCCTCCAGGCGGATGACGCCGTCACCGTCACCAGTCGACGGCCACTACCGTCACTCCTCCTCGCGCTGCAGATCACAGCCCCCGCATATCCAGCCGTCGCCCTCCCGGAGCCACATCGACTGCCGGCACCGAATGCATATCGCGCCGGGACCGCCGGACGTTGTCGGTGACGGCGAGGCTCGCCGCTTGGTGCGAGTCGGGGAGGGTCGTTTGACGAAGGCGACTCGACCGAGATCGCGCGAGCCGGGCGTTCGCCGCCTCAGCAGACAACGTTCGGCGGCGTTCTCGTCACGGTGTCGATGTCCGCAATCGAGTCGCCCGAGCTGCGACATCCAGTATCCGTTCGTCTTCATGCGGTACCCTCTGGTGCTTCCGTGGTCGCCGTCATCGACGGTCACGCGCGCACAGTCTCCGATTCGCCAGCAGTGCTCGATGCCCGCGGGTCGTGTATTCCCGCTCCCGTGTCGAGTAGACTTTCCCCCGGGGCCGGTCTATCAGCGCCTTGTTGCGGAAATCTGCCTGCAGGTCACCATCGTTCGTATACAGCAACCGCGCCCCGCTGACCTGAGCTGCGGCGACGACATGCGGGTCGTCCGAACGGCAGGCGTTCTGTCGCTCGAGTTCATCGGCTTTGCCGTCCACCACCTCGTCCTTCAACATCGTGATTCGCCCGGCCAGAGCCGCCTGAACACGCCACACCCGGAAGGCGCGATTGCGATCGAGTTCGCGCCGCAACCGACCGCCGATCGCCAAGCGTCCGCGACCCGAGTCGATCCAGTCGAAGAACGCCTTGCCGGCCGGCGGTCGGTCGCCGCCGAACACCTGACCGACTACGTTGGCGTCGAGGATGGCGCACATGCTACAACCTCAGCGACCGCCGCGTTTCTTCCATGAAGAAGCGGCGGTAGCGCGGTGGCGCGCCGAGGACATTGCCCTCCGCGTCAAGCCGCAGGGAGTGGATTTGCACGTCCAGGTCACCGCGCTCGAAGAACAGGATCGATACATCGTCGGGAGTCAGTTTCGTCGTGCCGTCACGCACGTCCATGCGCACGCGGTCGATCAAGTGGTCGCTGTGCGTCTCGACCACGAGTTGGCGATTCCGGCCGGCGATCCGGCAGAACAAGCTGCCGAGCGCGGCCTGGGCACTGGGATGAAGATGCACCTCCGGCTGCTGAAGGAGGAACATGGACGTCTGGTTGTCCCGGAAGAGCTCGGTGAGGATGGGCAGCACCTGACTGACGCCGTAGCCGACATCGATGAGGTTGCGCATCGGTCCCTTGGCGCGCGGCCCGTATTTTCGTACGTGCACCTGGAACGGCTCGCTGCCTCTTCGGCCCAGGGGCCTCACGGAGATCTCGTCGAAGAGCCCCGCCTCGCGACCGAAGCCTTCAAGGTCGTCCTTCAGTGCTTCCCAGGACTTCTTGTCATCGAAGAACGCGGTCGAAAGGTACATGGGGACGTTCTCACCTTCGGGATCCCGTACAGGGCGAGCGGGGTCGTACGTCCTGCGCGGCTTCGAGCGGACGGGCGCACTTGCGAACGGTCTCTGCTCGATCGCAGGGGGGCCGTGGCCGACGAAAGCGACGATGAGCTCGAAAATCTGCCGGCGGGCTTCGTCCTCGGCGGCGGTAGACCCGGTGGGAGGCAGAGAGTCGATATCGGTCGGATCCGGATCCCATCGGGTGAATGCGCCAAACAGCGGACCGAGTACCGCGGCCCCGGGTATCTCGCTGCGAGGACCTGCGACCAGAGGATCGCGCGCCGGCAGGTGTTGATGCCATTCGCCTTGCGCCGTTCCGCAGTGGATCGACCGCGACGATCCGCCCTCCACGCGGTCCTCGATCCAGACGTCCCCGCGCGTGAGCCGCCAGCGCGTCGGAACGGCAGCCGTGCCCTTGCGCACGAACGTCAGGTCGATGCGGCAGGGTCCGCCGTCTTTGCCGTGCCGGGGTTCCCGTCGGACGAGGACACCCGCTTCGACTTGCCCCACGGCGCCGGACCCGGTGCGC
>CAXXTG010000035.1:0-21477 GCA_963666855.2 Vicinamibacterales bacterium
AGTACGCCCGCGAGGGCTATCCCCGACGTGGTCGCCGCGGTTCAGGCGGAGCGGCCCGAGCTCTCGCTCTTCGCCATGCTCGAGGCGCTGCCCCTCGCCGGCCTGACGTCGGCCGTCGCCATCGTGCTCGTGGTGATCTTCTTCGTCACGTCGTCCGACTCGGGCTCGCTGGTCGTCGACACCATCACCGCCGGCGGCAAGCTCGACGCGCCGGTGGTCCAGCGCGTGTTCTGGTGCGCGTTCGAGGGCATCGTCGCCATCGCCCTGCTGCTCGGGGGCGGCCTCGTCGCCCTGCAGGCCGCCTCGCCTGGCCACCGGCTTCCCCTTCGCGCTGGTCCTGGTCGCGATGTGCTGGAGCACGTGGAAGGGACTGCGCGCCGACCCGGCCTGATCCGGCGGCGAAGCGCGCGGAGGGGCGGCCGGAACCGCGCGGGGAGCGTCAGCCGTCGTCGTCGCCCACCGCCTCGCAGGCCGCGAGCTCCCAGCCGTGGAACACCACCGCGAGGCCGACGTGCCGCACCGCGGGCTCGCCGCGCAGGGCCGGATCGGCCAGATGGCCCCCAAGCTGCGTCCGGGCCTCGCGCAGCCGCGCCACCACCGCGGCCTCGTCCGCCGTTTCGCCGCGCTTCAGGTACTTGACCTCCCTTGAGGCGGATGCGCCTGATGTCGGCTTCGCCGTAGGGGATGCGGGGGTAGGTGGCGGGCCATCCGGGCTCGTCCCTCGCCGCGGGCGGCATCGCCGGACCCGTCGATCATGCCACACGCGGCCGCCGCCGGCCGATCGGCGGCATCGAGGAGTCGGGCACGAATACTGCATGTATTCGCAGCATGCAGGACGAGACCGATTGGGTGGATGGGGTACGGCGTGACGGCGCGGCACGGGCGGCGGCGCCATCGGTGCGGGGCGCGCGCGAGGCTGGCGGCGACGCTCCGGACCGGTCCCGCGGTGGTCGGGCGGGCGCCGGGGCGGCGGGGCGTGGACGGCGGCGTGCTGGTCGGGCCGGTGATCCTGGCGTTCGGCGGGCAGATGGCCGACGCGCCGTGCAGGCTGGCCGCGGCGGAGCGCTGGCTGCGCCGGCACGGGGCCGGCCGGGTCGACGTGGTGCTGCGCGACGGCTCGACCGCCCTCCTGGTCGCCTGGCCGTGCGGGGTCGCCGCGCGCCGGCCGCAGTCAACTGAAGGTGACGCGGTGCGCGCCGCGGTCGGTGTGCAGACGCGCCTGGAGCGGGCGCGGTCCGGCGCACCCGCGGGCACCGCCGCCCGCCGCGGGAACCGCGCCGGCCGCCGTTGACGGGCGGCCGGAACGGACGCCCGCGGCCCGCACGCCGACGCCGTCGGTCGCCGGCCCGGAAGCGGCCCGCCTGAAGGGCGTCAACTACTGTTGACGCTTCGGGGCGACCGGGCGTGCCTTTCGGTCGTTAGTCCGCCGTGTCCTCGCCACGCGCGTGCGCCTGCTCGCGGGCGCTCGGGTTGACGGAGGGGCGGAACGGGACCTCGCACACCCTCGCGGGGTCGGGGCGTCCCGGCTCGCTGGCGTACTCGTCGGGAAGCTGGACGCGGAGCTCGGTGCCGACCGCCGACCGGCCGACGGGCACGTAGCCGAGGGCGATGTTGCCGCCGAGTTCGGGGGCGTACCAGGGCGAGGTCAGATACCCGATCGGCTCGCCGCCGCCGGCGTCCGAGACCAGCCAGAAGTCGGGCGCGTAGTCGTCGATGGGCTTGCCGCCCAGGGTCATGCCCACCATGACCATCTTGAACGGCGGCCGGCCCGCCTCGACCTCGGCCCGTATCCGTTCGAGGGCCGCCCGGCCGATGTAGTCGCCGGTCTTCTTGCGCGGCACCTGATAGGCGAGGTTGCATTGGAACGGCACTGTCTCGTGGGTCGATGTCCTGACCCCAGGACATGATGCCGGCCTGGATGCGCCGCTGGTGGCCGGGGGCGATGACCTGGAGTTGGTGCGGCTTCCCCGCCTCGAGCACGGCGTTCCACAGCGCCTCGGCGTGCAGAGTGGCGTCGCGCAGGTAGATTTCGTAGCCTTTCTCCCCCGAGAAGCCCGACTGGGACACGACGACCGCGCAGCCCGCGACCTCCGCTTCGAGGAGGCCGTAGTAGGGGATGTCGCGGATGCCGCCGCCGACCAGGTCGACCATCAGGGCCAGCGACTTCGGCCCCTGGATCTGCACCGGGCAGACGTCGATCTCGTCGATGGCCACGTCCCGGCGCAGGCCCACGTTCACGCCCTGCAGCCAGTACAGCAGGTCGGAGTCGGCCAGCGAGAACCAGAACTCGTCGCGCGAGAGGCGCAGCAGCACCGGGTCGTTCAAGATGCCGCCCTTCTCGTTGCAGAGAATCACGTAGCGGGCGTGCATCGGCTCGATGCGGGTCACGTCGCGGGTGATGACGTAGTCGACGAACCGCTCCGCGTCGGGTCCCGCGACGCGGATCTGCCGCTCGACCGCGACGTTCCACATCGTGACGTGCTTGGTCAGGGCCTCGTGCTCGGCCGCGGCCCCGCCGTCCTCGGGCCGGACGTAGCCGCGCGGGTGGTAGACGCGGTTGTAGACGGTGGCCCGCCAGCAGCCCGCGGCGTGCGAGAGGTGCCAGTAGGGAGACTTCCGCACGCGCGTCGAGATGAGCAGCTCGGTGGGCGTGCGGCCGCTCTGGCGCAGGTTGACGGGGACGATGCGGTCGGATTGATCAACGCTGCGGGGCTGACCGTTCATGGCTCCTCCCGTGACGCCGCTGTGAAGCGGCGCGCCTCCTTGCCAGGGCGGGACACCCTGCATGATCATTCATCATCGGCGTCCGGTCAATCCGGCCGGGGCGGTCGATCGCGCGCCGGGGCCGGCGCGCAACCGGGAGGCCGAGGATGAAGCCATCCACCACCAGCACCGTCCGGGACGCGCCGCCCGCGCCGCCGTCCCGCGCGTCCATCGCCGTCATCGGCGCCGGCATCGTCGGCAACTGCCTGGTCGCGCACCTCGCCGAACTCGGCTGGCGCGACCTCGTGCTCATCGACAAGGGGCCGCTGCCCAACCCCGGGGGCTCCACCGGCCACGCGTCGAACTTCATCTTCCCCACCGACCACAACCGCGAGATCGCGATGCTGACCCTGGACAGCCAGCGCCAGTACGCGGCCCTCGGCGTCAACACCACCTGCGGCGGCATCGAGGTCGCGCGCACCGGGGCGCGCATGGAGGAGCTGCGCCGCCGCATGACCTCGGCGCGGACGTGGGGCATCGAGGCCGAGCTGCTGTCGCCGGACGAGGTCGTCGCGAAGGCCCCGTTCGTGAACCGCGACGTCGTCAGGGGCGGCTTCTACCAGCCGAGCGTGTCGGTGGTCGACTCGGTCCGCGCCGGCACGATCATGCGGGAGCGGGCGCAGGCGAAGGGCGTCCTCACGGTGCTCGACAACACCGAGGTCACCGGGCTGGAGGTCACCCGCCCGCCCTTCGGCCGCCCCCGCATCCGCGCGGTCGTGACGGCGCGCGGGGCGATCGAGGCCGACCAGGTGGTGATCGCCTGCGGGGTCTGGAGCCCGCGCCTCGCGGCCATGGCCGGCGCGTCCATCCCCCTCACCCCGGCCGTGCACCAGATGGCCGACATGGGCCCCATCGACCTCCTGCACCGCACCGGCGACGAGATCGCCTATCCCATCGTGCGCGACATGGACACGTTCATGTACGAGCGGCAGAGCCACGACGCGATGGAGGTCGGCTCGTACGCGCACCGCCCCATCCTCGTGCACCCCGACGACATCCCGTCGGTGGCCGAGGCCGAGCGCTCGCCGACCGAGCTGCCCTTCACCGCCGGCGACTTCGCGCCGCAGCTCGAGCAAGCCCGCGAGATCATGGGCGACCTGCTCGCCGGCTCCGAGATGCGGTACTCCGTGAACGGCCTGCTGTCGCTGACCCCCGACGCGCAGCAGGTGCTGGGGGAGACGGCGGAGGTCGAGAAGCTGTGGTCGGCCGCCGCGGTCTGGATCAAGGAGGGGCCGGGCACGGCGCGGCTCATCGCGGAGTGGATCACCCACGGCTACCCGCGCCTGTGCGACCCCCACGGTTCCGACGTCACCCGCTTCTATCCCCACGAGCGGACGTTGCGGCACATCCGGCAGCGCTGCCGCGAGCACTTCAACAAGACCTACGGCATCGTCCACCCGCGCGAGCAGTGGGCGTCGGGGCGCGGCATGAACCGGGCGCCGTTCCACGACCGGACGGCCGCCCTCGGGGCCGAGTTCCACGAGGCGCGCGGCTGGGAGCGGCCGCAGTGGTACGCGTCGAACGCGGACCTGGTCGCCCGCTACGACGTCGCCGACCGCCCCCACGAGTGGGACCGCCGGTGGTGGTCGCCGATCATCAACGCCGAGCATCTCCACCTTCGCGGGAAGGTGGGCGTCGTCGATCTGAGCGCGTTCCAGATCTTCGACGCGGCCGGGCCCGGCGTCGTGCCCTACCTCGAAAAGCTGGCCGTCAACCGTTGCGACGTGCGCGTCGGCCGCTCGATCTACACGCCGCTGCTGACGCCGGAGGGCGGCATCCGCGCCGATCTCACCATCCAGCGGCTCGCCGTCGACCGCTTCCGCGTCGTGACCGGCGCCTTCGACGGGGCGCGCGACGAGGTCTGGTTCCGCCGGCACCTGCCCGCCGACGGCTCCGTGCAGCTCGAGAACCGGTCCGCCGCGCTGTGCACGATCGGCGTGTGGGGGCCCGACGCCCCCGCGCTGCTCTCGACCTTGACCGACCTTCCGCTCTCGCAGGACGCGTTCCCCTACGGCACGGTGCGGGACGCCATCGTCGACGGCGTGCCCGCGACCCTGCTGCGCATCTCCTACGTGGGCGAGAGCGGCTGGGAGATCTACACGGCGACGCCGCACGGCGCCAAGCTGTGGGACGCGATCATGAAGGCGGGCCGCGACTTCGACGCCCGCCCCGTGGGCATCGGCGTCTACGGCACCACCGGCCGGTTGGAGAAGGGCTACGCGCTGATGGGCGCGGACCTCGGCTCGGAGTACTCGCCGGTCGAGGCGGGCCTGGCGCGCGCCGCCGTCAAGGACGTCGACTTCATCGGCAAGCCCGCCTACCTGCGGGCGCGCGCCGAGGGGCCGGCGGCGAAGCTGTGCACGCTGACCATGGACGGCCACGCCGGCGCGTCGGGGACGGACCGATTTCCGACGGGGGGCGCCGAGCCGATCCTGACCCCGGACGGCGCGCGCATCGTCGACCCCCGCGGCCGCGAGTCGCGCGTCACCTCCGCGGGTATGGGGCCGTCGGTCGGCCGGTACATCCTGCTCGCGTACCTGCCGGTCGAGCACGCGGCGCCGGGCACGCGGTTGCGCGTGCTGTACATGAACGAGACCTACCCGGTGACGGTGGCCGACGGCCCCGCCCTCTTCGATCCCGGGAACCACCGGATGAAGGCGTAGACACCCGTCAAGGGGTATCGCCGGCGTACACCTCGACGGGAACGGCGATGGCGCCGGCCGGCGTCAGCGGTGCCGCCGCTCGTCACGCAGGACCTCGGCGACCGGGGGGATCGACATGCCGTCATGGTGATTTCATGTCGGCCGCATGTCAAGCCGCGGTGACGCGGACGACGAGACCCCCCGCCCGGGTTACACGCCGGACAGCAGCGGAAGCCGCCCGGTGCTGTCGCCGAACGCCTCCTCGCGCACGCCGAACTTGGCCATCAGGCTCAGCGACAGGTTCGCCAGCGGCGTGCCCTTCGGATAGACGAGGTGGCGGTCGCCCTTCAGCCCGCGCTCGGGCCCGCCGACGACCACCACCGGCACGTCGTAGTTGTTGTGGATGTTGCCGTCGCTCATGCCGCTGCCGAAGAGGACCACGGTGCCGTCGAGCAGGGTCCCGTCGCCGTCGGGGATCGACCGCAGGCGGTCGAGGTAGTAGGCCAGGGTGTCGACGTGGTAGGTGTTCAGCTTGGTGAAGTCCTTCATCTTCTCGGGGTTGTTGCCGTGGTGCGACATCGAGTGATGCGCCTCGGGCAGCCCGATCTCGTTGTACGACCGGTTGATGTTCTCGCGGGCCATCATGAAGGACGTGACGCGGGTGATGTCGGCCTGGAACGCGAGCACCTGCAGGTCGAACATCAGCTCGGCGTACTCGCGGAACGTCTCGGGCACCCCGACGGGGCGCTCGGGCACCGCGAAGTCGCTGTTGGTCGACTCGGCCCGGGCGATGCGCTGCTCGACGTCGCGGATCGAGTCGAGGTACTCGCCGAGCTTGTTGCGGTCGCGGCCGCCGAGCCGGCCTGACAGGGCCGCGATCTCGCGGGTCAGCCCGTCGAGGATGCTGCGGTCCTCCTCGACCCGGAGCCGGCGCTCCTCGGCCGTGTCGCCGGCCCCGAAGAGCCGCTCGAACACGAACCGCGGGTTCGTCTCGGCCGGCAGCGGCTGGGTCGGCGTCTTCCACGACATCGAGTTCATGTAGGCGCACGCGTAGCCGTGGTCGCAGGCGCCGACGACGTCGTTGCGATCGACCGAGACCTCGAGCGACGGCAGCTTCGAGTCGCGGCAGATCAGCTCCGCGATCATCTGGTCGACGGTCGTCCCCGCCTCGACGTCCGCGCCCTCGGTCTGCTTCGGGTGGACCGAACTCATGAACGCGGGGGCGGCGCGCGGATGCTGGCCGCCGGTGTCTCCCTGGTCGGTCGCCGGGTAGTTGTCGAGCCCGCTCAGGATGAGCGTGTGCTTCCGGAACCGCTCGAGCGGCTGCAGGATGGGCGAGAACTCGAACCCCGCGCCCTCGGTGGGCGGGGTCCAGTCCCACATGTTCATGCCGTTGCCGACGTAGACCGCCGCGAACCGCGGCGTGCCGGGCGCCCGCGCCGACAGGGCCGGCGCCATCGCGTCGAGGAGCGGCAGGGCCAGGGTGGCCCCCATGCCGCGCAGGAACGTCCGTCTCGGCAGCGCCAGCTTCGTGATCACCATCGTGCAGCTCCCTCCCGTTCGAACCCGAACCGTCCCGTTGCGTCCCGGTCTCGACGCCCGTTCGCGCGGCGGACCGCCGTTCGGGGGCACCGCCCCGCCGGCTGAAGCCCCGTCTGCCGGATTATAGAGGAATACGGCGTACCTGTCAGCGCGGCCGCGGATCGCCGCGCGGGACCGCCGCGGCGCGGGGGTCGCCGGCGATGGCGAAGGCGATGGTGGTCATTCCCCGCCGCCCGGTCTCCCGCTCCACGCGGTCCGTCAGCGGGTCCTCCACGCGGCCCACCTCGATGGTCCGGCGCGCCGCCTCGACCTCTTCGACGGCCGCCCCCTTGAAGCAGAGCGGACAGGGCGGGAGGTCGTCGCCGCCGATCCGCACCGGGGGGCCGTAGGTGCGGCAGGCGACGGGGCGCCACGCGTAGACGGCGCAGGCGCCCGAGTCGGGGTCGAGGGCGGGGCACGGGTCCGACGCGAAGGCCTCGTAGAATCGCTCCTCCTCGGCCTCCGTGGCGAAGACGCCCACGCGGCCGGCGGGGAACGCGGGCGCCTGCCGCGCCACCGCCGCCGCGGCGCGGCCGCGGACGGCGGCGGCCCGCCGGGGCGCGGTCTCGGCCAGGGCGCGCAGCCCCTCGCGGAGACGCCAGGCGTCAAGCTGGCTGATCGCGAACGGGCCGAAGCAGCAGGGCGTGCAGCCCGACCGGCAGACGAGATGGGGCCCGGCCGCCTCGCGCGCCCCGTCCAGCGCGGCGTCGACGAGGGCCAGCAAGCGCCGGTCCCCCGCCTTCAGCGGCGCATCGCGCGGGTCGGGTGCTTCGTTCATCGGCTCTCGGCCGCGGTCCGCGCGGCCCCGCGCAGCACCCGCGGCAGGTTCCCCCCCCGGAGCCGGGCGGTCTCGGCCTGGGCGTATCCGCGCCGCACCAGCGCCTTCTCGGGCCGGCCCCGCCCTTGTGGGGGTTCGCCGGCCCTGTCTATACTCGGATCAGGGCTCTGACGACGATACGGCGCGGGGTTGGCGCCCTTCCGCCCGTAGGACTGCAGTTTGTCTATACTCGGATCAGGGCTCTGACGACAATACCCTGCCGAACGCCATGCTCTCCTGCCAGCGCTCCGCGTTCACATTGCCCGACGGCGTGCACTACCTGAACTGCGCGTACATGGCGCCGCTGGCCGCCGCCGTCCGCGCCGCCGGGGTCCGGGGCATCGACCGGCGGGCGGCTCCGCACCTGATCCGCCCCGAGGACTTCTTCGACGAGAGCCACCACCTGCGCTGCCTGTTCTCGCGGGTCGTCAACGGCCCCGATCCGAACCGGGTGGCCATCGTCCCGTCGGTGTCCTACGGGCTGGCCGCCGTCGCGCGGAACGTCCCCGCCTCGCGCGGCGACAACGTCGTCGTCCTCGACGAGCAGTTTCCGAGCAACGTCTACGTCTGGCGCCGGCTGTGCGCCGAGCGCGGCCTCGAGCTCCGGACCGTCGAGGCGCCCCCGCCCGACGCCCGGGGCCGGGCCCTGGCGTGGAACATCAAGCTGCTGTCGAGCATCGACCCGCGCACCGCCCTCGTCTCCGTGCCCCACGTGCACTGGGCCGACGGCACGCTCTTCGACCTGGAGCGGGTCGGCGAGCGCGCCCGCGACTGCGGGGCCCTGCTCGCCGTCGACGGAACCCAGTCGGTGGGGGCCATGCCGTTCGACGTCCAGCGCGTCCGCCCCGACGCCCTCGTCTGCGCCGGCTACAAATGGCTGCTCGGCCCCTACTCGATGGGGCTCGCCTACTACGGGCCCGCCTTCGACCACGGTACGCCGATCGAGGAGAACTGGATCACCCGGCGCGGCAGCGAGTCGTTCGCCGATCTCGTCCGCTACCGCGACGAGTACCAGTCGGCCGCCCTCCGCTACGACGTCGGCGAGCGCTCGAACTTCGTGCTCGCGCCCATGCTCGCCGCGGCCCTCGAGCTCGTCCTCGGTTGGACGGTCCCCGCCATCGCGGCCTACTGCCGCGCGTTGACCGACCCCCTGGCCCGGGCCCTGCGCGAGCGCGGACACCGGGTCGAGGAGCCGGGCTGGCGCGGCGGTCACCTCTTCGGGGTGCGGGTGCGCGGGTCCGTCGACCGGGCGCGGCTCGCCGAGCGGCTGCACGAGCGGCGCGTCGCGGTGTCGTTCCGCGGCGACGCCATCCGGGTCGCGCCCCACCTCTACAACGACGCCGACGACACCGCCGCCCTCCTCGACGCCGTCGAATGACGGTTGCCGGCCACACGGGGCGACGGTGCTGACGAACTCGGCGTAGCCCTCGGGCAAGAGCCTGACCATGGCGTACTACGGCGGGCGCGTCATCCGCGAGCCGGCCCCCCGACGCGGGTGAGCTACAGCTACAGCGGGAGATGGTCGCCGACGTAGCCGACCTCGACTTCCCGTACGCCCGCGTCGAAGCGCAGATGGATGCGTCCGCCGCTCCCGAAGCGGGCGTGCCACTCGAAGATCACGCGGGTCCCCTTGACGGAGCGGAACCGCCGGGCCTCGCGGAGCGTGGGGTGGCTCATCACCCGGTCGCTCTCGGGCGTGACCCTGCAGGTCCAGGACGGCGCCGCGCCATCGCGCCACGCGCCGGCCGCCCGGTCGAGATCCCTCAACCGGTTGACGACCGTCGAGAGCAGCCCCGCGTTCAACGCCGTGCACTGGCGCTCCACGTCGGGGCCGAACGTCAGGTGAGGGAACAACTGCTCCCGCTGCCGCCAGAACGCGGCGGCGTCGCGCGGCGGCGGCAGGCGTTCGCGGTGGCGCTGAACGATGGCGGCGCCGTGGGACGACCGGGCCAGGTTGTCGACCGCCTCGCTTTCCTCCACAGGTCACCGCGGCGGGCCAGCATCTCGGACAACGGATAGGACTTGCGGGGGCCGACCCGTTCCGCCTGGACGTAGTGGCAGCGTCCGCCGAACGGCGGGAACGCGCGCCAGAGCTGGGGAACTCCGGCCTGGACCGCGGGGCCGACCACCGAGAGCTGATCGCCGGTCCGCGAATAGCCGAACGCCTGCGCCCAAGGCTCGGGCGTCTCGTCCCGCTGCAATTCGAAGCCGATGACTTCCTCCTCGGCGTCCTCGAACAACACGTCCGAGCCGGCGCCGAGATCGGTCAAGGCGCCGCCGAGCACGAGCCGCCCTTCCAGCAGGTCTCCTGTCTGGAACGACTGCCGCAGGACCAGCAGCGCCTGAATGACGCTGCTCTTGCCCATGCCGTTCAGGCCGCACAGCAAGTTCAGCGGCGCGCAGGGCAGATCCAGCGCCTCGAAGCACTTGAAGTTCCTCAGCCCGATTCGCCGCAGCATCAGAGAAACTCCTGCACCAAATCCCGGATGGTGGCGAAGCGCGTTCGTATCCGCTGAGGCATGCTCGTCGACAGCGAGATGGCCTTGTCGAACTCCGGATCCTGGTTCAGCAGCGTAACGAACCGGTTCAGGATGTCTGCGCGCTGTTCGACGAGGCGATCGATCTGGTCGGACGAGCAGCGCGCCAACTGGACGCCCCATGCTTCGAACAGCGGCTTGCTAATGGGGTTCACGCGCCCGCTGCGGAGCTTGCGGAACGCCTGACGGCCGAAAATGCGCCTCGCGGCTCGCATGGCCTTCTTGAAGTCGTTGGCGAGGGCCCCCCGCTGCTCCGGTGTCATGGTGTTGATCTTCTTCATGACTTCGGCGAGATGTCCATCGAGAGAACCACCTGCATATTCTTCCCACGGGGCGACGTGGAAGGCGAGAAAACGGAGCACGCACTCGCGGTCGGCCATCCGACGCGGTTTGATGGACCGATCGGTCGCCGCTGCGAACTCCTCCGATGCCGCCAGTTGCTTCAGATACCCCCGGACGGGTCCGGGGTGCAGGGCGTGCCGGATCTCTTGCCCGTTGAGCCTCATTCCCCCGGTGTTGATTCGGCCGAAAATGTTGAACATGACCTCCGGCGGTGTCCCAGGGGCGTCATCGCCGTGACCGACGCTCGGGGGCTCTTCCCGGTGCCCGTGGTGCGGCTGCCCGATAGCGGTCAGGAACTCGTCAGACTGATCGACGCGAAAGACGGTGCGTGGTGTGCCGAGCGTGCGGCGCAACGGGTCGGCGAGGCCCGACCGGTCGAGTGGCGCTTCGACCCAGTCGACGGCTCGGCGATTTCGGTAAGGGCAACCGTCTTCACTGTCGACATCCACGCAGGGACCGGTCACGCGGCCGTACCGTAGCCGTGTGCGGTCGGCGGACGGCGTAATGACGTAGTCGCCCTTGCGGATATGGAGACAGAACGCGGCGATTTGGCCGGTTTCGTTCGCTGCCTGGCCCGTCGGAGCGTCGGAGTAGCTCTGCTCGTAGCGTTGACGGATATCGTCGAGGCTGCCGACTGATGAGAGATCGAACCAACCGACGGCGACGTAGCCTCCGGCGATGAAGAGATCGGCGTACTGGCCGCCGTTCGCGCGGACCACCCAAACCGCCGGCGGCCGGGCCTGCTCGCGGCCGGCAGCGGCCGGCGGCGGGACTTGGGTCGTTTCGGCGTTCACGCTCGTGTTGCCCTCGACGTCAAGGGAGAGGTGCGCGCGCGGACCACACGGGAGCCCATCTGCAGCAGGGGCCGAACCGGCGGGTGTGCCCCCAACCTTGCGCGCGGTCCGCCGAGCCAGGATGCGGAGACCATCGCCGCCATTCTACATGACGCGCGATCGCGGGGGTCCGGCTGTCGGAGGCTGTCGGACACCGGCTCAGGTGCGATCAGCGCGAGCGGATTCGGTACCATCGTGCCGGCGCGGCGGCTGCCGGAGGCTGTGGGACGAGTTCCGGTTGCGGTGCGGTGCGGTGCCGCGCCTTCTGCGGTGTGAGCCGTGACGTCCTGCGGGAGATCAGGACGAGGAGGTTGTGCGCATGCGGCCCGGCGGGAGTTGTCGGTCGAACGAGCGCCGGAGCGAGGCCCGATTCGTCGCCGCGACCGTCGCGAGGGCGGATTCCGCGGCCGTCTCGCCGCGGCGAGACGGCCGCGGTTGACGGCGGACTCCGGAGTCAACAAGAATTCGACTCATGATTCGACTCAACCTGCACGAGGCCAAGACCCACCTCTCGCGCTACGTGGCTCGACTGCGGGAGGGCGAGACGATCCTGCTCTGCCGGTACAACGAGCCGGTCGCCGAGATCCGGGCCCTGCCCCGGGTGTGCACCGGGGCGCGGCCTATCGGGTTGGCCCGCGGTCGGTTCACGGTGCCGGACTCGTTCTTCGAGCCGTTGTCCGACGACGTTATCGAGTCGTTCGAGGGCGGGGAGGTCCCGCGGGAGGTCCCGTCGGGGAGATGAAGCTGCTTCTCGACACCTGCACGTTCCTTTTGGTGAACCGAAGACTCCCGGGCCGGCCGGTCGCGGTCTCCTCGGCCTGACGGTGGCGGGAGCGGTACCCAAAGGGTCGGCAAGAAGTGACGAGTCTCGACATCGGGCGGACCGGAAGTTCGGAGCCGTCGCCGTATGGCGGCGTTCCGGAGGGCTTCATGCTGCTCTACTTCGCGGCCGCCACGCTGTTGGTCATCCTGCTTATGCTGAGTCAACGGGCGTGCCCCGGGCGTTGGGAGTTCGAGGCCGTCGTGACGGACGAGCACCTGACGGTGGGGAGACCCGAGAGCCGGGATGGCCCGGACATCCAGGTGCCGCTGAGCCGGATTACGGACATCTACCTCGACATGACGCCGCCGCGGGCTCGGCGGCGTATCTACAGCGATTCGGTAAGCCGCGTGCGGCGGCGGCGCGGCGGTTCGGCGGACGGCGTGCGGCGCGGGCCCTTCGAGATTGTGGAGATGGGGAACGGCTGGCTGTACACGACAGACGGCTTCCCGCCGTACCTCGTGGTGCGAACCGCGGACACGTTCGTGGTCGTCAACTATCCCCACGCCGACCGGACACGCGCCCTCCACCAGGAGCTGGCGGCGGCTTTGCGGAGCCGCGCGGTCAACCAAGAGCGGGAGGGCCGCCCGTAGCGGGCATCAGTCGGCGGCGGGACGGCTTCGAAACGCCTCCCGAATCCCAACGCAGAAACGGCACTATGGGACCCCTCGCACCCGGGATAGAGGGGCCCCCGCCGCGTGCTGGTGCGCGCGCCACGATACTCACCGCGTGGCGGCAGTTGCAGGGGGCCCGCCGCGTGCTGGTGCGCGCGGCCGCGCGCCCGGCTGTGCCAGCGCACCAACGGGTGGTTCCCGGAGGCGCGCCGGACGGCTGCGGCGCGCCTCCCGCGCCACCCCGACCTACTCGCTGGCCGGAATCCCCTCCATCAGCAGGGCCAGGGCGTTGCGCAGGGCCCGGCCGCCGTCGCGGGCGCCGGCGTAGTGGCCCTGGCGCACGACGACGAGCTCGTGCGAGGGGACGATGAGGGTGGTCTGGCCGCCCGCCCCGGACATGTAGTAGGCGTCGCGCGGCACCGGGAACGTGCCGGTGGTGTTGAGCCAGAAGAAGCCGCCGTAGATGGGCCGGCCGTCCGCCTCCCACGCGGGGGCGACGGTGCTGACGAACTCGGCGTAGCCCTCGGGCAGGATGCGCTCGCCGTTCCAGACGCCGTCCTGCAGATAGAGGTTGCCGAGCCGCGCCCAGTCGCGGGCGGGGGCGAGCTCGTAGCCCTGCAGGAGGTAGTTCCCGTAGGGGTCGGTCTCGAGCACCATGCCGCGGATGCCGATCTTGTCGAACAGCGCGCGCTGCGGGAACGACAGGTAGTCGTCGCCGCGGCCCTCGACGCCGAGCCGGACGAGGTAGTTGGTCAGCACCGGGTCCGAGTTGCGGTAGCGGCCGATGGTGTTGGGGGGCCACTGCTGCGGGCGGGTCGCCGCCCACTCGAACGAGTTGACGGTGCCGGTGTAGACGTAGAGGTGGTCGGGGTAGCCGAGGGCGGGGTCGAGGGCGGGGTCGGCGACGCCGCGGAAGCGGACGCCGCTCGACATGCGCAGGATGTCGGCGATGCGGATGGCCTGGCGGGGGTCGCCCTCGGTCTGCCACTCGGGCACCGGGGCGGGCTGCCACAGGTCGTAGACCCCCTGCTGAATGAGGACCCCCATGAGGGTGGCGGTCAGGCTCTTGCCCATCGACCAGCTCTCGAGCGGCGTGTGCAGGTCGATGCCGGGGCCGTAGCGCTCGCCGATGATGCGCCCGCGGTGGGTCACCACGAACGCCGCGGTCAGGCTCTCGGGCGGGTCGAACGCGGCGGCCACCGCCTCGGCCACCTTCGCCCCGTCCACGCCCTCGGCGAGGGGCGCGACGGGCACCGCGTCGCCCATCGGCCACATCAGGGTCCAGGGGTCGGGCAGGGCGCTGGGGATGTCCACCGGCTCGAAGAACACGTCCTCGGCGTCGATGGGCAGGGCGACGCAGCCGTGGTCGCCGTTGAACTTCGCGGTCCGCACCACCCCGTCGGGCAGGGTCAGGCGCACCCGGCGCTCGTCCTGGTCGACCTCGATGGCGGTGACGTGGGAGCGGTGCTCGTGGGGGCCGCTGAAGAAGCCGACGTTCTCGGCCGCGAACGCCGCGTCGAGGCCGGTGACGAAGACGGCCGAGCACAGGGTCTTGGCGAAGCCGGCGGTGTGGTGCCACAGGGGGTCGCCGGGGGGGGCCTCGTACTCCGTGTCGAGCTCCGCCTCCGCCGCGCGGGCGAGCATCGCCTCGCGCCCGTCCTGGGCGGCGCCGTCGGCGGCCAGGCCCGCGGCCACCAGGAACGCGGCGGCCAGCCGGGCCGCCGGTCTCCGCGAATGCTGCTGTCGTCTCATGCTATCTCCCTCCGTCGTGCCGTGTGACCGGACGTTACCACGACCCGGCGGTTTGCGTACCCCTTCCGGGCGCCTGACCGCGGCGACCCGCGCGGCTCGTGCCGAAGACGCCGCGGCATTCGGCTCTCGCCACAGGCCGCAGCGGCCGCCGGGGGGTCTCGGGGGCATGGGTGGAAGCTGATAGGATGCGGGCTCCACCGTCGTTCGGCGGCGCGCGGGTGGCGCGGGCCGGCGTCGATCGGGCATCACCGGCTGTCGCTCCGTGCTGTTCACCGACTCGATCTTCCTGCTCCGCTTCCTCCCGTCGGTGCTGGGGCTCTTCTTCCTCGCGGCGGCCCTCACGCCGCGGCGCTGGCGCGAGGGGGGGCGGCGCTTCGTCCTCGCCAATCCCGTCCTGGTGGCGGGAAGCCTGGTGTTCCTCGCCTGCGGGGCCGGGCCGTTCCTGCCGTGGCTGGCCGGGCTCGCCGTGGCCGCGTGGCTGGCGGGGCTGGCGACGGCGTGGGCGGGGCGCGCGGCCCGTCGAGCCCGCCGGCTCAACCTGCTGCCCGAGGCGCTGGTCACGGTGGCCGTCGCCGGCGCCGCGGTGCTGTTCGGGGCCTTCAAGTACGCGGCGCCCCCGCCGGCGGCGGTCGGCGACCCGGCGTTCGCGGTCCCCCAACTGCTGGTGCCGCTGGGGCTGTCGTTCGTCGTCTGCCACGCCGTGTCCTACGTGGTCGACGTGCACCGGGGCGGGGCGCCGGCCCAGGCCAACCCCGTCACCGCCTTGTCGTACCTGCTCTGCTTCCCCCTGCTGTGCGCGGGGCCGCTGGCGCGGTACCGCGACGTCGCCGCGCAGCTCGTCGAGCGGCGGGCGACGATGGCCGCGTTCGCCTACGGGGTGCGGCGCTGGCTGGTGGGGTTCTGGAAGGCGGCGTTCCTCGCCGCCGCCCTCGCGGGGCCGGCCGACGCCGCGTTCGCGCTGCCGGCGGGCGCGCTGGGCCCCCTGCACGCGTGGCTCGGCGCCGCGTGCTTCGGGCTGCAGGTCTACTTCAGCCTGTCGGGCTACGCCGACATGGCCGTCGGGTTCGCGCGGATGTTCGGGTTCCGGCTCGCCGAGAACTTCCGCCGGCCGTACGCCGCCGACTCGGTGACGGCGTTCTGGCGCCGCTGGTTCGTCACCCTCTTCGACTGGTTCCGCGACTACCCGGGCCTGTCGCTCGACCCGTCCGGCGGCCGCCCGCCGGCCCGCGCCGCGCGCATCCTGCTGCTGTTCCTGGGCGTCGCGGTCTGGCACGGCCCGGGCTGGAACGTCCTCGCGTGGGGGCTGCTGCACGGCGCGGTGGTGGGGCTCGAGCAGGCCGGCTGGGCCGCCCGCCTCGCCCGCTGGCCGCGCCCCCTGCGGCACGGCTACGCGCTGCTCGTCGTGCTGTGCCTGTGGGTCGTGTTCCGGGCGGAGACGCTGCCCGACGCCGGCGTCATGTTCGCGGCGATGTTCGGGCTGGGCGCGCCGGCCGACCCCGCGCCGATCGCCCTGACGTGGGTCGAGTGGACGGCCCTCGTCCTCGGCGGGCTGTCGGCGGCGCCGCCGTGGTCCGGCTTCGGCCGCTGGCTGGTGACCATCGACGCGCTGACCACCTCCATCCTGTTCCTGGTCTCGACCAGCGTCCTCTTCGTCTGGCGCCGCCTGGTGAACGCGGTCCTGTTCGTCGCGGGCCGCCGTCGGCGGTAGCCGTGGTCTCGCGTGGACGCAGGGATGCGGCGGGCGGGGCTTGACGGGCTTCCGACCGGCGGCGTGCTCCCGCGGCATTCCAGACGATGGGGGCGGCTTGGGGGGTTCCCCGACCTACGACCGCTCGTCGGACAGGTCGACGATGGTCCGCGCGAAGTCGGACAGGTCGCCGAGATGGTCTCGAACCACCGAGGCGATGATGTCGAGGTCGAGATCCTGGTACTGGTGAACGACCACGTTGCGCAGGCCGACCATCGCCTTCATCTTGTCGGCCATGTCCACGGTGACGATGCCCGCCCGTTGCAGTAGGTCGAAACTCTCCGCGCTGGTTTGGGGCCAGCCCAGCTTCCTGGTCGCGACCGCATGGTTGGCCATGTCGACGGCCTGCTCGCACGCGCGCTGCAGATTGAGGACGATGATGTCCTGCCGGTCATAGTCCTGTTCGAACGGCAGCGTCGACGGCCGTTGCCAGGCGTGCCGCACGCGCGCCAGACAGCGTTCGAGACTCTGCTGCTTCGCGATGACGACGTCGGTCATCTCGTCCGTCCGCCCGCGAGGATGGCGGTCCGGATGCCCGCGCGTTCCGCGTTCAGCTTCTGGTACATCGACAGCACCAGCGACTCGAACGCCAGCCGCGCGTCGTCGTCGCCGTTGTAGGTCAGCCGTCCGGTGTGCAGGATCTCGGCCTGGAACGACGTGCCGGCGCGTCGTAGGTTGATCAGATCCGCATGCTCCGCCCGCACCGCGGCCGCGATCTCGACCGCGAGCAGGTGCCACCGCCAACGGTCCGCCCGCATCGCCGCGCCGTACGACAGGAGCACCGCGATGTCGATGTCGCTGCCTGGACGCGAGGCGGGGGTGCCCCACGTGCCGTAGCGGTAGACGGCCTGGGCGTCGGGATGGGCGTCGAGGATGAGGCGGGTGATGCGGTCATCGTCGGCCGCGGCGGATCTTGGCCCGCGGGTCATGGGGTCGGTGGTCGGGTGCGGTGACGGGGCGGAAGCGTTCGGGATCGCGACGTCACCTCCGTTGACGGATGATGTCCCATTCTGCCATACGGCGCACGCCGCACGCCGCGTACGCGGTCCGCAGCCGCGGAGATGGGCGATAATCGCCGGATTCGGGACACCGTACGCCACTGCAGGAGCAGAACCATGCGACTTGCCGGCAACCTGTCGGGTCTTGCGCTCTGTCTCGCTCTCGCGGCACCCCCCGCCGCGGCCCAGGAGGCGGGGGACACGCTGCAGATATACGTCGTCGACGTCGAGGGGGGCGAGGCGACGCTGTTCGTCGCCCCGTCGGGCGAGTCGATGCTCGTCGACACGGGGTGGCCCGGCTTCGACGGGCGCGACGCCGACCGCATCGCCGCCGCCGCCGCGGACGCCGGCGCGGCCCGCATCGACCACCTCATCGTCACCCACTTCCACGGCGACCACATGGGCGGTGCCCACCAGCTCGCGGAGCGGCTGCCCATCGGGACCTTCATCGACCACGGGACCACGGTCGACGAGGGCGACCGCCCCCTCGCCGCCTTCGCGCGCTACGTCGACTTGCGGCGGACCGCGCGGCACGTGGTGGCCGCCCCGGGCGACCGCGTCCCGATCGACGGCCTCGACGTCCGCGTCATCGCCTCGGGCGGGGCCGTGCTCGACGCCCCGCTGCCGGGGGCGGGCGGCGCCAACCCGTTCTGCGAGGGCTTCACGTTCCACGGCGAGGACATCACGAGCCGCTACGGCAACGCCGAGGACGACCAGTCGATCAGCACGTTCGTCGGCTTCGGCCGGTTCCGCACCGTCATCATGGGCGACCTGAACTGGAACCTCGAGCACGCCCTGATGTGCCCCGAGAACCGCATCGGCGCCGTCGACCTCTACCTGGTGTCGCACCACGGCTCGGAGACCTCGGGCTCGGAGGCCCTGGCCCACGCCATCGCCCCGCGGGCCGCGGTCATGAACAACGGCCCCCGCAAGGGCGGCGCCGCCCAGACGTTCGACATCCTGCGGGCGGTGCCCGCGCCGCCGGACATCTGGCAGAACCACTATTCGATTCCCGCCGGCGACGGCAACGCCCCCGAGGAGTTCATCGCCAACCTCGACGAGGGCGTCGAGCTGGCCGACGGCCGCACCGTCCACATGGGCGGGGCGCACTGGATCCGCATCTCGGCGCGGCGGGACGGGTCGTTCACCGTCACCAACAGCCGCAACGGATTCAGCCGCGACTATCCGGCGCCGGAGTGAGCGCGAACGCCGTCTCCGGGTCAGAACGACACCGTCGTGTTCAGCGAGACCGTGCGGGGCGCGCCCAGGAAGGCGCCCTCGCCGGCGATCGTCGCCAGATAGGCCGTGTCGAGCAGGTTGTTGGCGACGAGCGACAGCTCCAGTCCGCGGAGGCTCTCGCTCACGTCGTCGAACGAATACGTGAGGTAGGCGTCCAGCAGCCAGTAGCCATCCGCCCGCCACGCGCCGTCCAGGGTGACGGCGCGCGAGGACGTGTACTTGCCGGAGAGTCCGGTGGAAACGGGCCCGGCCCCGCGGTCCAGCGACACGACCCAGAGCGTGTCCGGCACGCCGACCACGTCGCCGCCCGGCGTGACGCCCTGGGCGGCGTCGACCATCGCGTCGCCGCTGCCGATGTACCGGGAGTGGTTCGCGGTGTAGGCGGCGTACAGCGACGTCCCCGGGGTCACGCTCAGCGTGGTCGACAGCTCGACGCCCCGCGACTCGATGCCGCCGGCGTTGAAGTAGGTCCCGCCGCCGGCGATGAGGTAGTTCGGTCCCGCCGCCGTGGCCGGGGTGAGGAAGAAGATGCGGTTGCGGAAGTCGATGTCGTAGTACGCCGCCGTCACCGCCACGCGGCCCCCCGAGTAGCGGACGCCGAAGTCGACGTTGTCGGCGGTCTCGGGCTCGAGGTTCTCGAGGCTGCGCCCGGGCACCTCCAGCAGCCGGTCGGAGAGCGACTTGAAGTTCTGCGAGTAGCCGGCGAACAGCTCCAGGCCCTCGACCGGCGCCGTCCACGTCACGCCGCCCGACAGCAGCAGGTCGGAGTCGGAGTCGACGTCCAGGGCCGGCGTGTCGCCCAGGAGGTCGGTGCGGCCCACGCCCACCAGGTACTGCTTGGCGCCGCCGCTCAACGCGAAGGGGCCGGCGTAGAAGGTGTCCTCGACGTACCACTTGGCGATCTGCTGCGGGAACCGCCAATCGTACTGCTGCCAGTAGGGCGTCTCGTCGAAATGTGAGCCGACGCGGGCGTCGATCACCTTGTGCCAGTCCCGGCCGAGCAGGCGGCGGTGGTCCTCGTACCACAGGCCGGTCCGTAGCCGGTTGCTGCCGCGCCCGACCTCCCGGAACCACTCCTGGTCGAGGGTCACGCCGACCCGGTCCTTGCCGTAGTGGCTGTGGCGGTACGACTGCACCGGCACGGCGTGGGCCGCGTGGCACGCGGGGTCGTGCTCGGGTCCCGCGCCGCCGTACGGAAAGGTGATTGACGAGACGCAGCCGGGGGGCCGGCGCCAGCCGCAGGCCCGCCGGGCTCACGAAGTGGAGCCGGCCGAGGGGGGAGCCTCCGCTCACGGTCGCCCCCGCCCCGAGCTCCGATTCGGGGCCGCCGCCGTCGTCGGTCACGTCCACGACGTACGGCGGCAGCCAGTCGCCGCGTCCGCGCTGGCGGTGGAAGTACGCGCCCGCGCTCACGGTGAAGACGTCGCTCAACGCGACGTCCGCCTTCAGGTAGCCGAACGTGTTGCGGCGGGGAATCGCCCAGCCGGGGCGGTACAACTGGTTGACCCACGGCGTATCGGTCCACCGGTCGATCAGCCGGTCCCAGCGGGGGTCGATCGCGTAGTCGGCCGCCGTGAACAGGCGCTGGTAGCTCGGCCCGTCGACGTCGTCGTGGGAAAAGTACGCCGACAGGTCGGCGCGCCCCACCGCCGACTCGAGCTTGGCCGCGAGGTGGTCGCGCTCGAGGGGGGTCGTGCCCTGCACCCAGTCGCGGCTCTCCTGCCGCGAGGCCGACACCCACGCGTAGGTCTCGGTGCCGAACAGGGCGCCGGTGTCGAAGCGCAGGTAGTAGCGCTGCGCATCGCGCTCGCCCAGGGTGACCGCCGCCCGGTAGCTCTGCTCGCGCTCGGGAGAGTCGGTGGCGAAGTCGAACGTCCCCCCGAGCGCCTCGATCGACCGCGACGCGACGTCCGCCGTGCCCTGCGACACTTGGACGGCACCCATGTTCGGAGCGTCGATGAAGCGGTTGGCCTTCGACCCGCTCCAGTAATCGGACGTGCCGTTGGGGAACCCGTCGATGGTCGTGCCGATCTGCGCCTCGTCGAGGTGCACCTGGAAGCCGCGCATCGAGATGCTGGTCGACCAGTCGTCGCCGCCGTAGGTGTCGCCCTCCTGGATGGACACCCCCGGCAGGTTGTCGACGACGGCCAGCACGCTGCTGATGGTGGATTGCTGGGCGACCATCGGCGCCGCGACGACGTTGGTGGCGAACGTCTGCGGCTCGTCCGCCACGACGGTCAGCGACTCAGCCAGCCGCTCGATCGCCAGCACGACCTCGAGCCGCGCCGCCGCGCCGGCGGCGACGGCGGCGGCGACCTCGCGGGTCTCGAAGCCCGGCAGGACGAGGACGAGGACGTAGTCGCCGGGGGGCAGCGCTTCGAACGAGAAGCGCCCGTCGACGCCGGTGACCCGCTGGGCGCCGGGGGGCGCCCCGGCGCCGCCGAGGGTGACGGTCACCCCGGGCAGCGCGCCGCCTCCCGAGTCGGTGACGGCGCCTTCGAGCGTCCCGGCCGGCTGGGCGGCGGCGGACGCGCTGATAGACAGGAGCAGGAGGGCGGAGGCGGCGGCGCGTCGGAGGGCGGCTGGGGTCATGGTCTGTCCAGGATCGTACATCGCTTGCGGGGAAGGGAACAGAAAGGGAACACCGGGTCCGGCTGGTCCGGCTGGTTCCGGACTGCGGGTTCCGGTCGGGCGGGTCGCGCCGTCGCAGATGGTCGGCCAGGGCGCGCGCCGACGGTCCCGGCCGGCGGGTGCCGGCCCGGTGGTCGCGCCGGGCGTTGCCGCCGACGGTC
>CAXXTG010000036.1:0-7648 GCA_963666855.2 Vicinamibacterales bacterium
TCATCGCCGTCGACGCCGTCGGCGGCGCGCCGATCTGGAAGACCACGGTCGCCGACCCCGCCCAGGGCTACGCCCTGACCCTGGCCCCCCTCGTCATCAAGGACAAGGTGATCGTCGGGGTGGCGGGCGGCGAGTTCGGCATCCGCGGCTACATCGACGCCTACGACGCCGCCACCGGCGAGCAGGCGTGGCGCTTCTACACCATCCCCGGCCCCAGCGAGCCGGGGCACGAGACGTGGGAGAACGACGCGTGGCGCACCGGGGGCGCGTCGGCGTGGCTCACCGGCTCGTACGACCCCGACCTCGACCTCACCTACTGGGGCATCGGCAACCCGGCCCCGACTGGAACCCCGCGCAGCGCCCCGGCGACAACCTCTACTCCGACTCGGTGGTCGCCCTCGACCCCGACACCGGCGAGCTCGAGTGGCACTTCCAGTTCACGCCGAACGACCCCTACGACTACGACTCGGTGCAGATACCGGTGCTCGTCGACGCCCCCGACGGCGCCGGCGGCACCCTGAGGCTGATGCTCTGGGCCAACCGCAACGGCTTCTTCTACGTGCTCGACCGCGAGAACGGCCGCTTTCTCAACGGGACCGAATTCGTGCCCGTGAACTGGGCGAGCGGGCTCGACGACAGCGGCCGGCCCGTGCAGACCCCGCAGCCGCCGGGGGCCACGACCTTCCCCGGCGTGCAGGGCGGCACCAACTGGTACTCGCCGTCCTACAGCCCCGAGACCGGGCTCTTCTACGTCTCGGCGTGGGAGGCCTACGGGTCGGTGTTCGAGGCCGAGGAGGCCGAGTACCAGCCCGGCCGCGTCTTCCTCGGGGGGCGGCCCGCCAACCCGTTCGGGGCCGGGGCCAACGTGCCCGGCCTGCGCCGCGGGCACATCAACAACTGGACCGACGCGGCCGGGGGCGGCGCCGTCATCGCCATCGACCCCCGCACCGGCGAGCAGCAGTGGCGGGTCGCGATGACCGACGTCACCAGCAGCGGCATCCTCACCAGCGCGTCGAACCTGCTCTTCACCGGCAACCGCGAGGGCGACTTCCACATCCTCGACGCCGAGACCGGCGACGTGCTGTGGCGCAAGCCCCTCGGCGGCATGATCGCCAACGGGCCGATGAGCTACATGGTCGACGGCCGGCAGTACGTGGCCCTCGCCGCCGGGCACTCGATGTTCGTGTTCGCGCTGAAGGAGTGATCATCCCCGGGGGGGACGGCGCCGCCGCCGAAGACCGGCGGCGCGACCCTCCCGGGCGGCGCCGGTCCGGAAGACTCAGAGGACCCGTCACTCACCGAAGATCTGGTCGACCGAAAAACCGAGCCCGGCCAAGCCGCCGGCGACCACCTCGTCGCCGCGCCGCAGCACCCGCCGAGTCGCGTACCCGTCCGGGCCGGGATCGGTATGGACGGTGACGGCCGCGTCATCCACATCCACGAGCCACATCTCGGGAACGCCGGCCCGGCCGTACCGCGGCACCTTCTCCGTCCGGTCGTAGCGCAGGGACGAATCGGCCACCTCGATGACGAGGAAGATGTCTCCGGGCTCGGGATGACGATCGGTGTAGAACTCCTGCCGGCGCCGCGCCACCACGATATCGGGTTGCGGCTCGGTGTGGGGCGCCAGTCGAACCGGATTCTGGACGCTCACGTGCGCCCGGCCGGCCACGCGTGTCACGATCAGCTCGGTCAGACGGCTAACGATTCCCGCATGAAGCGCGCCAATCGGCGTCATTTCGAGGATCTCCCCGTCGATCAGCTCCACCCGGTCGTTTTCGGTGAAGATTCCCGCTTCGCCCATGCGCGCGAATTCATCGACCGTGAAGCGGTATCGCTGGACGTCGGCGACGCATTCCTGCTCTGCTGCCAAGGCCATGGCGCACCCCCGTCGAGTTCAGAACGGCGCATTCCATCATAGTCAATCGGCCGACAGGGGTCGGACGGGCATCATGAAAGAGCGATACCGCCCCGCCGACCGGCGCGCCGACGTGCCGGTTCCGGCCGACGGCGCTCCAGGCCTTGGCCCGACGCCCGCGTGCCGTGGCCGACGACAGGCTCCGCCCGCGAACCGAACCAACCGACCCGACCGTAACGCAAGCGCCGCCTGCTATCCGGGCGGTACCAACGCCACGGGTGTGGCACCGTGATCAGCGACCGGCGGCCACGGCCGCCTCTTCGAGCCGCGCGCCGGCGAGCATGTTCGCGGCGGCGTAGTTCCCTTCGTGACAGGCGTTCTCGAAGAGCGGCAGCGGGTTCTGCCGCAGCGTCTGCACCGCGGTCCAGGGCGCCGTCCAGATGGTCGGGTCCTCGATCGTGTACTCGTAACTCGATGACGCCGGGGCCGACCCGGGTGAACCGCTCGACCAGGTGGGCCTCCCGGCTCGCGCCGACCAGGGGCAGCCAGCGGTCGAAGCTCGTGGTCTCGACCACCAGGGTGTCGCCCTCCCAGCGGCCGCGCGAGTCGCCCAGCCACTGCCGGATGCCGCCGTGCGGACGGTCGGTGATGGGGATGATGCGGGTGGTGTTGAGCATCTCGACGAGCATCACCAGGTGATCCTCGGTCTGGAAAATCTGGACGTTGTTGTTGTAGGCGACGGGAAAGATCGGCAGCCCGGTCGTCCCCAGACAGCGGTCGAAGTAGCTGAGGTCCTCGATCTGCTCGAGCGGCGCCGACCCGAACGACCCCGGCGCGCTGAACCGGGTGCGGCCCTCGTCGGTCCGCGGCGGCCGGCGGCCGTTCGGCGGGTCGACGATGAGCGAGGTCCGCCGGGTTTCGACCACCTCGGTGCCGAAGTCCATCCAGAAGCGGTTGTACGCGCCGATCGCCCCGCCCGCCTCGGTACGTTGGGCCGGCGCCCGATCCGCCGCCTCGTTCTGCTCGACGGCCCCCTGCTCGAGCGTCCGCGCCTCCTCCTCGGTCAGGAATTCGCGGTCGCCGTACCGTTCCGGGCGCTCGAGCGGCGTCAGGGTCCTGAAGTCCCACACGCCGTTCAGGTCGGGCACGCCCCACGCCGTTCGCGGCGTCTCGGCGGTCTGGCCGGCAGCACCGGCCGGCACCAGCAGCGCCAGTGCGAGCAGGGTGGTCACGGACTGATGAGACACGCCCATTCGGATCCTCTCCTGTGTCCTCCAGCACCTCGACCCAGCGAGGCGAGAGGTTCATGTCGATGACGAGCTTCAATTCGATCCGACTGCCACTTCCTGCTCCTCGCTGCGCCACGCGGCCCAGGCGAGCGCTTGACTGATGTCTTCACGCTCGAGATACGGGTATGCGGCCAGCACCTCGTCCTGATGGTGTCCTGCGGCCAGAAGTCCGACGATGGTCCCGACCGTCACGCGAAGCCCCCGAATACACGGGCACCCGCCCATGACATCGGGGTCCTGCGTGATTCGCGGCAATCTGGTCATCGGCTCCCAGTATACGCGGTTCCGGTGAAGCGCCGGCGGCCCTAGTCGGCCACCTTGACAGCCGATCTGGCCAGAACGACAATCTAGACATGAGAACTAGACAGGAAGCCTCATGACCGATTGGCCCCTGCACGATGCCAAGAAC
Source organism: Vicinamibacterales bacterium (assembly GCA_963666855.2). Classification (GTDB taxonomy): domain Bacteria; phylum Acidobacteriota; class Vicinamibacteria; order Vicinamibacterales; family UBA8438; genus JAJEEA01. Next base: position 3,557 of record CAXXTG010000036.1, read on the forward strand.
CGGTTCAGCGCCGTCGTCGACGCCGCGCTCGCGGGCAGCCCGCAGCGGGTGACCCGGCGCGGCAGGCCCGCCGTCGTCGTGATCGCGGTGGAGGAATACGAGCGCCTGACTCACCTGGAGAAGGCACGGGCACCGACGTTCGCGGATCTGTTGCTCGCGATCCCGCAGGGCGGCGGCGAGTTCAAGCGCATCGGGCTGCCGTCCCGACCGGTGGACCTCTGATGTTCCTGGTCGATACGGACGTGCTGTCGCTGCTTCGCCGACCCGAACGCAGCCCCGGCGTCAGTCAATGGATGGCCGGGCAGAGGGCCGCCGACCTCTACCTGAGCGTCGTATCGGTCGCCGAGATCGAGCGGGGAATCGCGCGACAACGCGGGCGCGACCCGGCATTCGCCTGCGCCCTCGCCGCCTGGCTGGACAGCGTGCTCTCGCTGTACGGCGAGCGGATCCTCCCTGTAGACGCGTCGACCGCCCGACGGTGGGGCCGCCTGTCCGGCGACCTCGGCCATGAAGGGACGGACCTGCTGATCGCAGCCACCGCCCTCGAGCACGGCTTGACGGTGGTGACCCGCAACGTTCGTCACTTCGAACCGACCGGCGTGTCGGTCCTGGATCCGTCCGACACCGGTTCCGGCGATTGGCCGAAGGCGGAACCCTGACGCCAGCCCCGTGCGTCTTCCGCTCGACCGCCGCCTGCTCGATCGCCGGCGCCCCGCGGTTGCCGGGGCAGCGACTAACGCTAATGCCATCCGAAAGTTGCGCAAACATCCCTTAGTTGCGTATAATCGCTCTACGCGCAACTTCAGGAGATTGCGCGCAACTTCAGGGGATGTCGTGGCACGCCGCATACCGGAAGGAGATCTGCGGGACATCGAGCGCGTCGTGCGACAGCACCCGGACGGCTTGACGGTGCAGCAGATCGACGACGCGCTACCGTCCGCGCCGGCGCGGCGCACCCTGCAATACCGCCTGAGACTGCTCGTGAGCCGCCGGCGTCTTGTCATGGCGGGCACCGGCGCGATCGGCCCGCTACCGTGCACCCCGAGCGACCTCGGCGGCGGCCGAAGTGGCCGGGCGTCCCGGCCCCGCGAGCGCGAGGGCTGAAGTGCCGCCGGCGCTGTCCGACCCCGCCGCGGCGATTCGTGCGCATGTCCACCGGTCGCCGCTCTCGCGGACGCCGGTCGGCTACGACCAGGAGTTCCTCCACTCGTATCGACCCAATGAGACGTTCTACCTGTCCGAGCCGGAAAGGGAGCTTCTTCACGCCGTCGGCCGGCCCCGGCCCGCCCAACAACAGCCGGCCGGCACCTACGCCAAGCAACTCTTGAGCAGGCTGCTGCTCGATCTCGCCTGGAACTCCAGCCGCCTCGAGGGCAATACCTATTCCCTGCTGGATACCAAGCGCCTCATCGAGGTCTGGCGAGAAAGCAGCAAGGAAAGCGGCGGCACGAAGCGCAGATGATCCTGAACCACAAGGCCGCCATCGAATTTCTCGTGAGCTCGGCGGAAGAAATCGATTTCAACCGCTACACCATTCTCAACCTCCATGCGCTGCTCGCGGACAACCTGCTCGGCGACCCGGCGGCGGCGGGACGCCTCCGCCGCATCCCGGTCGGCATAGAACGCTCTGTCTTTCGCCCCCTGGAGGTGCCTCAAATCATCGAAGAGTGCTTCGATCAGCTACTGGCCTCCGCCTCGGCGATCATCGATCCGTTCGAGCAGGCGTTCTTCGTGATGGTGCAGCTTCCCTACCTGCAACCGTTTGACGACGTCAACAAGCGGGTGTCGAGACTCGCGGCCAACATTCCACTGATCAAGGCCAATCTATCGCCGCTGTCATTCGCGGACGTGTCGCGGGAACTCTATGCAGACGCCACGCTCGGCGTGTACGAGCTGAGGCGCATCGAGCTGCTTCGCGACGTGTTCATCTGGGCCTACGAGCGGTCGGCCGCCCACTACGCCGCCGTCAGGCAGTCGCTGGGCGAGCCGGATCCGTTTCGGATGCGCTACCGGGAAAAGCTGCACGAGGTTGTCGGCGCGGTCGTCCGCGGGTGCATGGATCAGCGACAGGCCGCCGCCCACGTGGACGCATGGACGGAGCAACACGTCGACGCGCAGGAGCGCGAACGGTTCCGCGAGATCGCCGAGAGAGAGTTGTTGAGCCTGCACCAGGGCAACTTCGCCCGCTACCGCATTCGTCCGTCCGAATTCGCCGCGTGGCAGGCGGCCTGGAGCTCGTAACCGCTTGGGCGTGCCCGGTCCGGCACCCCGGGCTATCGTGCCCGGTCCGGATCTCCACCCGACCGGTAGCGCGCCAAGGTCCGACGCAACGGCCAGCCGGAGCACCCCGTAGCCCCCTACGGCAACGCCAGCGCGATCCACTCGCCGCATCCCTCATGAACTTGCTTCTTGCACCAAGGTGGTGCATTGTGGTGAACTATGGGGGACAGGAGCGAACAGATGGAGAAGATCGAGTCCGACGGCGTCACGACGAAGCCCGCTCCCGTGCGCGTGTCCGTGTCGTTGGACCCGGGCGACTACGCCGACATCAAGAACATCGCCCCGAAACGGACGCGTGTCGGTCGCATGGGTCGTTCGAGACGCGGTCGCGCGCTACCTCGACTCCCGCACCCCGTTGCTCCCGCGCAACGACGTGGACGCCGGCTCATGAACCTCTCGCTCTTCGAGCCGCCGCGCTGGCGTCGCCCTTCCGTGCCGGCCCCGGGCACGTCGCTCGTCGCCGCCACCGAGACGTTCGCCGGCCCGGTCCGGGCCGCCGTCGAGCGCGTGCGGCGCTGTCTCGAGGAGCGGCCGTCGGTCAGCGTCTCGCACACCCATGTTCTGGCGAGCCGATGGCGCGAAGAACTCCGCCGGCCGGCCCCGTCGGCGCTACAGGCGGCCTGGGCCCTCGTGAGCATGCGCATCGTCGGCCGCAGCGTCGGGGCCCTGCCCCGCAACGCGTCGTTCCGCGATGCGGAGGCCTGGTTCGTCGGCGCCATCCCCACGCCGAGCCGCCTCTCCGACGCCGTCGTCGAATTCGCCGACCGCGAGGCCGCCCGCAAGCTCGAGACGATCGAGTACGACGACGACCTCCACGACCTCCTGCCCTACGTCCTCGACGCCCACGGCCCCGGGAGCAGAGCCAGCGTCATGCGGGACCCCCCGTACGGGGAAGGCCCGGCGCGCGAAGAAGGACGCCGGCGTGTTCTACACCCCGGCCGATGTCGCCGAGTACATCGTGCGCGAGACCCTGGAGGCACTTCCGCCCGAGGTCGACCCGCCTCTCGTCCTCGATCCCGCCTGCGGCTCCGGGGTGTTCCTCAAGGCGGTGCTCGACCCTCGCCGTCGGCCGACGGCCCGGCCTCGACCGCCTCGAGTTCGTCGAACGCCGCCTCCACGGGCTCGACATCGATCCGCTGGCCGTCGACTCGGCCTGTTTCGTCCTGCTCCACGAGTGCCTACGTTCCCCGCATCGCGGTCCGGCCGCGGCACCGTGGTCCCAGTGGCATCGTATCCGCTGCAACCTGTGCGTCGCCGACGCCCTCACGTTCCGCCTCGCCGCGCCCGCCGGCCGCCGCGCCGACGACGCGGCGACCCTGACCGACCTGCGGACGCGGCTCGATAACCGTTACGTCGAACCGTCCCCGCCGCCCCGCGAGACCCCGTCGGACCTGTTTTCCCGGGGTCTGCCCCTCGGCGACGTGTTCCCGGTCCTCGCCGACGGAGCGCACGTCGTCATCGGCAACCCCCCCGTACGCCGCGATCGGCCCCCGTGACGACGCCCCCCGCCCTGACACAGCGTTTCGCCTCGCTGCCCGCGAGCCACCGCGCCGCCTGGGACCACTACCCCGCGTTCGTGGAAATGATGTGGCGCCTGGCCCGCCCCGGCCGCAGCTCGTCCGGCATGGTCGTCCCGCTGTCCCTCGCCTGCAGCCGGCGGGCCCAAATGACGGCTACCCGCCGCGCGATCATGCGCAGCGGCGGCCGCTGGCGCTTCGCGTTCTTCGACCGCGAGCCCCACGCCCTCTTCGGGGAAGAGGTCAAGACCCGCAACGCCATCGTCTTCCGCGCCGACGCCTCGGGCCGTCCACC
>CAXXTG010000037.1:0-3432 GCA_963666855.2 Vicinamibacterales bacterium
CACGAGCTACGCCGGCGAGATCAAGAAGTCGGTGTTCTCGGTGATGAACTACCTGTTGCCGCTGCGGCGCGTGCTCCCCATGCACTGCGCCGCGAACGTCGGCTCCGCGGGCGACGTGGCGGTGTTCTTCGGCCTGTCGGGGACCGGCAAGACCACCTTGTCGAGCGACCCCGCGCGGCGGCTCATCGGGGACGACGAGCACGGGTGGAGCGACCGCGGCGTGTTCAACTTCGAGGGCGGGTGCTACGCGAAGATGATCCGGCTCTCGGCCGAGGCCGAGCCGCAGATCCACGCCACGACGCGGCGGTTCGGGACGCTGCTCGAGAACGTGACCATCGATCCGGTGACCCGCCGCCTCGATCTCGACGACGACTCGGTCACCGAGAACACGCGGGGGGCGTACCCCCTCGCGGCCATCGATTCGTACGTGCCGTCCCTGGAGGGGGGGCACCCGAGTCACGTGATCATGCTCACCGCCGACGCCTTCGGCGTGCTGCCGCCGATCGCCAAGCTGTCGCCGGCGGCCGCGATGTACCACTTCCTGTCGGGCTACACCGCCAAGGTCGCGGGGACGGAACGGGGCGTCACCGAGCCGAGGGCCACTTTCAGCACCTGCTTCGGGGCCCCCTTCATGGTGTGGCCGGCGACCACCTACGCCGAACTGCTCGGCGAGCGGCTCGCCCGGCATTCGACGGAGGTCTGGCTCGTCAACACGGGATGGACCGGCGGGGCGTTCGGCGCGGGGCGGCGCATGCCCATCGCGCACACCCGGGCCCTGATTGCCGCGGTGCTGTCGGGGGGCCTGAAAGACGTGCCGACCGCCCCCGATCCGGTCTTCAAGTTCGACGTGCCGCTCGCCTGTCCGGGCGTCCCCCCGGAGGTGCTGGAGCCCCGGCGCACCTGGGCCGACCCCGTCGCCTACGACGCGCAGGCGGGACGTCTGGCCGGCATGTTCGCCGAGAACTTCGGCCGGTTCGCGGGCGAGGTCTCGGCCGACGTGGCCGCCGCCGGTCCCGCGGGCGGCGTCGCGGTCAGCCGCGCGTAGCCGGGCCGCCGGGCGCGGCGCGCGGGGACGCCGCGCCGCGACCGCCGGGTGTTCCGAACGGAGCCGACCATCGCCGTGAGCGACACCGCCTTCGAGCCGGTCATCGGGCTTGAGATCCACGCGCAGCTCCTGACCGACACGAAGATCTTCTGCGGATGCGCCACCCGCTTCGGGGCGGCGGCGAACGCCCATGTGTGCCCGGTCTGCCTCGGGCTGCCGGGGGCGCTGCCGGTGCTGAACCGCCGCGCCGTCGAGTTCGGCGTCCGGGCCGCGCTGGCGCTGAACTGCACCGTGCAGCCGCGTTCGGTCTTCGCCCGCAAGAACTACTTCTATCCGGACCTGCCCAAGGGGTATCAGATCTCGCAGTACGAACATCCCCTCGCCACCGCCGGCGAGGTGCGCTACGCCGGGGACGGCGGCGAACGCGTGGTGCGCATCATCCGCGTGCATCTCGAGGAGGACGCGGGCAAGTCGCTGCACGCCGTCGGCGGCGCCGACCGCTGCACGCATCTGGACTTCAACCGCAGCGGGGTGCCGTTGATCGAGATCGTGACGCATCCCGACCTGCGGTCTCCGGCCGAGGCGGCGGAGTTCTTCACCCGTCTGCGGGGCATCCTCACCACCGTGGGGGTCAACGACGGGAACATGGAGGAGGGCAGCCTGCGGTGCGACGCGAACGTGTCGGTCCGCCCCGCGGGGGAGACGGCCCTCGGGGTGAAGGTCGAGGTGAAGAACCTCAACTCGTTCCGTTTCCTGCAGCGCGCGATCGAGTACGAGATCCGCCGGCAGACGGAGGTCGTCCGCGGCGGGGGGCGGGTCGAGCAGGAGACCCGCCTGTGGGACACGGCGGCCCACCGCACCGTGTCCATGCGCGGCAAGGAGGACGCCCACGACTACCGGTACTTCCCCGAGCCGGACCTGCCTCCGGTCGAAGCGCCCGAGGCGTGGGTCGCCGAGGTCGCGGCGGGGCTGCCGGAGTTGCCCGAGGCCCGGAAGCAGCGGCTCGTCCGCGAATACGGGCTCGCGGCCGGCGAGGCCGGACAGCTCGCCGACACCGCCGGGCTGACCGCCTACTTCGAGTCGGCCGCGGCGGCGTCGGGGAACCCGAGGGCGGCGGCCAACTGGGTCATGGGCGAGGTCACGCGGAGGCTGAACGCCGACGGCGACGGGATCGGCGCCGTCGGGGTCTCCCCGGAGGCGCTGGGCCGGCTGATCCGCATGGTCGACGGCGGGGCGATCAGCGGGAGCGCGGCCAAGACGGTGTTCGAGGGCATGTACGGGACCGGGCGCGGGGCGGCGGAGATCGTCGAGTCCGAGGGGCTCGCGCAGATCGGCGACGAGGCGCGGCTGCTCGATGTCGTGAGCCGGGTCATCGCCGCCAACGACGACGCCGTCTCGCGGTTCCGGCGCGGCAACGAGGGATCGCTGGGGTTTCTCGTGGGGCAGGTGATGCGGGAGACCCGGGGGCGGGCGAACCCCCGGCTCGTGAACGCGCTCCTGCGGCGGGCGTTGTCCGGCGATGCATGACGCGGTGCGTCCGATTGCGGCGCCGACGCGGGGCGCCGCCCGCCCGGCGGGCGCCGGCCCCGCCGCCGCGCATCGCGTTGACAGTCCGGAGGTTCCCGCGTAGACTGGGAGGCACGTCATTCATGTCGCGGCCAGATCCTGCTCTCGCCGGCCTGCTGGTGGACTTGCGCCCCCGGCGGCCTCCCGCGGTCGACAGCATCCGCACCCAGTTCTACCGGGAGGAGTTCCTGAAGCACCGCGACTGCCTGCGGCGGTTGCGGGACGCCTACTCCGAGTGCGCCATCAGCGAGATGGAGGCCGCGCTCCGCCGCGTCATGGTCCGTGTCGACGAGCTCTGCGCCGACGGCGGCGCCGATGTTGACCGGGTGGTCAGCGGACTGCTCCGCTCGTTCGACGGCGTGACGAAGCTGTCGGCATGGTCGGATCCCCCCGTCACCCACTGAACTTCCTCTGGCACTTCCATCCCCCGCGCTGTCGCTGGTCCGCCGACACGCCCTCGACGTCGTCGCCGCGGCGATCGCCGCGGTGGATCCCGCGCGTCTCGTCCGAAGCGCCCTCGCCGACGCGGGCGTCCGCTCGTTCGTCCAGGGCGGCCCCCTGAGCCTGGTGGCCGCCGGCAAGGCCGCGGCGGGGATGGTCGACGGTTTTCTGTCCGCCGTGGACCGGCCGGTTCGCCGCGGCGTCGCGGTCGGGCCGGGCGGCCCGCCGGCGTCGATGCCGTCGGCGGTCACGTGGTACCGCGGCGGTCATCCGACGCCCGACGCGGGCAGCGTGCAGGCGGGGCGCGAGGCGTTGCGGTGCGCGGCGGGCGCGCCGGCCTCGGGCTGTCTCGTGGTGCTGCTGTCCGGCGGCGCGTCGGC
>CAXXTG010000038.1:0-6485 GCA_963666855.2 Vicinamibacterales bacterium
TGGCGCACACCCGGTTCCGCCTCCCCTGGACCTGGGAGGGGCAGGAGACCGTGCTCATGTCCCGCTGCACGGACGAGGTCGGCCAGGTGCAGCCGACGCAGGCCCAGGTCGCCGAGCACTTCGGCGATCCCGGCAATCCGTCGCGCGGCGTGCCGGGTCTCGACAACACGATTCAGCCGTGGCGGGTCGCCGGCGACGGGAGCGTCAGCAATGGGCGCGCTTAGCGGCCTGTGGCGGCGCCCCGCGCAGCACCGGGGGCGGCGGGGGCTTCCGCCCCGGGCGGTCGGGGTCTTCGCGCTGGCGATGCTGACGGGGGGCGCCGCGCTGGCGCAGGGGCCCACCTACGGCGTGGGGCGGACCCCCACCCCGGAGGAGCTCCGCGCGTGGGACATCTCCATCGGCCCCGCGGGCGATGAGCTGCCGCCGGGGAGCGGCACCGCCGGGGAAGGGGAGCGGATCTACCGGATACGTTGCGCGGGATGCCACGGCAGGGAGCTGGAAGGCGGCCGGGCCCCCCGGCGGGCGCCCCGGCTGGTGAAGACCGAGCCGGGTTCGGACGTCGACCCCTGGGCCGCGGGGCGCATACTGCCGTACCGCTCGCCGTATGCGACGACGGTCTGGGACTACATCAACCGCGGCATGCCGCTCTACCAGGAGGGGTCGCTGACCGCGGACCAGGTTTACGCGTTGACGGCGTTCCTGCTGTACAGGAACGAGGTCATCGCGGAGGATCTGGTGCTCGACGCCGAGAGCCTGCCGAAGGTCGAGATGCCGAATCGCGACGGATGGGCGCCGCTGCCGGAGTGGCAGCCCCGGTCGCGGCGGCTTCCGGGTTACCCCTTCTAGGCGTCTGCGCCGTGGAGCGGCGCGGATTGCCGGGGGTCGGTCGGGCGCCGGACGGGGCCGAAGGCGACGATTGGCGGGCCGGCCAGGGGGTCGGCCGTCACCGTCGGACGGGGCTCCGGTGATTGGGAGTTGCCGGTGGACGCCGGCCATCGACGGCACCAAACCAGGGGCGAGTGCCCCGAGCCAAGGAGTGCGGAATGAGGCTGTCAAGCAAGCGGCGCGGCTGGATGTGGAGTTCCTTCCTGCCGTTGCTCTGCGTTCTCGGGGTAGCGGGCGCCGCGGCCGCCCAGGAGGGTTCGGCGGGCGACCCGGCGCAGTGGGTCATGCCGAACGCCAACTACGCGGGCTGGAACTACAGCCCGCTCGATCAGATCGACGTCGACAACGTCGGGCAGCTCACCATGGCGTGGACGATGCAGCTCGGCGTCCACGATTCGTACGAAGCCTCGCCGCTCGTCATCGGCGACACGATGTACATCGTCACCCCCGAGCCGAACTACGTCTACGCGCTCGACCTCGCCCGGGACGGCTTCATCAAATGGGAGTTCCGGCCCGAGATCGCCGACTCGGAGCTGACCCGGCGGAGCGCCTGCTGCGGCGCGCAGACCCGCGGCCTGGGCTATGACGACGGCCGCATCTTCTATGCCACCCTCGACGGACAGGTGTTCGCGCTCGACGCGGAGACCGGAGAGCAGCTCTGGCAGGCCGACAACGCGACCGTCGAGACCGGCGAGACGGTCCCCGGCATGCCCCTGGTGGTCGGCGACAAGGTCATCGTCGGCGTGGCCGGCGGCGAGCGCGGCGTCCGCGGCCACGTCACCGCCTACAACCTCGACGACGGCCGGTTCCGGTGGCGGTACTACAGCATGGGGCCGAACAACGAGGTGGGCATCGGGTCCCGCTTCGCCCCCTTCTATCCCGACGACCGGATCGACAACCCCGCGCTCGACACCTGGTCGGGCGACTCGTGGCGGCGCGGCGGCGGCGCCGTCTGGGGCTGGTTCACGTACGACGCCGAGCTCAATCTCTTCTACTACGGCACGAGCAACTGCGCCCCCTGGAACCCCGACTACCGCCGGGAGTGGGGCGTGGTCGAGCTGGACGAGGACGGGGGCCTCACCGGCTACCGGAACAACTACTGCGCGTCGATCCTGGCCCGCGACGCCGACACCGGCGACCTGATCTGGGCCTACAACATGACCCCCCAGGACCAGTGGGACCTCGACGAGCCCAACGTGAACCTCCTCGTCGACCTCGAGATCGACGGCGAGGTGCGCAAGGCGCTGGTCCGCCCGGCGAGGAACGGCTACTTCTACGTGTTCGACCGCGCGACGGGCGAGATGCTCCTCGAGCCCTGGATGTTCGTCTACAACGACATCTTCGACGGCATCAACATGGAGACCGGCCGTCCGCGCTACGACATGACGAAGATGATGTTCACCGACGTCGAGGATCGGCAGCGGTACCTGCCCGACGCCGAGAACGTCGCCATCGGCTGGTGCCCCGGCATCGCCGCCCGGAACTGGCAGAACGACGCGTACTCTCCGCGCACCGGACTCGTGTACACCCCGACCTCGAACAGTTGCGACCGCCTGAGAATGATCGAAGGCGAGTACGTGCCCGGGAACGACTACACGCTCCGCGAGCGCGGCGGCCGCGCCCCGGACCCGCCCAACGCCGAGGTCGTCAACGAGCTGCAGGCCAACGATCCGGTGGCGGGCGAGACCGTCTGGCGGGTCCAGTGGACCACCGCCAACAACGCGCCGGTCATGGCCACCGGCGGGGACCTGCTCTTCCAGGGCGGCCCCAACGAGGGCGTGGTGCGGGCGTTCGACGCCCGGACCGGGGACGTCCTCTGGACGTTCCGGACGGGGACCAACTTCCGGAACTCGCCCATCACCTACCTCGGGCCCGACGGCCGGCAGTACGTCGCCGTCATCGGCAGCCAGCGCCCGGGCAGCGTGCAGATCACGCCGGACGCCGAGCCCGACGCGGTCGACCGCTTCCGCCGGGCGGGCAGCGCCCTCTACGTGTTCGCGCTCCCGCCGGCCGGCGACTGAGGCGCCGGGAGTCCGCGTTGTTCTACGGCGCGGACTCCCGCAGGGTTTGGTTGGGGCGCCGAGCGGAGCCGAAGGCGGCGATCGACGGGCGAGGAGTCGCCGTGGAACGGCGCGGGCCTTGCGGGGTTGGCTGGGCGCCGGCCCCCTCCCTCAACGACCCGTAGAGCGGCGGGTGGTGCTGGAAGCGGAGGCGAAGGCGACGGTTGGCGCCGGAGCGGAAGACGCGCGGGTGAGGCGCGCCTGCGGTCCGGCCCCGGAGGGCCGTCGGCGCCTCGCCGGGCTCCCGGACAGGCGATGCCCAGACTCCTGGAAGGCCTCCCGGTTCCGCGGTGTTCCTCGCTCCGGAACCGGGCAGTGGCGGTGATCTGCGCCTGGCCCTGCATCGTCGGGTCCGCTCCGTACGTCGCCGCTTCCCAACAGGCCAGCCCGGCGGATCCGGTCCGATCGGCCGCCGTAACGGCGGTCACCTCGGAGATCGTCATCGACGGGTCGCTCGACGAGGCGGCGTGGCGGCAGGCGCCGACCATCGGCGACCTGGTCCAGAGAATCCCCGTGGCCGGCGCGGCGCCGACGGAGAGGACCGAGGTCAGGCTGCTCTACGACGAGGACAACCTCTACATCGGCGTCCTGTGTCACGACGCCGAGCCCGACCGCGTGCTCGCGTCGCAGATGGCGCGCGACGCGCGCCTGAACGCCGACGACCGCCTCGCCATCGTGCTCGACACGTTCCGCGACCAGAGCAACGCCTTCCACTTCGCGACCAACCCGGCCGGGGCCATGGTCGACGGCCTCGTGTTCGCGAACGGCGAGACGAACGACGACTGGGACGGCATCTGGATCGTGCGGACCGCGCAGACGGGCGCGGGGTGGAGCGCGGAGTTCGCCATCCCCTTCAAGACCCTGAGCTTCCCGGCCGGCGAGACCGTCTGGGGCTTCAACATCAGCCGCACGATTCAGCGCAAGCTCGAGGAGAACCGCTGGACGGGGGCGCGCTTCCAGACCGAGTTCTTCCAGATCTCCGAGGCGGGCCGGATCACGAACCTCGAAGGCCTGCAGCAGGGTGTAGGGCTCGACATCCGCCCCTTCATGGCGCGGCTCTGGCCGCGCCCCGACACCGGCGGCGATACCGTCGTCGGCAAGCCGGGCGTGGACCTGTTCTACAACATCACCCCGAGCCTCAAGCTGTCGTTCACCGCGAACACCGACTTCGGCGAGACGGAGGTGGATGCGCGGCAGATCAATCTCACGCGCTTCTCCATCTTCTTTCCCGAGAAGCGGACGTTCTTTCTGCAGGATGCCGGCGTCTTCAACTTCGCCACCACCGGCATCGACCCGCCGGGCGGCATTCCCGGCACCGGGGCCGAGATCTTCCCGTTCTTCAGCCGGAGAATCGGCCTGCTCGGCGGGCGGGAGGTGCCCATCGACTACGGCGCCAAGCTGACCGGGAGGGTCGGCAGGACCGAGGTCGGCATGCTCGACGTGCGCACCCGCGGCGTGCCGGCCGCCGACGCCGGCAACCAGTTCGTCGGGCGCCTCAAGCGGAACTTCCTGGAGCAGTCGTACGTGGGGGCCATTCTCACCAACGGCAATCCCGCTTCCGCGCTCTCGAGCAGCACCGTGGGCGTGGACCTGCGGCTGGCCACCTCCGACTTCCTGGGCCGCGGTCAGAACGTGGTCTTCAACGCCTTCGGCCTCCGGAGCGACAACGAAGGCGTCGCCGACGACAACGCTTCCTTCGGCTTCGGGGCGCATTACCCCAACGACAGGTACGAGGCCCAGGTTCTGTGGCGGGAGATTCAGGACAACTTCGACCCGGCGATCGGCTTCGTGCAGCGCAGCAACGTGCGGATGCTCCGGGTCGCCGGCAGCTTCAACCCGCGCCCGAACCCGTCGACCGGCATTCAGCAGATGTATCACGACGTGTTCTACACGCGCTTCACGCGGCTCGACAACGGACTGGTCGAGAGCTGGGACATCTACGCCACCCTGGTCGACTGGCACTTCAACTCGGGGGACTCGCTGCACAGCCTGTTCGACCTGAACCCGACCTACGAGCGCCTGTTCGAGCCCTTCGAGATCTCGCCCGGCGTCGTGCTTCCCGTGGGCGAGTACCGCTTCATGCCGATGCGGATCTTCTTCACCTCGGCGCAGAAGCGGCGGCTGCAGGGCAGCGTCGGCCTGACCTTCGGCAACTACTGGTCGGGCACCGCGCAGACGCTCCGGACGGGCCTCAGCTACAAGCTCCCGCCCAACTTCCTGGTCAGCTTCAACGCCGACCAGACGTTCGCCAGCCTGCCGGAAGGCAGTTTCGTCGCCCGCATCTACAGCTCGGAGGTCAACTACGCGGTCTCACCCTTCCTCACGTTCTCCAACCTGATCCAGTTCGACAACCGGTCGGGGAACCTCGGCCTCCAGAGCCGCGTGCGCTGGATCATCGATCCGGGAAACGACCTGTTCTTCGTATTCGGCCAGGGCTGGGTGCACGACCTCGAGCGGGGCTACCGCGAGTTCCGGAGGCAGGACTCGAGGCTGGCCACCAAGCTCCAGTACACGTTCCGCTTCTGAGAATCCGGCGGCCGCGGGTCGCCATCACGTGAGGCGCCTCGCGGGGAGGCGCGGGAGGTGCTGCATGGTCAGTCGACGCCGGTTCAACACGCTGCTCGCGGGAACGGCCGGCTGGGCCGCCGCGGGTCCGCTCGGCACCGCCGCCGCGGAGTCCCGCTCGGCACGGCCGCTACGGGGGTCCGCTCGGTACCGCCGCCGCGGGTCCGCTCGGCACCGCCGCCGCGCAGTCGCCGCCGCAGCCGCGCGGCGCCGTCTACGCCAGCCTGGGCGCCCGGCTCTACCGGGTTCGCCGCGACGGCGATTCCCTGGTGCGGGAGCCGCGCCCGGTGGTCCTGCCCGCGCAGGTGCAGGAGGGGTGGCAGCATCCGTCGGGCCGCTACTTCTACATCGCCAGCAGCGACCAGCGCACGTCGACGGCCCGGGTGCGGCATCACTACCTGAACGCGTTCCGGGTCGACGCGTCGGGAGACCTCCAGCCGCACGGCGGGGCGGTGGAGCTGCCGCACCGGCCAATCTTCATCACCGTCGACCAGCGCGGCGAGTACGTGCTGTCGGCCTACAGCTTCCCGAGCTCCCTCTCGGTGCACCGGCTCGCCGCCGACGGGTCGATCGGCGACAGGGTCGAGCAGCGGGCCAGCCTCGACGCGGGCTACTACGCGCACGCCGTGTACGTCATGCCCTCGAACCGCGCGGTCCTGCTGCCGGCGCGCGGCAACGAGCCCGAGCCCGGCGTCCACACCGAGGATCCGGGCGGCCTCTACCTGTACGGCTTCGAGAACGGCCAGTTGACGAACAAGCAGACGGTGGCGCCCAACGGGGGGCTGGCATACCGCGCGCGGCATGCCGACTTCCACCCGTCGGGCCGCTGGGTCTACGTCGATATCGAGACCCAGAACCTGCTGCACACCTACGCCATCGGGGCCGACGACACCCTGTCGGAGGAGCCCGTGTTCGTCAGCACGACCCTGGCCGCGCCCGAGGCCTATCGCGGCGGGCAGACGACGTCGTCGATCC
>CAXXTG010000039.1:0-85284 GCA_963666855.2 Vicinamibacterales bacterium
AAATGATCGTGCCGGCGACGACGTCGCCCATGAACTCGATCATTCCGAAGCCCACGTCCAGCGTGATGGTGCGCCCGTCGGCCAGCTCGTACACTCGCCGTCGTTCGGGCACGAGTCCGATGGCTTCGAGGTGTGGCCGGGGGACCAGCGAATCGGTCGCTCCCGTGTCGACCAGGAACAGCCCCTCCCAGCTTCGATCACGATTCGCAATGTTCCGAACCGTGGCGGTGACGTGTGTGGCTCCCATGCGGATGTGCTCCGTTCAGTTGCGCCACGCGCCGTCCGCGTGACGGATGGAATCGCCCCTCGGCGCCGCGGCCCTCGGTTCACGATCCGGAGGTACGATGCCTGTTCTCCCCCATCGGCCGGTCGGGCGAGGGGCGGAGGCCGTCGCCCGAGCGTCGGCGGGGCGCCCCCCGGCCCCCCCCGCTCACGGCAGCGTGAACGTCACCATCGTGTTGCACCCGCGCTGTCTGTCAACAGCACCAACTGGAGCGCCGCTGCTCACGGCAGCGCGAACGTCACCAGCATGTTGCTGCCGGTCGGCGCCTCGAGCTCCGGGGCGTAGGTGCGCAGCCGGTTGCCGACGCCGCCGACCGGCACCGTGAGGTACTGCCGGCCGCCCGCCTCGTAGGTCACCGGGTAGCCGCTGATCTGGCTGCCCAGAATCGTCTCCCACAGGACGTCGCCGGTCTCGGCGTCGAAGGCCCGGAAGCGCCGGTTCGAGTCGCCGAAGAAGACGACGTTGCCGGCGGTGGCGAGGGTGGTGCCGGCGTTCGGGGCGCGCTGGCTGTAACGCCAGACCTCGCGGCCGGTGGAGATGTCGATGGCCCGCACCTCGGTGAGGTCGCCGTTTGGCCCGATGTCGGGGTCGGGAATCGAGAACCGGGGACCGGTGCCCGAGACGGTCCGGGGATTGAGGGTCTGGTTCAGGCACGAGCGGTTGATGGGGATGTAGAGCATCCCCGTCACGGGGCTGTACGACCACGACCACCAGCCCTTCACGTTGTGGCCGCAGATGATGAACTGGTCACCGGGCTCGCGGGCCACGAGGTCCATGTTGATGGTGGTCGTGCCGGTCTCCACGTCGACGTCCGAGATGACGAAGCGCTCGGTGCTGTCGAACGGGAGCGGGTCGGCCCAGAGGAACTCCCCGGTCTCGCGGTCGTTGACGAACAGGCCGCCGGGCTCGCCGAGGACCACGACGATCTTGCGCTCTTCGGCGGTGCCGGCCAGGTTCGGGTTGATCCAGCGCACCGCCTCGGGGTCGGGGTTGACCACGGTGTCGATGAGGGTGCGCTCCTGCACGAAGTCCTGGTCCCAGTCGTCGCACGGGAGGTACTGGTAGTACCAGTCGATGGCGCCGGTGTCGGCGTTCATCGCGATGGTCGAGTTGGAATACAGCTCGCACGGCGAGCGGTCGCCGACGTCCCACGTGCCGCGGCGCATGAGGCGGGTGTAGGGCAGGGGCACGGCGACGCCCCAGAACACCCGGTTCAGCTCGGGGTCGAAGCTGCCGGGCACGCCCCACGGCGAGACGTGCACGCGGTCGGCCGTCGGCACCGCGCCCCACGTGGCGCCGCCGGGGTCGTCGGCGCCCGCCGCGGTGTAGGTCCGCCAGCGCTCGAGACCGTCGCCGGCGTCGTGGGCGGCGACGAAGCAGCGGGCGTCGAGGCTGGCGGGGCTGCACGTCCGCCCGCTGACCACCATGCCGTTGACGATCGTCGCGCCCGACGAGTGGGTGATGCCGTCGCGGTAGTCGGCCGTCCGCGACTCCCAGGCGAGCTCGCCGGTGCGGGCGTCGACGGCGATGATGTGGGCGTCGGCGGTCAGGTGGTAGACGTGGCTGCCGTAGAGGGCGAGGTTGCGCGTGCGGGCCCCGAACTGCGCGTACTCGCGGATGTCGTCCGGCTGCTCGCGCCTGTACTCCCAGATGAGGTCACCGGTCGTGGCGTCGAGCGCCTGCAGGTGGTCGTAGCCCGGCTGGGCGATGTACATCACGCCGTCGTAGACCAGCGGCCGGATTCTCCTGGGCCCCCTCTTCCATCGCCCGCATCCACGCGAGGCGCAGCCCGCCGACGTTGTCGCGGTCGATCTCGTCGAGGGGGCTGAAGGCCTGGAAATCGTAGGTTCGGTACGCCATCAGCCAGTCCGCGGGGTCGGGGTCGCGGAGCATCTCGTCGGTGACGGGCACGAACTCCCCCGGCTGGCCGGCGGCGGCCGGCGGCGGAAACGCGGCGCAGGCCAGCCCGGCGAGGACGGCGAAAACGGCGACGGAGTCGAGTCTCGGTTGCGGCATGGTCTTCTCCCTGGTTCCCTCGCGGACCATTCGGTTGCGGAACGGATCGCCCCGCGTCGGCCATCGCGACCCGTCCGGCGTAATCGCCGGCGGACACCGACGATTCGATTCTACGACGACGGTGCCGCCGCCGCCGCAGATCCGGCGCAGCGAATCGGCAGGTCCGGCGGCGGAAGCGATCTCCCCGGAGCAACGCGGAGGGTCCGCCCACGCGGTTGGGGGTCTTCGCGCAGCACGCGCCGGCGGGTCATCGCTCGTCGGGGTCCGCCCGCGCGGTCGGGGTTCCTCGAAGCGGACCTGCAACCGGGCGGATGCAAGCAGCGCGAGCCGTCCGGCGGCCGACGGCGGGAGCGCCGGGCGCGGCCGGGCCCACCAGGGTCCGCGCCGGGTCTCACGGCGATTCGTGAACGGTGGTCGGGCGGCGCAGGGGGTGACGCCAGCGCAGGGCGGGGAAGCGACTGAAATCGGCGTCGGTCGACACCAGCGTGCAACCGTGTTCGATCGCGACGGCGGCGTGCTGCGCGTCGGCCACCAGCTTCCCTGCGGCTCGCGCATCGCGACACAACCGTTCGACAATGGCCAGGTGATCGGGACCGGGACGGACGACGCGCGCGGTGGGCCGGTCGACCAGCTCGCCGACGAAGTCGAACACTTCGTCGAGAGTCGACGGGCGCTTGAAGATGCGCGCGTTGGTGACGATACGGATGAGCCCCGCCAGCACCAGGACGGACAGGGCGAACGGCTCGGGGCCGGTCGCCAACCGGGTGAGCCAGGCCGCGTACCGGTCGTGCTCGGGGGTCGAGTCTTCCCGGTGCGCGTAGATCAGCACGTTGACATCGGGAAGCAGCATCGCCGGACCCCCGCGTCAGCTTTCGCGGCGACGGAAGCCCCGCTCGTCGTCACCGACATCGATCGCGCGCGGCCGGTCCAAGTCGATTCCCGGCCGAGGTCCGCCGCCGCCCACCGAGACCAGCCGGAAGGGCTTCGGGGGCGGCACCGGCTCGCGGCGGGTAAGCGCGTCGTTCAACGTCTGGGCGATGAACGCGCTCACGCTGACCCCGCGAACCGCCGCCGCCCGGCGCACGCGCGCGGCGAGTCGATCTTCGAGGGAGATTGTCGTCCGCATATGCACAGCATAATCGAGCTACACCACCATATCAACACGCCGGTTGACGCTTCGCATCCGAGGGCGGCACGATCATATCGATGCACGACGCGGTCGAGGAGCAGATCGCCGGGTGGCGGGCGTACCTGCACCGCCGACGGGCGATACACGCGTCCGACGCGGAGGAGCTGGAAGGCCGCCTGCGCGACCAGATGGCGGCGCTCGGCGAGGCGGGCCTGGCCGCCGACGAAGCCTTCCTGGTGGCGGTCAAGCGGCTGGGCGACGTCGACCCGGTCTCGCGCGAGTTCGCCCGCGGACACGCCGAGCGGTTGTGGAAGCAACCTCGTCCTGCTCGTCAACCTGGCGTCGCTCCGGCTGTACGCGCGGTTCCTGGCCGGGCGCGGCCCGTTCGCGGCCGTCGAGCGCTGGCAGACCGCGTACCTGCCGGTCTACGCGGCGTGGGCCGCCGTCGTGGTCGTGGTCTTCCCGCCGCTGTTCGGCTTCGCGTGAGGTATAGTCGGCCCGCGGGGGCGAGGCCGCCCTCCCCGGGGCTCGACCCGGGGCATGGATGATGGCGCTGACAGAACTGGTTGCGCTGGTACTCGGGCTCGGCATCCTGGCCGCGCTCTATCTGCTCGTCGTACGGCGGAGGCAGCCGCGGGATATCCGGCAGCGGGTCTACGAGCGGCAGCAGGGGCGCTGCCGCGACTGCGGGCAGGCGATGCAGGAAGGGTGGCTCAAGCTGGACCAGCCGCCCGGCCGCGAGCCCGAGCTGGTGTGCTCGGTCTGCCACATGGCGCGGCACGCGTGAGCGGAAGGAACGCCGCGTCCCGCTCACCCGTCGAACCGGCGCAGCGACCAACGACCCGGGGCGCGTCCGCCCTCGGCGCCCCTCAGCGTCCGCGGGCAGAGGGACCGGCGGCGATTCGCGCCGCGTGATCGCACCCTCGAAACCCGCGGGTCCCGGCCGCGACCGTTCCGCGGCTACGGAACCGGCGCGAACGGCACCGCCGGCTCGCGCACCCCCGGGTGCCCCGCTTCGATGCGCTGGCGCGAGACGAGGGCCGCCGCCTCGAGGGCGAGCTCCTCGTCGGCCCGGCCCGCGTTCAGCAGGTTCACCATGGCGTGGTTGCCCTCGTGGCAGGCGTACTCGAAGAGGGTCACGTCGGGGGCGGACCGCTGCATGGGAATCGCGACCGTGTACGGCACGGCGAAGGTCTCGGGGTCCTCCACGGTAATCCGGTAGTCGATGGTGTTGGCGTCGACGAGGGTGAACCGCTCGACGAGGGTGAGGGTCTCGCCCGACATGCGCGGACCGGTCGGGGTGACGTGCGACGGCTGGTAGTCGCCGCCGTCGAGCTTGCCGTTGAAATGCCGGGTCTCGACGACGAGGGTGTCGCCGTCCCAGTACCCGCGCGCGTCGCCGAGCCACTGGCGGATGTCGTCGGACGCGTGGGGCCGCCCGTCGAGGGGCACGATGCGCGCCTCGTGGATCATCTCCATCAGCAGCACGAAGTGGTCCGGCGTCTGGAAGATCTGGTAGTTGGCGTTGTACAGGGTCGGGATCATCGCCGTGGGCAGCGTCCGCGAGATGCAGCGCTCCCAGTTGTTGCGGTCGAGCCACGAGTCGGCCTCGCCGCGGCCCTCGCGCGCCGCCTCGCGGGCGATCAGCCGCTCGACGCCCCGCTCGGTCATCCGGATGCGGCCGTCCGGCGGGTCCACGATCAGGGCCTCGCGGTCGATGCGGCCGGCCTGCTCGAGCCAGCCCGCGCCGGTGCCGCCGGTGGCCTCGATGACCGCCCGCTGCGCGCGGCGGCTCAGCGCCCACTCCTCGTCAGTCAACCGCTCCAGGGGCGTGGTCGTCGAGTTGTTCCACAGGCCCTGCAGGTCGGGATCTCCCCACGGGGTGCGCGGGACGGCGGAGCCGTCCGACTCGATGCGTTCGGGAACCCACTGCCCCGCGGCGGGGACCGCCGCCAGGAACGCCACCAACGCCGCAACGGTGCCGGCCATCCACCTCATCTTCATCTCCAGACCTCCCATGGCGTACCCGCCGTCGCCCGCCGCGGCGCCAACTCGCGTTTCCGGTAACGGTAAACCCGCGTTACCAGGTCCCGCCCCGAAACACCCTGACTACCGCCGACCGCACTCGGCGGCCGCGGTAGTACGCGCCACGCCTTGATTCCGGCGGGTCCACCAGACAGCGGGCGCCGGCGGGAGCGGACCTCGCCGTACGCCAAGCGCGAAACCACACCGGCTGCGTTACGTGTAGCCGGCAACTCCGTGTCGATCACCGTCCCCACCGAGGCGCCGAACAAGGCGCGAGGCGGTTACTGGTTCCCGGATCCGCCGGCGGTCGGCCGGGGCAAACGCTCGGCGAGCATCGTCCGCAGCTCCACGATCGCCTGCTCGACATGGCGGAGCCGCTCGTCCAACGCGTCCAGGCGCGGGCTCAACTTGTCACGCCCCTGCCAGAACAGCGCGATGAACCCCGCCGCCAGCGTGGCGACGACCGTCAAGGTGTTGGCATCAGGAGTCATCGTTCCCCCCCTCTCGGTCAATTATGCACGAGAAGCGGCCCGGAGCCGCACCCCCGTGCGGGTGACAACCGCGGTTTACGCCCACCCCGGACATCGCGACGCCCGGGACTGCGGCCGCACCCGCGGTCATGACGACCCGGACCCGCGGTCCTTGTATTCCGGCCAGGGTATCCAACCGGCGGGAGTCTCGAACCCCCACCGGCGCGTCCGCCGGCCGCGCACCACGAGGGTCACGGGCCGGCGCGCCGGGTCGATCTCTACCCTATGCAACCAGCGTGCCGGACGCACGCGGACCGCCCCCGGGGGATGCCACCGCCGGACCGGCGGCCCGGCCGGCCCCGGGGTGTGCTCCCAGTAGCCGCCCCTGAGGATGAAGGTGAGGAACCACCACGGGTGGTCGTGCAGCGAATCGTCGTCGCTCGCGTGGAACCAGTGGACGTAGACGCCGAACCAGCGGCACGAGACGACGCGCAGGCGGCGCAGGTACAGCTCGCCCTCGTGCCGGTGGATCGACTCCCACCGCCAGAGCTGGAATCGCCCGGGTTCCGACTCGGTCACGGTCGCCGCCAGCCTCCGCCTCTCACCGGCGGACGGCCCCGGCCGCAAGCCCCGCGGCGCCCGTGCCCGCCGGTACGGCCGAGCCCCGCCACCGTCCCGCTCCGGCCCGCCGGATCAGCGGCGGGTCCCCTCGACGTCGGTGCGGACGCTGAACAGCGTCTTCCCCGCGGTGACGTACAGCGTGCGCAGGTCGGGCCCGCCGAAGGCGGCATTGGTAATCGTGTCCTCCGGCACCGGGATGTGCTCGAGCAGTTCGCCGGCCGGCGAGAACACGTGGACGCCGGCGACCGTGTCGAGGGTCTCGCTCGTCCCCCGCGTGCGGTTCAGCCCCGCCGCCACGTAGAGGTTGCCGGCGCTGTCGATGGTCATCCCGTCGCCGCTGCGCCCCGGCAGGAAGTCGTGGAAGATGCGCATGTTGCCGACCGTGCCCTCGGGGCTCAGGTCGTAGGCGCGGATGAGCCGAGGCCCGCCCTCGGCCTGCTCGGTCTCGATGACGTACAGCGTGGTGTCGTCGGGCGAGATGACGATGCCGTTGGGCCGCATGACCTCGGGCTCGGTCAGGATGCGGGCGACGGCGCCGTCGGGGTCGATGCGGTACACCCCGTGCACGCCGGTCTGGTTCTCGGTGGGGTTGGGGCCGGGCCGGTCGGTGAAGTAGATGCGCCCCCGCCCGTCGATGGTGAGGTCGTTGGGCTGGTGCAGCTCCAGCCCCTCGAACGAGTCGGCCAGCACCTCGACCTCGCCGGTCGCCATGTCGGTGCGGGTGACCCGCGGCAGGCCGGTCTCGCCGTCCCCGCCCTCGCACGCGAGCAGACGCCACTCGCTGTCGAAGATCAGCCCGTTGGCTCGGTTGCTGGGCTGGCGGAACGTGGTGAGCTGGCCGTCGGCCGACCACCGCATGATGCGGTTGTTGCCGAGGTCGGTGAAGTAGACCGAGCCGTCCTCGGCCACCGTCGGGCCCTCGGTGAACGCCACGGTGGTCTCGACCGCGAGCTCCCGCGCCGGCGCGGCGTCGCCGCCGGCGTCCGCGGCCGCCGGCGCGGCCCCGGCACTCAAGGCGTCCTCCAGGCCCGCCACGCTGTCCTGCAGGGCCGTGATGTTCTCGGCGGTGGCCGCCTGCTGGGTTTCCAGGCTTTCGAGTACCCGCAGGACATGGGCGGTCCCCACGAACTGCGGATCGGAGCCGCCGCACGCGGACAGGACTGGCGTCAGGACCGCGATCGCGGCGATGGCAGCTCTCTTCATCTGGGTGCTCCCCGGTCTGGCAGCCCGCGGCGAAGTCCCCGCCGCGTTCGAGCGGCGGTGCATCGCACCTGACTGCGTTGCTCCTCGGTCGAATGTGCCCGGTATTCCTCTCTCGTCACGCCTTGCCGAGCGGGCGCCTCCGCTCCTGCCGACGCCCCTCCGGACGCGGTGCGACGCGGGATTCGCCACGGGCGGCCGAATGTGAAGTCGTCCGCCTACTCCGGCAGCGGGATTCGCCACGGGCGGCGGAACGCGATCAGCTCCGGCGGGCGCCCGCCGATGGTGACCGCGATGTACTGGCGCCCGTCCACCATGTAGGTCATCGGCGTGCCCAGGGCCCCGGTGGGCAGGTCCACCGAGCCGAGCTCCTCGCCGGTCTCCTTCGACCGCGCCACGAGACGCGGCCCGCCGTCGCCGCCCCCGGCCGAGAGGGCGCTGACGACCAGCGTCTTCGTGAGCACGGGGCCGCCGACGCCGTCGCCGCCCAGCGGCGGCAGGTTCAGGTCGCGCAGCCTCGGGTGGTTGCGGTAGCGGTCGCCGTTGCCGAGCGGCTGCATCCACACGTGGTCGCCGGTGTTCATGTCGATGGCGGTCATCCGCGAGTAGGGCGGCTTGAGCAGGGGCAGCCCCTGGGGCATGAGGTTGCCGCTCCGCGACGGCCCCAGGCCGCGGGTCATCCGTTCCCCCTCGGGGGCGCCGTGGGTGTAGGCGACGGTGGCGCCGAGCGCCGGGTCCGGCTCGTACATCGTGATGACCACCGCCTGGTTCCGCGAGGGCACGTAGAGCATGCCGGTCTCGGGGTCGATGGCGGCCCCGGCCCAGGTCGCGGCCCCGCCGTCCGGCGGGCGCATCAGGGTCCCCTGCCAGCCGCCCTCCTCCCGCCGCGAGATCGGCGTGAAGAGGGGCCCGAGCCGGTACGGCTGCACCATCTCGACGGCGATCTCGCGGAGTTCGGGGGTGAAGTCGACGAGGTCGTCGATGGTCACGCCCTGGTACTCGAACGGCGCGGGCCGGGTGGGGAACGGCTGGGTCGGCGAGACGTACTCGCCGGGCATGTTCGTCTCCGTCGGCACCGGGCGCTCCTCGATCGGCCAGACCGGCTCGCCCGTCACCCGGTCGAAGGTGTAGACGAAGCCCTGCTTGCTCACCTGCACCAGGGCCTTGATGTCGCGCCCGTCGACGGTGATGTCCACCAGGTTGGGGTGGGTCGGGAAGTCGTAGTCCCACAGGCCGTGGTGCACCGCCTGGAAGTGCCAGACCCGCTGCCCGGTCTCGACGTCGACGGCGATAATCGTCTCCGAGAACAGGTTGTCGCCGGGCCGGTCGGCGCCGTAGTAGTCGTTGGTGGTCGTGCCGGTGGGCAGGTAGACGTGCCCCAGCTCGTTGTCGCCGGCGAGCATCGACCACACGTTGGCGTTGCCCGAGTAGCGCCACGACTCGTTCAGCCACGTGTCGGCGCCGAACTCGTCGGCGCTGTTGGGCACGGTGTGGAAGTCCCAGGCGTGGGCCCCGGTCTTGACGTCCCACGCCCGCACCCAGCCCGGCACCGCCTCCTTGGTGATGCGCCGGTCGGCGACCTGCGAGCCGTGGATCACCCGGTCGCGCACCACGATGGGCGGCGAGTGGATGCCGTAGAGCATCGCGTTGAGGTAGTCGCGCTCGTCCCGGTCGGCCCGCGGCAGGCCGACCATCGCGTCGACGATGCCGCTGCCGTCGGGGCCGAAATCGGCACACGGCCGCCCCGTGCCCGCGTCGACGCAAACGAGGTAGCCGGCGCCGGTGCCCCAGAAGATGCGCTCGTCGCCCTCGCCGTCGGTCCAATAGGCCACCCCCCGCTGCCGGAACGTGCCGGTCATGGGGGTGGTCCCCTCCTCGTAGCTCTTCGGGTTGAAGACCCACAGGGTCTCGCCGGTCGCCGCGTCGACCGCCACCCCCTGCGAGATCGCCGTGTTGAAGTAGAGCACCCCGTCGACCATGAGCGGCGTCGCCTGCAGGCCGCCGGGGCGCGGGGGATGCCCCCGCCGGTAGAGGTTGGGGTTGTCCTCCTCGAGCGAGGCGACGATGGTCTCGAGCGGCGCCCACCACTCGCTGCCGTCGGGCATCGTGCGGCTGACCATGGCGTCGACCGACCGCCAGCGCCACGCGATCTCGAGGTCGCCGAAGTTGGCGGCGTCGATCTGGTCGAGCGGCGAGTACTTCTGGCCGGCGATGT
Organism: Vicinamibacterales bacterium; assembly: GCA_963666855.2. Classification (GTDB taxonomy): domain Bacteria; phylum Acidobacteriota; class Vicinamibacteria; order Vicinamibacterales; family UBA8438; genus JAJEEA01. The sequence goes on from CAXXTG010000039.1 coordinate 9,960, forward strand.
TGCCGGCGTAGCTGCGCCATTCGCCGTTCTCGGTGCCGTAGGTCTGCCACGGGCCGTCCTGCGCCCGAACGGGCCCGGCGGGCGACATCAGCAGGAGCCCGACGACCCCGGCCGCGAGACGTGTCGGCGTCTTCGCCATCGACTGAACCTCCCTCGACTCTCCCCGAATGCGAAACCGACAGATTATACCCGGGAGCGGGCGGCCGAAAGGGGTCCGCCGGGGTCCGCCCCCGGCGGGAGGCCGTGTCGCCTGCAGCGCCGGTCGCCGGCCAAGCCCCCCGGGGAGCGTGCGCCGTTCCGCGGCGCGGACTTCTAGCGGTCGCCGCGCCGACCGCCCGACACGCGGGGAAGATGCCCGTGCACGTCGGTCCGCGCCGCCGGGTTGGCGGGGGACGACGCCCCGGCCTGCGGCCCCTCTCCCATGACCTTGACCGCGCCCTCCGCCACGAGCTGCTTGACGGTGTCGCCGTCGGCGTCGTGGGTGGAGATCTGGCCTTCCTTCCGGGGCCCCAGCCGCAGCACCTTCCCGCGGGCGAGATGGATCCTGAGGAACCGGTTGGTCTGGTTGAGAATCGTGATCATGGTCGCGCGCCTCCGGTCGCCGCCTTCCGATGATACTGCACGCCGGCACCGTGGAAGCCCGGCCGCTTTGCGTTTCCGGCAGCGACGGGGTATGCTCGGCATTCGGTCCGTGTTGCGTTCCCGCACCACAAGAGGACGGGGGGCACGACCGGCGGCGCCGCGCCGGGTCGAAGCGGAGCCGGCATCGGTTGCGGCGCCGGCTGTGGACGACGCCGCCGGCCAGGGAACAAGGGAGGCACGCCATTTCTTCACGAATCTTCGTCGGTAACCTCAGCTACGAGACCTCGCAGACAGAGCTGGAGACCCTGTTCGGACAGGTGGGTCAGGTCACGGAGGTGTTCCTACCCGTCGACCGCGCCACCGACAAGCCGCGGGGGTTCGCCTTCGTCGAGTTCGGGGACGCCGCCTCGGTGTCCGAGGCCATCCAGAAGCTGGACGGCACGGAACTCAACGGCCGCAACCTCCGGGTGAGCGAAGCCCGCGACCGGGCGCCGCGGCCTTCGATGCCGCCGCCCTTCATGGACGACGGTCCCCCCCCGATGGACTTCGGCCGGCGCCCGGCGAAGCCGAAGGGCAGCCGGCGGGGCCTCCGCGGCCGCAAACGCGGGTTCTAGCGCGACCTGACGGCCACGCAAAGCGGGGGTTCTAGCGCGACCTGACGGCCGCGTTGGAAGTTCCGCTCGTGCGGGTTCCCGAGGCGCAGGCCCGCAGGGGCGCGCCCCGCCCCCAGTTCGCAGCGGCGCGCCCGTCCGGTGTCGCGCTCGGGCAGCGTTACGGCACAAGGGCACCTCCGCCTGGCACCCCGCCCGGGCTCGTCCAACGCTCAACTCGCGCACGGCCCGCCCGGCTCCAGACGACCGCCGGCCGGAGCGTCGCCCGGCGTCAGGGCAGCGCGAAGGCCAGCGTCTCGCCGGGAGTCCCCACGTCCCCGGTCGCCACCAGCAGATACTGCTTCCCGTCGGCCAGGTACGTGACCGGCGGCGCGATGGTGCCGGCCGGCAGCTCCGTCTCCCAGACGACGTCGCCGGTGGCCTTGTCGTAGGCCCGGAAGATGCGGCCGCCGTAGTTGGTCACGATCTGCGGCGGCATGCCGTCGGGCACGCGGGCGCCGCCCGGCAGGTTGGTCGAGCCCTCGCCGATGAACAGCAGCGTCTTCGTCAGCAGGGGCGCGGGACGGCCGGGGACGCCCAGCTTCCCCAGATTGAGGTGGCGGATCGCGGGATGGTTCCGGGGGCCGTCGCCGTTGGGGGTCATCCAGACGATCTCGCCGCGGTTCATGTCGATGGCGGAGATGCGCCCGTAGGGCGGCTTGAACAGCGGCAGCCCCCGCGGGCCGCCGATCCACTGCCGGCTCCCCTTGATGTAGTTGAGGTTGGTGCGGTCGGGGTTGCCCTCGATGATGTCGGCCACGAACGGCGACGTGATCGACGGGATGTAGAGCATGCCCGTCTCGGGGTCGAACGCCGCCCCCTGCACGTCGGCGCCGCCCTGCGACCCCGGCAACTGAATCGTCCCCTGCGTGTCGTTCGGCCCGTCGCCCCGAATCGACGGCGGCGTGAACATCGGGCCGATGACGTAGCGGTCGGTGATGGCGACGGCCTCGGCCCGCAGCGCCGGCGTGAAGTCGATCAGGTTCTCGATGGTCGCCCCCTGGCGGTCGAACGCGGGGGGCTTCGTCGGGAACGGCTGGGTGGGCGCGGTCAGCTCGCCCGGCGTCGCCGACTGGGGCACCGGGCGCTCCTCGATCGGCCACACCGGCTCGCCGGTGGCCCGGTCGAACACGAAGACGAACGCCTGCTTGGTGAGCTGCGCCACCGCCTTGATTTCCCGCCCGTCGACGGTGATGTCCATCAGGATCGGCGCGGTCGGCACGTCGTAGTCCCACAGCCCGTGGTGCACGGTCTGGAAGTGCCAGACCCGCTCGCCGGTCTCGGCGTCGACGCAGACGATGCTCTGGCCGAAGAGGTTGTCGCCCCCGCGGTGCCCGCCGTACATGTCGTTGGTCGGCGAGCTGGTCGGCATGTAGACGTAGCCGAGCTCCTCGTCGGCGCTGAACAGCGACCACACCGGCGCGTGCCCCGAGTACTGCCACGAGTCGTTCATCCAGGTGTCGGTGCCGAACTCGCCGGCCTGGGGGATGGTGTGGAAGATCCAGCGCAGCTCGCCGGTCCGCACGTCGAAGGCCCGCACGTCGCCGCGGATCCCCTCCATGGTCTGGAACGTGTCGCCCATCGACTGCCCGACCACCACCACGTCGCGCACCACCGTCGGGGCCCCCCCCCACCGGTAGCGGGCCCCCTCGGCGAGCCCGATGGTGAGGTGCACCCGGCCGCCGTCCCCGAAGTCGGGGAACAGCTCGCCGGTGTCGGGGTGCAGGGCGTACATGTATTCGCCGCGCTGGGAGATGATGCGGGCCTCGTCCCCGTCGGTCCAGTACGCGACGCCGCGGGTGCCGGCCCCGCGCACGTCGTCGGCGCCGCCGTACGGGGTCTGCACCCAGCGGGTCTCGCCGGTCGTCACGTCGAACGCCTCGACGAGGCCGACCGCGTTCGGCACGTAGCCGGTGCCGCCCACGACGAGGGGGGCGGCGGTGGAGACGTTCGAGAACCGCAGGTTCGGGTCCATCTCCAGGTAGGCCGGATCGACGATCGGCCGGCGCCAGGCGATCTCGAGCCGCCCGACGTTGTCGGCCGAAATCTGGTCGAGGGACGAGTACTTGGTGCTGCCGAGGTCGGCGCCGAAGCTGCGCCACTCGCCGTCCACCGCCCCCTGCTGGGCGGACGCGGCGGCGGTCGCCGCCAGGGCGATCACAGTCATCCACGAAATCACGCGAGGACGCATCTTCAGAGCCTCCTTGAGGAACCGGGTCGGTCGACGACGTAGTTCGAGATTGAGCCTTCGTCTCAGGTCAGGGTTGCGCCGACGGCCTGTTCGTGGATTCCGGCGCTCGGCCGGCCAGGAGGGTCAGCACCGTCTGCATCGTGGATTCGAGCGCGTCCACGCGGCCGGACAGCCGCGCAATCTGCCAGCCGTTCCACAGCGCCCCCCCCGCCGCAATCGCCAGCAGCAACTGCTCCACTTCCATGCCTCTATTCTAACGCGTGACGGCAGAGGAAAGCCGCTGCCCCGTCAGCGGGCTGCCGGCGTCGATTCTTCGCGGGGATCCCCGGCGACTCACCCGGCCGGCCGGTCGCGGGTGGTGCCGACCGAGCGCGGCAGGCGCTTCACGATGGCGCTGTAGTTCAGCAGGGTCCGCTCCCCGGCCGAGACCTGGCCGCGGACGAAGGTCAGCGACCGCGTGCGCCGGACGACCTCGGCCGTCGACTCGACGAAGTCCCCGACCTCGCCGGGCGCGGTGAACTCGCAACTGAGCGACACGGTGACGCACCGTTCGCCGGGCAGGCCGTGGATCGCGGTCAGGCACAGCGCGAAGTCGGCGAACGTCATGAGGATGCCGCCGTGAAGCTGCCCCGCGGTGTTGGCGTGCTTGGGCTGCGCCTCGAACGCGAACCGCAGCCGGCCGTCCCCGTCCTCGCGGTAGCAGAGGGGGCCGACCAGATCCTCGAACGGGTCGACGTACTCGAACAACCGATAGCCCTCGGGCACACCTGTCATGGTTTCCTCACGCCTGTGCGGAACCGCCGGCAACCGCGGCGGCGTGCCGGCCGCCTTCGACCGCGGGGCGCCCGGCCGCGGGGTCCGGTCGGCGGCGCTCACCGCAGCTCCAGAATCGCCTCCGGGCGCTCCAGCCAGTGGTCCGGACCGCTCGGGTCGAGGGACGCCCGAGAGAACGGCCCCCAGAGCGCCGCCCCCGTCGACACCCCCGCCGCCCGGCCCGCCTCGCAGTCGTGGGGCGAGTCGCCGATGAAGACGGTCTCCGCCGGCCGCGCCTCGAGACGCGACAGCGCCGCCAGCACCGGCGCCGGATGCGGCTTGTGTTCGGTCACGTCGTCCGAGGTCACCAGCATGTCGAAGTAGCCGTCCAGGGCGCAGTGCCGCAGGCCCTGGTCGGCCGCGGTCCGGTTCTTGCTCGTGACGATGCCCAGCCGGGCGCCGCGCTCCCTCAACTCGGCGACGACCCCGTGTATCCCCGCGTACGGCTTCACCAGCCGGTCGTGGTGCTCGAGGTTGTGCGCGCGGTAGGTGGCGGCCATCCGCGTCACCTCGTCGGCGTCCCGCGCGTAGCGCGCGAGCTGCGGCCGGAGCGGCCGGCCGAAGCCCGCCCGCCAGTCGTCGTCCGGCGGCACCGCCCCGCGATGCGTCAACATGGTGTGGCGGAACGACGACATGATCAGTTCGATGGAATCGATCAACGTCCCGTCGAGGTCGAAGAGATAGGTCGAGAGCCGCGCCATCGTGGTGCCGGCGGATTATAACGCCCGCCCTCCTTTCCGGGTCGTCCCGTCCCGGCACGGGCGTCGCGTCATCGACGACGTGGTCGAGGCCGATCCCTCTGGGTAGGCCCGTCCGGGCATGGGTGCCGCGGCCCGGCGTTCCCCGTAGGCGCCGCCGGCGCCCCCCGCCCGCGAGGCGGCGATCAGAAGCTCACGCCGGTCCCGAAGTGGAGCCGGACGTCGCCGTCGAGGTCGTGGGCCACATCGAGCTGCAGGTTGATGAACGCCGCGTTGAGGAAGACGCCGGCCCCGGCCCCCTGGCTGAACCGGGTGCGGTGGATGTCGTCGCCGGCCCCGTAGACGGCCCCGGTGTCGAAGAACACCCGCACGCCGGCCCGGCCGAAGCTCAGCGGCGAGCTCACCGGGAACCGCAGCTCGGCCGAGGCGGCGGCCAGGCGGTCGCCGGCGCGGTGGCCGAACCGGTGGCCGCGCACCGAGGCGAGCCCCCCGAGCAGGGGCTGGGCATAGCCCGGGAGGGGGCCGCCCGCCCCTTGGTAGAGGACCCGAAGCCCCAGCACCGTCTGCCCCGACAGCCCCACGAACCCGCGCACGTCGGCCTGCGGCTGCGTGACGACGCCGCCCGCCCCGGCCCGGTCGAGCCACTGCCACCCCGCGCGCGCGACCACCGCGTCGCGGGGGAACCCCGCGTTCCGCCGCGTGTCGAGCTCGACGCCGACCCGGTAGGTCGCCACCGTCTCGGCGAGGGCCCCGAAGCCGACGTCGCTCCACTCGGCGCGGGCCGCCGCCCGCAGCGGGCCGGCGATCCGGCGGTCGGCCCCGGCCCACACCGACAGCCGCCGGTCGACCTCCCGGTAGTGCTGGTTCTCCTGCCGCGTCGCCGCGGCACCGGCCCGAAGCGCGTGGACGACGCCGGTCTCGAACCGCTTCTCCAGGACGACGCCGGCCTGCCGCGTCCCGCCCCAGGTCAGCGGGACCGACAGGCTGCTCCCCGCGCCCGCTGCGTCGACCAGCCTGAAGCGGGCGCCGTAGCTGTACCCGTGCCCCTCGGCATAGTCGAGAATCGGCAGGAACATGGTGCGCCGCGCCAGGAAGCCGAGGGCGCGGCCCATGACCCCCCGCGCCGCGTCCGCCGCGCCGGGGCGTTCGCGGACCAGCAGGATGAGCGCCACCGCCTCGCGCCGCACGAGCGACGTGTAGCGCTTCCGCACCTCGACCGACTCGAACCGGCCGCTCGCCCGCAGCCGGGCCGCGACGGCGTCCAGGGTCTCGGGTTCGACCGGATCGCCGAGGGCGACCCCGGCCAGCTTCAGGATGTCCGCATCGGGGATCGAGTGGTTGCCGTGCACCCGCAGCTCGGCCACCACCTCCGATCCCGCGGCGGGGACGGAAGCGGGGAACTGGGCCGGAGGTCGCGGAGAGTCGGCCGGGGACGGCGCGGCGAGCCGGGCCGAGAAGAACGGAGGAAGCCGAACCGGGAACGGCGCGGCGAGCCGGGTTGAAGACGGCGGCGGAGAGTCAGCCGGGGGCGACGCGGCGAGCCGCGCCGGGAAGAGCGGAGGAAGCCGAAGCGGGGACGGCGCGGGGCGTCGGGCCGAAGACGGCGAAGCGGACGGGGCGGGGAACGGCGGCGGGGTCTGGGCCGCGGACGGCGCGGCGGCGAGCAGCATCAGAAGCGCCGCCGCCGCGGCCCGTCGCGCGGACGCGCCGCGGCCCGCGGCGCCCGTCGCCGCCCGGGAGGCACATGCAGTCGCGCGGCCCCCGACCGCGGCGATGCTCATCTCCCGTCTCCGGTCACGTCCCCTATCCCGACCACCCGCCCCGAGGTCAGCGCCTCGCGGTAGTCGGAGTACTCGCGGGTCAACCGCATCTCGAACGCCCCCAGCGCCGTCGTGGCGCCCCCGGTCAGCATCATCCGGCGGGGCAGCCAGACGCCCCCGATCGGCTGCGCCATCTCGATCGACGCGTGCCACCCGTCGACGCGCACCAGCCAGCGGCCCGGCAGGAAGTCGAGCCCGACGTTCTCGAAGGTGTAGCGGACGACCTCGTGGACCTCGGGGTCGATCCAGAGGGTGACGAGCGAGGTCTTGGCGAACCCCTCGGCGATGCGCCGTTCGCGCTCGGACTCCGGCTCCGCGTCGTCCTCGAAGAGATCCGTGGGGTAGTACTCGATCTTCACCACCTCCCGGCCCGCGAGCGTCTCGTAACCGGCCAGATAGTAGTTGCCGGGCTGGAACGGAAACTCCAGGAAGTAGCCGGCGTCGGTGATGAATTCGGGCTCGAGCCGCTCCGGGTCCGCCTCCCCGGCCTCCCGTCGGCCGGCCGCAGGCCCGGCATCGTCCGCTGCGGCGCGAGCCGTGTCCGCGGCGCGAGCGATGGTGTCCTCGGCGCGAGCCGTGTCCGTAGCGCGAGCGGTGTCTGCGGCGCGAGCGGCATTCTCCGCCACGGGGGCGTCACGCTCCGTGTCCGTTTCGCCGGCGGCGGTGGCCGCCGCCTCCTCCGCGGCCCGGCGTCTCTCCTCCCGGCGCTCTTCGGCGCGCCGCTCGCGCCGGCGCAGCCAGTCCGCCTCGTATTCCCGCCGCTCGGCCTCGCCGATGTCGACCCCGTCGAAGCGCCGCGGGCTGCGCACCACCACGTCTCCGCGGACGTACCATTCGTATTCGTGCCGGAACCCGCTGATCGGCAGGCCGGCGGGGCCGTCGATGTCCAGCGTCAGCACCTCGCGCAGCACGAAGTCGTCGATGCGCCGCCACGAGGCGTCGCGGTTCTCGAGCACGCGCTCCATGAACCGATCGATCTCGTTTTCCGACCGCGCCGCGGCCGACGACGAGGCCTGGACGCCAGCGGCGGGAAACGGCCTGCCCGGCGGCGGCGTCCGGCAAGAGCGACACCGCCGCCGCGAGCACCGCGCCGACGGCCGGGAGCCCGCGTCGAACCAAGCCCCGCGCCGGTCGTGCGGCGCGTCGCCCGGCCCGGCCTTGCGCCGCCGCCTCGGCCGGGACCGCACGGATGGCGGAAGCCGGGACACGGCGCGCGGTTGCGGAGTTGGTCATGGCGATTCCCTCTCCTGGCGACCCGATCGGTCCTCGCTCCGGGATCGTCGCCAATACGAAAGCACGCTGCGTGCCAACTGCCGGTCGCCCCTGGCCTGGAATCGTCGCCTGCGGCTCCGTTTGCCGCGCGCGGGCGCGCTGTGGGGGTTCGACCACGAGACCCACTGGCCTGGAATCGTCGCCTGCGGCTCCGTTTGCCGCCCAACCAGCCCTCCAGGAGTCCGCGCCGTTCTACCGCGCAGACTCCTACGCTCCCGGTGCCGCTTGCGTTCACGGAACCGACCGGTCCTGATTCCCACCCCGGTGTCACCGCCGGATGGCAGGGTGTCCGGTCGAGAGCACGGTCGCCCCGCCTTCGACGCCGCCGCGAGAACGCCTCCTCCGGCGTGGGTCCGTCCGGCTCCTCCCGTACCGACGTTGCCGTCCCACCCGATACAATAGCCCCTGCGCCGTCCGGTTGCGATGCGCGCGGGCATCGCCCGGCTTCTCCCGTCATGACGACCGGCGCCGCCGCGAAGTTCCCGAAAGCAGAGCTCCCGGTGTCAGCAGAACCGACGCGCATCTATCTCGACTACAACGCGAGCACGCCGATCGCACCGGCGGTGGCGGCGGCCATGCGGCCCCTCCTCGACGCGGGCTTCGGGAACCCGTCGAGCGGGCACTGGGCGGGCCGGCCCGCCCGCGACGCCGTCCGCGGGGCCCGCCGCCGCGCGGCGTCGCTGCTCGGGTGCGACGCGGACGAAGTCGTGCTGACGAGCGGCGGCAGCGAGGCCAACAACCACGTCGTCAAGGGCGTCGCCCTCGGCGCCGCCTCCCCGCCGCACATCGTCACCACCGCGGTCGAGCATCCCGCCGTCCTCGAGCCGTGCCGCTTCGTCGAGACGCTGGGGGCGCGGATCACGGTCGTGCCGGTAGACCGCCACGGCCTCGTCGACCCCGACGACATCCGGCGCGCCATCGCCCCCGACACCGCCCTCGTCAGCGTCATGCACGCCAACAACGAGGTCGGCACCATTCAGCCCGTCGCCGAGATCGCCCGCATCGCCCGCGAGCGCGGCGTGCTGTTCCACACCGACGCGGCCCAGTCGGCCGGCAAGATCCCGGTGCGCGTGCGCGAACTCGGCGTCGACCTGCTGAGCCTGGCCGGACACAAGCTGTACGCCCCCAAGGGCGTGGGCGCCCTCTTCGTCCGGCGCGGAGTGACGCTGACCCCGCTCGTGCACGGAGGCGGCCACGAGGGCGGCCGGCGGGCCGGCACCGAGAGCGCGCTGCTCGCGGCCGGCCTCGGGGCGGCCTGCGAACTCGCCGAGACCGACCCCTGCGGGGACCGCCTGCGGGGCCTGCGCGACCGCCTGTGGAACGGCCTGCGGGCGCGGCTCGGCGACCGCGCCGTCCTCAACGGCCACCCCGACCGGCGGCTGCCCAACACCCTCAACGTCAGCTTCCCCGGCCGTTACGGCGACGAGATCCTGGCCCGGATGCCCGAGATCGCGGCCTCGACGGGCTCCGCCTGCCACACCGGAGAACGCGCGCTCTCGCCGGTGCTGGCGGCCATGGGAGCGCCGCCGGCCGTCGGTCACGGCGCCGTCCGGCTCAGCGTCGGCCGCGGGACCACCGAGGGGGAAATCGACGCCGCCGTCGAACGGATTGCGGGGTGCGTGTGACGGCCATCCGCCGCCGCGGCGTGCGGCTCCTGCTGCTGGCGGCGGTGCCGCTGGCGGGCTGCGCGCCGGGGGACCGGGAAGCGGGGGCCCTCCCCCCCACCCGCGCGGAGCGCACCGCCTACGAGCAGACCACCGGCCATGGCGAGGTCGTGCAGGTCGTGACGCTGGCCGCGGACCGGTCCGAGCGCATCCACGCCGCCACCTTCGGGGTGACGGTCGAGGGCCGCCCCCTGCCGCTGGCCGTCGTCGGGGACGTGGCCGATGCCCGGCCCGCCTCCGTCGTCGGGGCCGGACGCCTCCGCGTGTGGCTGCAGGGGGCCATCCACGGCGGCGAGGTCGCCGGCAAGGAAGCGCTGCTCATGCTGCTGCGCGACCTCGCGGCGGGCGGCCACGCCGAGTGGTCGTCGTCGATGACCCTGCTCATCGCCCCGATCTACAACGCCGACGGCCACGAGCGCATGGGGCCCGACACCCGCCCCTACCAGTTCGGGCCGGTCGCCGGCCAGGGCGAACGGGCCAACGCCCAGGGGTTCGACCTCAACCGCGACCACGTGAAGCTGGAGTCGCCCGAGGCCCGGGCCCTCGTCAGGGCCTACGACGACTACGACCCCCACGTGGTCATCGACCTGCACACCACCAACGGCACCGAGCACGCCTACCACCTGACCTATTCGCCGCCGCTCCACCCGAACACCCATCCCGCCATCGACGTCCTCCTCCGCGACGAGTGGCTGCCCGCGGTCACCCGCGCCGTCGAGCGGTCCGACGGGTGGCGCTTCTACTACTACGGCAACCTGCCGTTCGCGGACGGGGCCGAGCCGGCCTGGCGCACGTTCGACCACCGCCCGCGCTTCAACAACAACTACGTGGGGCTCCGCAACCGGATCGCGCTGCTCGGCGAGGCGTACGCCTACGCGCCGTTCGACGAGCGCATCCGGGCCTCGCTGCGGTTCACGGAAGAGGCGCTGGCCTTCGCCCACGCCAACGCCGGCGCCATCGCCGCCCTCGTCGAGACCGCCGACGCCGAGCCCGTCGCCGGAACCCGCCTCGCGACCCGCGCGGTCGCGACGCCCTCGGACGCCCGCGTCGAGATCCTCCTGGGGCGCACCGAGGAGGTGGCGAACCCCTACACCCGCGCCCCCATGCGCCGCCGCCTCGACGTGGCCGAGCCGACAGAGATGGTCGAGTACGGGACGTTCGCGGCGGCCGAGGACGGCGATGAACTCGCCCCCGCCGCCTACTACGTGCCCGCGGATCTCGCCGCCGTCGTCGATCTCCTCGCCGCCCACGGCGTCGACGGCGCCCCCCTCGACGCCGACGCGACGCTCGCCGTGGAGGAATTCGTCGTGCGCGGCTCGTCGGTCGCCGACCGCCCCTTCCAGGGCCACCGCGAGCGCACCGTCACCGGCGGCTGGACCCCGGTCGAGCGCGCCGTGCCCGCCGGCACCCTCGTCGTGCCCCTCGACCAGCCCCTCGGACGCCTCGTGTTCACCCTGCTCGAGCCGCGCTCCGACGACGGCATCGTGAACTGGAACCTGGTCGACGACCATGTGGGCGCGCCCGGTTCGGTCTACCCCATCCTCCGCCGTCCGGCAGCGCCGGGCACGGGGCCGCAGGAATCGGCACCTCGGGATTGAGCGTAGCCGCCGCCGGATCGGCGGTCAGGAAGCCCAGGCGGTGACGGCGCCCCTGGCGGGCCCGCGCGCGGCGCATCGTCGACGCCGGATCGGCGGTCAGGAAGCCCAAGCGGTGCGGCGCCGGCTCTCCGCTCGGTTCAGAGCCCAATGGAGCGGTGCCGTCAAGGGAACTGCAGGGGTAGTGCCCGCCTGCGGGCATAGCGGATTGAGAGCCGCTGATGGAGTGGCCGCCGGTCAACGCGGTGAAGCACCTGTGCAGTTACCCCCCGGCACCGAGCACGGGCACGAGGACGAGCCCCGTCACGTAGACCGCATAGAGGGCCAGCAGGAGGAGGCCGCCGCCCCGGTGGAAGTGTCCCGTCCGCGCGGTGAGGCCGAGGACGGCGGCGAAGAACACGCCGAGCCAGCCGTACGAGTAGACCTGGGTGAACACGTCGAGGGTCAGCGGGTTGATGGCGCCGGACAGGCCGACGATGAGGTAGAGGTTGAGGACGTTGGCCCCGATGATGTTGCCGAGCGACAGGTCCGGCACCCCCTTCCGGGCGGCGGAGACGCCGGTCACCAGCTCCGGCAGCGACGTCCCGATCGCCACCACCGACAGCCCGATGATCACCGAAGGCACCCCGAGGGCCGCGGCCAGCGACTGGCCCGAGTCGACCAGCAGGCGGCTGCCCACCACGATGAGGGCCGCCCCGAGGGCGAACAGGCCGACGGCCTTCGCCAACCCGCTCGTGTCCGGCTCGGGCCCGCCCGCCGCCGCGGCGCGGCGCTTCCGGATGCCGAGGTAGTCCCACGCCAGGTACGCGAACGCCAGGGCGAGCAGGACCGCGGCGAGGGGCCGGCTCAGCGTCCGGTCCCAGGTGAAGACGACCACGAGCACCCCGGCCGAGACCATCCACGCCGCCCGCCGCACGAAGTCGCGCTTGTCCACCTCCACCGGGGTCAGCAGCGAGACGGTGCCGACGATGAGCCCGATGTTGCAGACGCACGACCCGACCGCGTTCCCGAGCGCGATGCCGGTGTCGCCGACGCTGCTGGCCATCGCCGAGACCACCAGCTCCGGCGTGGTGGTCGCGAGGCTGACCAGCGTCCCCCCGATGACGAACCGGGGGATGCGCAGCGCGCGCCCGATGTAGATGCTCGAGTCGACGAACAGATCGCCGCCCTTGGCGACCAGACCGAGACCGAGGACGATGAGGACGATGTCGTAGAGCACGGGTCAACGGCGACGGCGCGCCACCGGGCCGCCGGGCTGCTCGAACCTGCGGGAAACGTGGAATCCCGTGCGCGCCGCCCGCGGAACGCCGCCAAGCCGCCGCACCGCGGCGATTATAGCCGAGCCCTTCCGCTCCTGTCCGCGATTCCAGCACCAACATGCGGCCGGCCGACGCCACGTCAAGCTGCTGGCGATACGGATGATCGCGGTCCTTCACGGCCCGCGGCGTCTGGTTGTAACCTCGCCCGCCGACGCGGCCGCCGCAACCCCGCGCCGCCCCGTCTTCGACGAGCACGGCCCGACGCCCGTCGCGACCGGGTCGATGACTCCCGCGGGGCGCGGGCCGCACCCCGCCGCGGGCACCGCCGGCGGGCGCCGTGCATGCGCCCGGGCCCCGGGCGGGGCTTCTCTGCTATCCTGCCGCCGTGCCCCTCGACGAGTACCGCCGCAAGCGCGACTTCTCGAAGACGCCGGAGCCGCGCGGCGACGGCGGGCCGCGCAGGCGCCGGCGGGGGACGCGGAAGCCGCCGTACTTCTGCGTGCAGAAGCACCTCGCGAGCCGGCTGCACTACGACCTGCGGCTCGAGCACGACGGCGTGCTGCTGTCGTGGGCGGTGCCCAAGGGGCCGTCGCTCGACCACCGCGACCGGCACCTCGCGGTGCGGACCGAGGACCATCCCCGCGAGTACGGCGACTTCGAGGGGGTCATCCCCGAGGGCTACGGCCAGGGCGTCGTGATGCTGTGGGACCACGGCACGTGGCGGCCGGAGGTCGACGACGTCGACGAGGCCCTGCGCAAGGGCGATCTGAAGTTCGCCCTCGACGGCTACAAGCTCAAGGGCTCGTGGGTGCTCGTGCGCACGCGGGACCGGCCCGACACCGCCCGCGCGCAGCGCGACAGGAGCTGGCTGCTCATCAAGCACCGCGACTTCTGGTCCGGCCCCCTCGACATCACCACGTTCGCGCCCCTCAGCGTGAAGAGCGAGGGCGACTTCGACGACATCCTCGCCGACGACCTGCCCGACGTCTGGACGACGGGGCGCGCCGCCGCCCGCGCGGGCGGCCCCGGGAAGGCGCTGCGGGAGGTCATCGAGAAGGCGGCGGCCAAGAAGCTCGCGCGGGAGGCCTGAGCGCCGGGAGCGTCTCCGCGCGCGGACGCCGCGGCGAGGGCGGCGTGAGACCTCCGCACGCCAGGGAGCGCCGGCGGCGCCGGATTCCGCGGGTACAATCGCAGCCGCCCGGTCACGGTCATGTCGCTCATCGAAATCCTCCTCCCGCAGTTCGACCGGGAGATGGGCACCACGCGGCGTCTGCTCGCGGTCGTGCCCGAGGCGGATCTCGCGTGGAGCCCGGGCGGAAAGTGCCGGCGCGCCGCCGAACTGGCCGCCCACCTCGGGGACATTCCGGGCTGGACCCGCGGCATCATGGACGAGGAGGGCTACGACCTCGCCGACCTTCCGGAAGCCGCCTCCGCGACCTCGGTGGCGGCGGCGCTGGCGCGGTTCGACGCCGGGGCGGCGGCGGGGCGCCGCGCCCTCGCCGGGCGCCCCGACCGCGACCTCGTCGCCGACTGGACCCTGCGGCGCGGGGACCGGGTCATCTTCTCGCTGCCCCGGATATCCGCGGTGCAGGGGCTGGTGCTGAACCACCTGGTCCACCACCGCGGCCAGCTCAGCGTCTACCTGCGCCTGCGGGGCGTCCGAGTGCCCCCGATCTACGGCCCCACCGCCGACGACGGCGAGGCGGCGGCGAAAGCCCCGCGATGACGGGAGCCGACGGCGGGAGCCCCGCGACGACGGGCGCCGGCCGCGAGAGCCCCGCGACGACGGGCGCCGGCCGCGAGAGCCCCGCGACGACGGGCGCCGGCCGCGAGAGCCCCGCGATGACCACGGCCATGTCCACCGGCGGCCCCGCCGCCCGTTACGCCCCCCATCCGCGACTCCGGGGCGGCCACCGCATGACCCTGTTCACGTGGGGCCGCACGCGGCGCTTCCCGCGGCTGCCGCCGCCCGTGCCCCGCTACTTCGACGTCGCCCCCGACGCCCGGGTCCTCGCCCACTGCCACTGGCAGGCCGAGCCGCGCCGCCGTCCGACGCTCGTCGCCCTGCACGGGCTCGAAGGCTCGAGCCGGGCCCACTACATGCGCGGCCTCGCCGACAAGGCCTTCGCCGCGGGCATGAACGCCGTGCTGCTGAACCAGCGCAACTGCGGCGGCACCGAGGCGCTGTCGGCCGGGCTCTACCACTCGGGGCTCTCCGCCGACCCGCGGGCGGTCATCGAGGAGCTGCTCGGGCTGGACCGCCTGCCCGCGATCGCCGTCGCCGGCTACTCGCTGGGCGGCAACGTGGCCGTGCGCCTCGCGGGCGACTACGGGCCGGAGGCGCCGCCCCAGCTCCGGGCCGTCGTCGCGGTTTCGCCCACGATGCATCTGGCGATGTGCGTCGAGGCGCTCGAACGCCGTTCGAACCGGCTGTACCAGTGGAACTTCGTGCGCAACCTCAAGCGCCGCATGAGGCGGAAGGCGCGGGCGTGGCCGGGCCGCTTCGACCTCGGCCGGCTCGCCTCGGTGCGGACGGTGAGGGACTTCGACGAGCGCTTCACCGCGCCGCACCACGGGTTCCGCGACGCCGACGACTACTACCACCGGGCGAGCAGCCTGCGGGTGGTGGACCGCGTGCGGGTGCCGACCCTCGTGGTGAGCGCCGCCGACGACCCCTTCATCCCCGCGGAGCAGTTCGACGACCCCGCGATCGCCGCGAACCCGCACATCACCGTGCAGGTCACGGAGCACGGCGGCCACTGCGGCTTCTACGCGCGCGCCGAGCCGGGCTTCGACGGCTACTGGGCCGAGCGGCGGGCCGTGGAGGCGGTGCGCGGGCGGATGTCGCCGGCGCCGGAGGAATCCGCAACGTAGAGCAGCGCGGACCCCTGGAGGGTTGATGGGCGCCGAGCGGACCGCGAGCGACGATTGGCGGGATTGGCGCGCGCAGCCGGGTCGCGCGGAAGAGCGGCCGACCGCCGGACACCCGCGCCGCAGGAGCGTCCCGGGTCCCCCGAACCGTCGGCGGAGCGGCAATCGGCACTTCTCGATGGCCAAGTCGGTCGTCGAGCACGATCGCGAGGGTCCCCCGAACCGTCGGCGGAGCGGCGATCGGCACCGCGGGCGGCGGTTCCCGGCGTCACCCCGCGGCCGGCAGGGCCTCGACGAACTGCCGGGCGAACTCGGGCCCCTTCCCCTTGTCCTCGTGCTTGAAGTAGACGAAGACGTCGCCGCAGCGCCGGGTGGCGGCGGCGATCGTCGCGGCCCACCGGGCGATGTCGTCCGGCCCGTACCCCTCGTCGCGCAGACGGAAGTACGCGTAGTCGGCGGTCACCTCCATCGGCGTCGTCATCCGCCCGCCGTCCGCGATGCACAGGGCCAGCCCGCGCGACCGCAGCCGCTCGAACACCGCGGGGTCGTGCCACGACGCGTGGCGGAACTCGAACGCCGCCCGCACCCCGGACGGGAGCACGGCCAGGAAGCCGTCGAGGACCGCCAGGTCCTTCCTGAAGTACGGCGGCAACTGGAAGAGGAGGACGCCCAGCTTGGGCCCCAGCGACCGCGCGGCCCCGCAGAACGCGGCGGTGGGGTCTCCGGCGTCCCGCAACCGGGCCTCGTGGGTGATGCGCCGCGGCGCCTTGAGGGTGAAGCGGAAGTGGTCCGGGGTCAGGTCGGACCACCCGGCGAGCAGCCGCTCGGTCGGCATGCGGTAGAAGGTGTAGTTGATCTCGACGGTCGGCAGCCGCTCCGCGTAGAACGGGAGCATCTTCTTGGGGGACAGCTTCTCGGGATAGAAGCTGCCCCGCCATTCCACGTAGTTGTAGCCGGAGGTGCCGACGAGGATCCTCGGCGTCGCGGCGGGGCGGTCGGCCGGCCCGCCGCCGTCCGGCGCGGATGAGGATGTCGGCATCGGCGGAAGCAGGTCTGCGCGGCGGGGCCGCCCGCGCCGGTCTTCCGACGGCGGGGCCCGAGCGGGCCGGCGCGCCCCCCTCAGTCGAGGTCGAAGTCGCGGGCCGGACGCGTGACGGGCTCGCCGCGGGCGCGCTCGAGGGCCTCGTCGAAACGCTTCGACAGGACGTCGCCGCGGTTACGCTCGTCGGTGACGGACTGCTGGAAGAGCGCCTCGCGCCGGGCCGCCTCCTGGGCGAGAATCCGTTGCGCCTGGTCAAGCTCGGGCCTGTCCTCGTGCTCAGGCTCCCGATGCGCCACGACCCGCTTCAGCCGGGCATCGACGGTCTGCACGGCGCCGCAGCAGGGACAGACGACATCGAACTCCGACGAGAGCGGCGTGGTCATGTGGGGACGCTCCGGCCGTCACCCTTCTTCCTCGTAGCCCTCTTCCTCCATCGGGCTGATACGCGTCGAAGGGCGCAGGGCCTCCCGATAGTCGTAGACGGGGAACCCCTGCACATGCAGCGAGAGCACGCAGCCGGGCGCCTTCCGGTCGACGACCACGGTGACCGGGCTGCCCTCCACCCCTTCGCGAAACGCGAGTCGACAGCCGCAGGCCAGCTCCGCGTGGACGAACCCCTTCAGCATCGGCACCCCTCGTCGGAATCATACATCAGTCGGCCGACTCCGTTGCGGCGGCGCCCGCCCGGACCGGCCGGCACGAAAACCGCCGGAACCGGCCGGCACGGGGACGGCTCCCCGCGAGCCGATCCGCGCCCGCGGCACGGCCGCCCCGGCCGTGAACTCGGCACCCGCCGACGCGGGGCGGAACCGTCTTCGCCGGTCCGGAGCCTCGCCCGCCAATCGCCGCCTCCGGCTCCGCCCGGCGCCCAAAACCAACCCGCCGGGACTCCGCGCGGTTTCACGGCGCCGAGTCCTACAGCAGATCGCGGATGTCCTGCTCGAACTCGTCCTTCGTCGCGATCCCGGCGTGAGTACGGCACACCGTCCCTTCGCGATCGATGAAGAAGGTCATCGGCACGCCCCAGATCGGCCCGTAGGCCTCCTGGAAGTCCTCGCGGCCCAAGCCCACCAGCATCGGGTAGTTCACGTCGAAGTCGTCCGCGAACTCGCGGATCTTGTCGACGGTGTCGTCCACCGACAGGCCGAGCACGACCAGCCCTTCGTCCGCGTACTCCTCGGCGAACTCGACGAACCAGGGCACCTCGATCTTGCAGGGGCCGCACCACGTGGCCCAGAAGTTCAGCAGCACGACCTTGCCGCGCAGCGACTCGAAGTCGACGTCCCGCCCGTCGTGGTCCTGCAGCACGAAGTCGTAGCTGGCCGGCTTGGCCCCGGCGTCGCACGCCGCGGCCGCCCCGGCGCCCCCGCCGCCGGGCACCGCGGCCCCGCCAACGTGCGGGTGCGTATGGGACGACACGAGGCCGGCCGGCAACGTGGACATCGCCAGCGCCAGGGCGCCGGCCGCCGCGACCATCCAACGCAAGGTCATGACTCGCTCCTCTCGTCGGCGGCCGGCCCGAACCCGCGGGCCGGGCACCCCGCCTTCCGCCTATAGCGTCGCATACGCGGGCGGGGCTTGTCCATGTCCTCTGTGGTGGTCGATCGCTCCTCCGGGGGGGACACCGGCCCGCGGCGGATTCCGGCCGGGCACTCCCGCACCGCGGGCCTGCGACGCTCAAGGCGGGACAGAGGAGGCGGCGCGGCGGCCCCGCGCGCGCCGTCGGCGCCGGGCGGGGACGCGCGCCGGTCTCCGCCCCACGCGTCCCCGCCGGTTCCGAGCGGGCCGGGCGCGGTTCTTGCTAAGATGGGTAACTAGGAAGGAAACCACGGCCCCCGGTCGCCCGAGTCGCGACCGCCGCGGCCGCCCGGTCAAGGTGAGACCCACTCTCCGCCAGCGCCCGCCGCGCCCCGCTGGCCCCTCACGAGGTGAATCATGAGCTGCCCCCCCCGCGGGTGCGCCCTCCGGAGCCGCGTCGTCCGTGCCGGCCTCATCGCCGCGCTGGCCCTCGGCTGGACGGCCGCCGATGCGCTGGCCCAGGCCGCGACCCAGTTCTTCCCGTACTACGGCAAGAACCGGGTCAAGTACGACGACTTCCAGTGGCACATCTACACGACCGACCACTTCGAGATCTTCTACTACCCCGAGGTGGAGGAGCACCTGGAGCGCATCGCCAGCTACGCCGAGAGCGCCTACGCCCAGATCAGCGCCGACCTGACCCACGACCTCGCCAACCTCGTGCCGCTCGTCATCTTCAAGACGCACAGCGAGTTCGAGCAGCAGAACATCATCCCCGGCGCGGTGTCGGACGGGGTCGCCGCCTTCGCCGAGCCGTTCCGGCAGCGCATCGTGCTGCCCATCGACGAGCCCCCCGACCAGCTCTACCGGCTGATCGCCCACGAGCTGACCCACCAGTTCGCGTTCGACATCATCCCGCGCTCGGTCATCCGGCGCGGCATCCCCCTGTGGGTCGACGAGGGGCTGGCCGACTTCCTGGCCGGCGTGTGGCGGCCCCTCGACCTGATGACGGTCCGCGACGCCGCCCTGTCGGACACCCTGCCCGAGATGAGCAACTACCAGGGCTACGGCCTCAACGCGAGCCCGCGCCTGGTCTACAACCTCGGGCACGCCGCCTTCGAGTTCATCGAGGACCGCTGGGGCATGGCCGGCGTCCGCGAGTTCCTGTTCTCGCTGCGGAAGTCGGCGATCGGCGGCGAGAGCGACATCTACGAGGACGCGTTCAACATCTCCGCCGACGAGTTCGACACCGAGTACTCGTCCTACATCCGGCGCCGTTTCCAGGCCTTCCGCGACAAGGAGCGGCCCGACGACTACGGCCGCGACCTCGCCCCCGACCCCTTCGAGACGCGGTACCTCGCCGTCTACACGATCGAGCCGTCGCCGTCCGGCGACCTCCTCGCCGCCTACGCCGTCAACCGCAAGGACCGGGAGATCGACATCATCCTGCTGTCGACCGAGGACGGCGAGGTGGTGTCCAACCTGACCGAGGGCTTCAACCAGGACCTCGGCTACGAGTCGATCCAGTTGCCCGGCGCGCGGTGGAACGCCGTGCCGTGGATGTCGTGGTCGCCGGTCGACGACCGCCTCGCGTACTTCGTCCGCAAGGGGAAGTACCGGTCGCTGATGCTGCAGAACGTGGTGACCCGCGAGACCGAGGCGCTGATCGACCTCGAGATGGTCGACGCGCCGGAGTCGCCGGACTTCTCGCCCGACGGGCGTTACGTCGCCTTCTCGGCCCTGCAGAACGCGGTGGGCGACATCCACCTGCTCGACCTCGAGACCCAGGAGGTCACCAACCTGACGCAGGACGACTTCGCCGACTACGCGCCCACGTTCTCGCCCGACGGCTCCTACCTCGTCTACGTGGCGCGCATCAGCGGCAACAACAAGCTCTTCAAGCTCGACCTCGAGACCCGGGAGAAGACGCAGTTGACGTTCGGCACGTTCAGCGAGGCGGGCGCCCAGTTCCTCGACGAGAACACCCTGGTGTTCTCCTCGACCGCCGTCGATCCGCTGGCCCCGGTCGACCCCGACGTGGCCGCGAACGGCGACATCTACAACGTCTGGACCCTCGACCTGAACAACGGCGAGCTGCGCCAGTACACCGACACCGCGACCGGCAACGTGTCGACCA
Source organism: Vicinamibacterales bacterium (assembly GCA_963666855.2). Classification (GTDB taxonomy): domain Bacteria; phylum Acidobacteriota; class Vicinamibacteria; order Vicinamibacterales; family UBA8438; genus JAJEEA01. The sequence goes on from CAXXTG010000039.1 coordinate 30,072, forward strand.
TCGTCCTCCCCGACGACCCCGAGCCGCGCATCGCCTTCGTCACCTACTTCAAGGGCGAGTACGGCATCCACACCGTCGACCGGCAAGAGCCGCTGTACACCGCGTTCACCTCGGACTTCGGCGCCCCCGGCCCCAACATCGACTTCCAGGCGCCGCTCACCCACACCCTGGTGACCGCCAACAACCGGCGCAAGGGGCGGTTCGAGAAGATGTTCATGGACGGGACCCCGCCCATCAACGTCGGCATGACCAGCAACGGCGACTTCCTCGGCGGGACCGGCATCTCGTTCTCCGACGTCCTGGGCGATCAGGGCTTCAACCTGTTCGCCTACTCCATCCACCAGTACAGGACCTTCTCGGGCTCGTACTTCAACCAGAGCGGCCGCCTTCAGTACGCCGTGCAGGGGTTCTCGCAGGAGATGTTCTTCTACGGGGCGGCCGGCTGGTACGCCCCGTCGCTCGCCTTCCTCAGCCGCGACGACGCCATCGCGTCGCAGACGATACGGGGCGGAACCGCCTTCGGCATCTACCCCCTCGACCGCTACCGCCGCCTCGAGGTGAGCGGCGGGATATTCCACTTCAACGAGCGGTTCAACGACCCGTTCCTCCAGCAGCAGTCCGACCAGTACCAGCAGCAGCAGTTCGGCACGCAGCTTTTCCGCAACGGCGCGCAGATGCCGGTGGGGGTCTCGTTCATCCAGGAGACCACGGTCTTCCGCGAGTTCGGTCCGGTGTCGGGCAACACCATGCGCTTCGCCTTCAACTACGCGCCGACGGTGGGCACCACGTTCCTCGGCAAGAAGACGCTCGACGCCGACGCCCGCTACTACCTGCGGATCGGCGAGACCGGCGTGCTCGCCCTGCGGGGCCGCGCCCTCAAGAGCTTCGGCGACTTCCCCGACTTCCTCTACTTCGGGGGCAACTCGGAGATGCGCGGCTACGAGTACCTGGAGTTCATCGGCCACAACGCGGCGTTCTTCAACGCCGAGCTCCGCTTCCCCCTCATCGAGGCGATGCTCACCCCGATCGGCCTGATGGGCGGCATCCGCGGCACCTTCTTCTTCAACCTGGGGGGCGCCAGCCTGAACGACCGGCCGTTCACGTGGTTCTCCACCGGCAGCGAGCCGGTGACCCCGACCATCGGTTTCGGTCAGAACCCCGTGACCGGCGAGTTCTTCGAGGTGTTCGGCGACCCGGCGCCGGTTTCCGGGTTCCGGCTCGTGGACGGCCGGGCGTCGTACGGCATCGGCCTGACGACCTCGGTCATCGGCATCCCCATGCACTTCGACTGGTCGTGGCGGACCCTGTTCAACGAGCAGTGGGAGGACATCCTCTTCGCGGCCCGGGGGGGCAGCGCCGCCTTCCGCAATCCGCGCTTCGATTTCTGGATCGGGTTCGACTTCTGACCCGCGCGCTCGCCCGTTTCGCCGGCGCCTCCCGCCGCAGACTTCCGCGGGGCCCCACCGCACGGCCCCGCGGAGCCGCGGGGGGGGGCGGCCCGCGCAGCGGGTGTCCACGGCAACCCGGGTTCAGGGCGGCTCGGCACGGAACCGGCACCGCGCCGGCGAGGAATCGGCCGGGGGGAAGGTCTCGACGGCCGGAAGCGGCACGCCGCGCGACCGCCCCGGCGGGATGCGGCGTCGAACGGGCCGGAGAACCGGGCGGACCGGTCAGAGGCGCGTCAGCCGCAACTGGCTGCGCGGCAGGTCGAATGCGACCCGGTAATCGCGGAGGAAGTGGTGGCCCACCGTGCCGCCGATGTGGAAGCCCAGCAGCGCGCTGGGGCGGTGCAGGTTGAGCACCACCACCGAGTAGTTGGGATACAGCAACTGGTCGAAGGCGAGCGAGGTGCCCGGCCGCAGGTACGCCTGCTCGTCCCACCCGGACGTTCCGTAGACGTTGACCGGCACCTGACGCACTTCGAGCGGGGGCAGGAGGTTCGCCGTGCCCCGGCTGATGGAGATGACCTCGCCGCCGGTATCGACCACGAAGCTCCGGGGAATCTGGTCGTTGATGATGCCGCGCACCACCGCGAGCCGGTGCTGCCTGAGCGGCATGGAGACGTCGAACGCCTCGTCCGGCAACTCCTCGCCGACGATGATCTCCCGACGCCCGTAGTCGACGATCATCGACAACCCGACCGCGAGGGGCGAAAAAGCCTCCGCCTCCGGCGTCGGCAGTCCCCCGAGCGGGGGGCTCTTGATCAACGCGGGGAGATTCCGGATGCCGAGGGAGCCGATCTCGAGGGACTCCAGCCGGCCCGCCTGCAGGCCCCTGAACCCGATCTCGCCGACGCCGGCGCTCAGGGTGGTGCTGACCGGACGGACGCCGAACCGCTGGGCGACGGGCTGGGACAGCACCGTCTGCTCGGCCCCGGTGTCCACGACGAAGTCGACCCGGTCGCGGCCGTTGACCCGCCCCTGGACGATGACCTTCTCGTCGGCCAGCCGGAAAGGAATGGTGTGGAGCCGCCCCGGGGTCATCAACTCGAGCGCGGGGCGGTCGCCGAACGAGCGCAGGAACTGCACCTCCGCCCGCGCCCAGTCGGCCTTCTCGGTCTCGGCCCAACCGGGGAGCAGTTGCATGTACCGTTCGTAGGCGTCGGCGGCGTCGGCGAACCGGCGCGTGCGCCGGTGGATGTACCCCAGGGTGTGATACGCGGCGGCCAGGTCGGGGGTCGCGTCGAGGGCCGCCTGGACCCAGTCGAGGGCCTCCGCGTACTGCTGGCGGGTGGTCAGGCTCTTCGCCACGCCGTGACGGGCCGCGCCCGACGCCGGGTCGAGGGCCAAGGCGTCGCGATAGAGCTGCTCCGCCTCGTCGAACAGCCCGCCGCCCCACAGCGCGTCGCCGACGAGGGCGAGCATCTCGGGGTCGCCCGGGGCGAGATCGAGCAGGATCTGGGCCTCGATCTGCGCGCGCGTGAACTCGGCGACGGGCAGCAGCGACCTCAGCATGCCCGCCGAGGCCCGCACGCGCTGCTCGTCGGTGGCCTCCCCCAGCGCCTCTTCGAAGGCCCGGATGGCCTCCCAGTAGCGCAGGTCGTCGAGCAGCAGACCGCCGAGCTGGATGCGGGTCTCGACGCGCGACGCGGTCGGCGTCGGCTGCGCGCCGAGGACGACCGACAGCCCCGCCAGCACCGCCGCGAACATCAGGGCGCGTGACGCCAGTCTCATGTCACCTCCACCGGAACGGCGCCGGGGGAACTCAGCGGATCGGGGGGAGAGGCCGGGCAGCCCCGGGCGCGGCACCTCCGGCCCCGACTCGGACCGTTCCGCCCGCACGGCACCGCCTAGGGCTCCGTTCGCCGCCCAACCAACCCGACCGGGCGTCCGCACCGTTCTACGGCGCAGACGCCTAGCGCGAGTACTGCTCGATCGCGACGCCGTCGTACATGTCGTCGACGCGCAGAATCTGCTTCTGGCGGTCGTAGCTGCCGAGCTCGTAGTCCTCGCTCATGATCAGCGCCTTGACCGGCTTGGTCGGGCACACCTCGGCGCACAGGCCGCAGAAGCTGCAGCGCGACAGGTTGAAGTCGAAGAAGTCGAGCACCTTGATCTTGTGGCCGGGCTCGCGGTGTCCGCCCAGGAAGATCAGCTCGTCGGGGCAGACCTTGGCGCACTGGTCGCACACGATGCAGGTCTGCGCGCCCGTCTCCGGCTCGACCTGCAGCCTGAGCACGCCCCGGAAGCGGGGCGCCACCGGACGCCGCTCGGCCGGATACTGGAAGGTGAACGCCGGCTGGGGGGTGTACCTGAGGGTGACCAGCAGGCCCTTGATCAGGTCGACCAGGAACACCATCCGAAAGAGCTTCGCCAATTGCTGCACGGCCGCTACCCCCGGTCCTCGACGAGAATCGGCTCGCTCTGTCCCGCCATGATGACCCGTTCCTTGCGCAACACCGTGTTCTCGCGCCGGATCTTGTCCTGCAGGCGCATCAGCCCGTAGAGCAGCGCCTCGGGACGGGGCGGACACCCGGACACGTAGACGTCGACGGGCACGACCTTGTCCACCCCCTGCAGCACCGAATACGTGGGGAACGGCCCCCCCCGCGTTCGAGCAGCTCCCCATCGAGATGACCCACTTCGGCTCGGGCATCTGGTCGTAGAGCCGGCGCAGGACCGGGGCCATCTTCTTGGTGACGGTGCCCGCGACGATCATCAGGTCGGCCTGGCGCGGCGAGGCCCGGAAGACCTCGGCGCCGAACCGGGCGATGTCGAACCGGGACGCCGACGTCGCCATCATCTCGATGGCGCAGCAGGCCAGCCCGAACCCCATCGGCCACAACGAGGACTGCCGCGCCCAGTTGAGGACCTTGTCGAGGTTCGTGGTGATGAAGTTGTCTTCGAAGCGATGGTCGATCAAACCCATGGGAGGCTCGCTCGGCTACTTGCCTTCGTACCAGTTGGCGTTGACCTCGATGAAGTTCTCCCACCCGTCGGGCACTTCGTCGTTGGCGAAGATCGCCTCGACGGGGCACGCCGGCACGCAGGCGCCGCAGTCGATGCACTCCTCCGGATGGATGTAGAGCATCGTCTCGGCCTCGAACTCGTCCTCGTCCTTGCGCGGGTGGATGCAGTCCACCGGACACACGTCCACGCAGGCGGTGTCCTTGGTCCCGACGCAGGGTTCACAAATGCTGTACGCCATCGACTCCTCCGTGTCGTTCACCGGCCGCGGCACCGTGGCTCACGGACTGATCGGCCGCGTTCACCCGCCCGCCGCCCCGCAACAGACGCCCCCGGCACGCGGCCGGGACGGCATCGTCCCCGCGGACCGCGGCACGGTGCCCACGCGGCACCGGCGCAAGTGTACACGATTTTCCCCCGCCCGGCGAATGCAACCCGCATCGGGACCACGGTCGCCGTCGGAGGTGCGGGGGCCGCGGAGAGGATTCTCCCCCGGCGCGCGGCCGACGCCCGGACGGGGGGGCCGCCGCCGGGCGCCCCCGCTCCCGGCATCCCGGCCGCGGGACCGCGCCCGAATTGCGGGAAGGCGGCGCGAAACGGTACGATCCCCGGCGTGGAAAACCCGCACGAGCGACGAGCCGCGCCCCGGGCCGTGCCGGCGACCCTCTACCGGGGGCGCAGGGTGCGCCCCGAGCCCGAGCCGCCCGCCGGCAAGCCCCGGTGGCTGCGGGTCCGGGCGCCGGGCAGCGCGGGCTACCGCCGTCTCAAGCGGCTGGTGCGGGAGCAGGGGCTGCACACCGTCTGCGAGGAGGCGGGCTGCCCCAACATCGGCGAGTGCTGGCACCACGGCACCGCCACCTTCATGATCCTGGGCGGCGTCTGCACGCGGGCGTGCGCCTACTGCAACGTCGAGCACGGCCGGCCCGGCCCCGTCGACGCGGGCGAGCCGGCCCGCGTGGCGGAGGCGGTGCGGACCCTCGACCTCGACCACGCGGTCGTCACGTCGGTCGACCGGGACGATCTGGCGGACGGGGGCGCCGGGGTCTTCGCCGACACCATCGCGGCGATCCGCGCGCTGTCGCCGGCCTGCCGCATCGAGACCCTGGTGCCGGACTTCGGCGGACGCGCCGCCCCGCTCGACGTCGTGCTGGCGGCGGGCCCGGACGTGCTGAACCACAATCTGGAGACCGTCCGCGGCCAGTATCGGCGGGCGCGCCCCGGCGGCGACTACGACCGCGCCCTGCGGCTCCTCGCGCGCGCCCGCCGCCACCGCCCGCGGGTGGCTACCAAGTCCGGGGTCATGGTGGGCCTCGGCGAGACCCGTGACGAACTCGCCGCGGCGCTGGCCGACCTTCGGGAGGCGGGGTGCGACATCGTGACGATAGGCCAGTACCTGCGGCCGTCGCCCGCCCACCTGCCGGTCGCGCGCTACTACCACCCCGACGAGTTCGCGGCGCTCAGGGAGACGGCGCTGGCGCTCGGCTTCGGCCACGTCGAGTCCGGGCCGCTGGTGCGCAGCTCGTACCACGCCCACGAGCAGGCGGACGCGATCGCGCGCGTGGCAGGCGGCGGGTAATCCCCGTCACCGCCCTGGAACCGTCGCCTGACGGAGGCCGATCGCCACCCAGGAGCAGCCCCGCGGGAGCCTGCGCCCGTTCCCCGTCCGCGCCGGCCCTCCGACGCCGGAGTCAGCGCTTCCGTTTCGGCCGGTAGACGTGGGTGCTCTGGCCGAAGAAGACCTCGGCCGACTCCATCAGGGTCTCGGACAGGGTCGGGTGGGGATGGATGCACAGCTTCAGGTCGGCCGCGGTGGCCCCCATCTCGATGGCCACCACCCCCTCGGCGATCAGCTCGCCCGCCCCGCTGCCCGCGATGCCGACCCCGAGGATGCGCTCCGACCCGGGCTCGACGACGAGCTTCGTCACCCCCGCCGGCCGGTCCAGGGTAACCGCCCGGCCCGAAGCCCCCCAGGGGAACTTCGCCACCTCGACCGCCCGCCCCTCCGCCCGCGCCTGCGTCTCGGTCAGGCCGCACCAGGCGACCTCGGGGTCGGTGAACACCACGGCGGGGATGGCGGCCGGCTCGAACACCGCCTTGCGCCCCGCGATGGCCTCGACCGCCACGCGCGCCTCGTGGCTCGCCTTGTGCGCGAGCATCGGCTCGCCGACGAGGTCGCCGACCGCGAAGATCGTCGGCTCGGCCGTCCGGCGCCGGCCGTCGACCTCCACGAACCCGCGGGGGCCGCGGCGCACGGCCGTCCGGTCCAGCCCCGGCACCTCCGAGTTCGGCACGCGCCCCACCGCCACCAGCACGCGGTCGAAGCGCCGCGCCGACTCGCCGTCCCCCCCCCGCAGCGTCACCGAGACGCCGTCGCCGTCCTCGGCCATCGCCGTCACCGTGGTCCGCGGCAGCACCGCCTCGCACGCCCCGGCGAGCCGGCGCGCCACCACCGACACGAGGTCGCGGTCGGCCCCCGGCAGCAGCCCCGCCGTCATCTCGACCACCGTCACCTTCGACCCGAGGGCGGCGTACACCGACCCCAGCTCGAGCCCGATGTAGCCGCCGCCGACCACGAGCAGGGACCCCGGCACGGACGGCAGCTCGAGGGCCCGCGTCGAGTCCCAGACCCGGTCGCTGTCGAGGGCGAGGGCGGCGGGGATGGCCGGTCTCGACCCCGTGGCGAGGATCGCGTGTTCGAAGGCCAGCGCGGTGACCCCGCCGTCCGCCGCCGTCACCCGCGCCGACGTCGGTCCCGACAGCTCGGCGCGGCCCTGGAGGTAGGTCACCCCGCGCTGGGTCGAAAGCTGGCCCAGGCCGCCCGTCAACCGCGCCACCGCCTCGTCCTTCCAGCCCCGCAGGCGGTCCACGTCCAGCGCCGGCTCGCCGAAGTCGACGCCCCAGTCGCGCGCCTCGCGGGCCTCGGTCACCACCTTCGCCACGTGCAGCAGCGCCTTCGACGGCATGCATCCCCGGTAGAGGCACACCCCGCCGGGGTTCGGCGCCTCGTCGATCAGGGTCACCCGCATGCCCAGATCCGCGGCGAGGAACGCGGCGGCGTACCCGCCCGGCCCCCCGCCGATCACCGCCACCTGCGTCGAACTCGTCATATGCGCTCCCGCCCGGCGAGCCCCGGCCGGCCCCGGCCGACGTCCGCGCCCGGCCGCGCACCCGGCGCGGCCGGCTACAGTGTAGCAATCCCCCGTCTTGCCCCGGACCGGCCCGCCGTTCCATGATGGTAGCGGCGGACGACACTGGAGGTGCGGGGATGACGACGACGCGGAGACCGTTCGGCGGCGCGGCGACCGTCCTGCTGGCTTCGGGCGTCGCCGCCGCCCTCGCCCTGACCGGCGCGCCGGCCGCCGCGGGCGGCCAGGGGACCACGATGACGCGATTGTTCGCCCCCGTCGACATCGGCGCGGACCTGTCGGGGCTGCCCGACTCGGAGCGCCGGGCGCTCGGCCACATCATCGACGCCGCCCGCGTCATGGACGGGATCTTCCTGCGGCAGGTCTGGGCCGGCAACCCCGCGATGCTGATCGCGCTCGCCGGCGACGGGAGCGCCGCCGGAAGGGCCGCCCTCGACTACTTCCTCCTCAACAAGGGCCCGTGGGCGCGCATCGAGGACGACCGGCCCTTCGTGGCCGGCGCGCCGCCCAAGCCCGGGGGCGCCAACTACTACCCCGCCGGCGCGACGCGCGACGAGGTCGCGGCGTGGCTGGACGGGCTCGAAGGACCGGCCCGCGCCGCCGCCGCCGGCTACTTCACGACCATCCGCCGCGGCCCGGACGGCGGGTTCACCAGCGTGCCCTACAGCGTGGAGTACCAGGGGCCCCTGGCCATCGCCGCCGCGCACCTGCTCGCGGGCGCCCGCGCCACCGCGGACCCGACGCTGCGGCGCTACCTGGAGACCCGCGCGGCCGCCTTCGCGAGCAACGACTACTACGCCAGCGACGTGGCGTGGATGGAGCTCGACTCGGCGATCGAGCCGACCATCGGCCCCTACGAGGTCTACGAGGACGAGTGGTTCAACTACAAGGCGGCGTTCGAGGCGTTCGTCACCATCCGCGACGCGGCGGAGACGGCGACGCTGGAACGCTTCGGGGCCGAGCTCCAGGGGTTGGAGGACACGCTGCCGATCGACCCGCGGTTCCGGAACCCCGCCCTCGGCGCCCTCGCCCCGATCCGCGTCGTCAACGTCGTCTTCACCGCCGGCGACGCGAACAGCGGGGTCCAGACCGCGGCGTTCAACCTGCCCAACGACGAACGGGTGGTGCGCGAGAAGGGCTCGAAGCGGGTCATGCTGAAGAACGTGCAGGAAGCCAAGTTCCGGCGCGTCCTGACCCCCATCGCCCAGGCGACCCTGCGGCCGGCGGAGCGGCGGGAGGTCACCTTCGAGGCGTTCTTCACCCACATCCTGATGCACGAGCTGATGCACGGCCTGGGTCCCGGCACCATCACCGTCGACGGCCGGCGGACCACCGTGCGGCAGGAGCTCCGCGAGACCCACAGCACCATCGAGGAGGCCAAGGCGGACATCGCCGGCCTCTGGGCCCTGCGCGAGCTCATCGACCGCGGCGTCGTCGACCGGTCGCTCGAGCGCAGCATGTACACCACGTTCCTCGCCTCGACGTTCCGGTCGATCCGCTTCGGCATCGGCGGGGCGCACGGCCGCGGGGTCGCCATCCAGCTCAACACGTTCCTCGACGCCGGCGCGGTGACCGTCGACGCCGACGGGCGCTTCGCCGTCGATCACGGCCGCATCCGGGACGCCGTCACCGCCCTCGCCCGCGAGCTGATGACCGTCCAGGCCGCCGGCGACGTCGACGCCGCGCGGCGCATTCTGGAGACGCGGGGGATCGTGACCCCGGCGGTGCGGCGGGCCCTGGACCGCCTCGGGCACATCCCCATCGACATCCAGCCCCGCTTCGTCACCGCGGAGGCGCTGGCCGCGGGCGGGCGGTGACGCGGACCGTGGACTGCTAAGATCGCATCATGCCGCTACCGCAACGACCGCAACGTCTGGGAGACCTTCGCGAGGCGGTCGAGGCCGGCCGCGTCCGTCACCGCAGCGTCAGAACCGAGATGCGGGAGAACCTCGTAGGCATGCTCGGCGCGGGGCCGCCGCTGTTCCCCGGCATCGTCGGCTACGAGGAGTCGGTGATTCCGCAGGTCGTCAACGCGATCCTGTCGCGGCACGACTTCGTGCTGCTGGGGCTGCGGGGACAGGCCAAGACCCGCCTGCTGCGCGCCCTCGTCTCGCTGCTCGACGAGGCGGTGCCGGTGATGCCGGGCTGCCAGATCAACGACGACCCCCTCGCCCCCCTGTGCCGCGCGTGCCGCACCCGGGCGGCGGAGGCCGGCGACGATCTCGAAATCGAGTGGCTCCCGCGCGAGCGCCGGTTCGTGGAGAAGCTGGCGACGCCGGACGTCACCATCGCCGACATGATCGGCGACGTCGACCCCATCAAGGCGGCCCGCGCCGGGCTCGAGCTCTCGGACGAGCTGACCATGCACTACGGGCTGCTGCCCCGCGCCCACCGGTGCATCTTCGCCGTCAACGAGCTGCCCGACCTCGCCGGCAAGATCCAGGTGGGCCTGTTCAACATCCTGCAGGAGGGGGACGTCCAGATAAAGGGCTACCCCGTGCGGCTGCCGCTGGACGTGGTGATGACGTTCACCGCGAACCCGGAGGACTACACCGCCCGCGGCAAGATCATCACCCCGCTGAAGGACCGGATCGGCTCGGAGATCCGCACCCATTATCCGCAGACCCGCCAGCAGGGGATGCTGATCACGCGCCAGGAGGCGTGGACCCTGCGATCCGACGATGCGGAGGGGGCGCCGGGCATACCGCGGTACATCACCGAAATCGTCGAGGAGGTCGCGTTCGTCGCCCGCGGCCACGGGAAGATCGACAAGCGTTCCGGCGTCAGCCAGCGCATGCCCATCACCTGCCTCGAGAACGCGGTGTCGAACGCCGAGCGCCGGGCCTTCGTCCACCGCGAGACCCCCGCCGCGGTCCGCGTCGCCGACGTCTACGCCGCCCTGCCCTCGATCACCGGCAAGTTCGAGCTGGAGTACGAGGGCGAGCTGCGCGGCGCCGACCAGGTGGCCCGCGACGTCATCCGCACCGCCGTCGGGCGCGTGTTCGAGGGCTGGTCCGCCGCCCTCGACACCGCCGCGGTGGTCGAGTGGTTCGACCTCGGGGGCACGCTCGACCTCGGCGACTCCACCTCCGCGGCCGAGCTCCTCGAGCAGACCGGCCAGATCCACGGCCTGCACGAGCTGGCCGGCCACCTCGGTTTCGACCCCGGCTATCCGGCCCCGGTGCTCGCCTCGGCCGTCGAGTTCATCATCGAGGGGCTGTACGCGCAGAAGAAGATCAGCCGGAACGAGTCGTGGCGGTACAGCGCGGCCGAGAGCCGGCGGCGCAAGCCCACGATCCCGGAGCAGGCCCTCGAGGCCGGGATCCGGGTTCCGCCGGGGAAGAAGAAGTACTACAACTGACGCGCCGCCGACGATGAGGTATCGATACACCCGCTACACCGGCGACGAGCTCGACGGGCTCGACATCGAGGAGCTCGTGTCGAAGCTCTCGCGGCTGCTCCTCGACAGCGGCTTCGGCAGCGCGTCGGGCGACCGCGGCGATCGGGACGCGGACGACGGCCGGCGCTCCGAGCAGGCCCTGCGCGACGCCATCCTGGAGGCGCTGCTCAACGGCGGGATGCTCTCGGACGAGACGATCCTGCAGCTCCTGGGGGACGCGGCCGACGCGGACGGCGACGGCGGGTCGCGGATCGAGGCGCTGATCGACCGGCTCATCGACGAGATGACGCGGCAGGGCTACATCACCCGCCGCCCCGACCCGGAGGCGGCGGCCCGCGACCGGGAGGGCCGCGGCGGGGGGGAGGGGCAGGCCCCGCCCATGCAGTTCGAGGTGACCGACAAGAGCCTCGACTTCCTCGGGTACCGCGCCCTGCGCGACCTGCTCGGCTCGGTGGGCCGCAGCAGCGTCGGCCGGCACGACACGCGCGACTACGCGGCGGGGGTGGAGGCGGGCGGGGCCCCCAAGCCCTACGAGTTCGGCGACACCATGAACCTCGACGCCGCCGCGACCATCCTGAACGCGGTCCGGCGGATGGGGCGGGGCGCCATCGCGGGACCCGGCATCGAGGTCGAGCACCCGGACCTCATGGTCGCCCAGGGCGAGTACCAGAGCGCCTGCGCCACCGTCCTCATGCTCGACTGCAGCCACAGCATGATCCTGTACGGCGAGGACCGGTTCACGCCGGCCAAGCAGGTCGCCCTGGCCCTGGCGAACCTCATCCGGCGCCAGTATCCCGGCGACGCCCTGCGGGTGGTCCTCTTCCACGACTCGGCCGAAGAGATCCCGCTGCGCCAGCTCGCGCGGGCCCGCGTCGGCCCCCACTACACCAACACCCGCGAGGGCCTCCGGCTCGCCCGCCGGCTCCTCGAGCGGCAGCCCCGCGAGATGCGGCAGATCGTGATGATCACCGACGGCAAACCGTCGGCCCTCACCCGCCCCGACGGCAAGATCTACCGCAACGCCTTCGGCCTCGACCCCTGGGTCATCTCCGAGACGTTCGCCGAGGTCGCCGCCTGCCGCAAGGCCGGCATCATGATCAACACGTTCATGCTCGCGCGCGACTACGAGCTGGTGAGCTTCGTGAAGCGGGTCACCGCGATCTGCCACGGCAAGGCCTACTTCACGACCCCCCATACGCTGGGCCGCTACGTCCTCATGGACTTCCTCGACAAGAAGACCCGCACCGTGCACTGACCCTGGAGACCCCGACCGTGCCCTGACCTGGAGAAGCCCGCGGCGACGGCCGCCCGGTCCCGCCAAGGACTGCCGCACGTCATGATGCTGCCGTCGACGATCCCGATCTTCCCGCTGCCCAACGTCGTCCTGTTCCCGTCGGTGTTCCTGCCCCTGCACATCTTCGAGCCACGGTACCGGAAGATGCTGGCCGACGCCCTGGCCGGCGACCGCATCATCGGCATGGTGCTCCTGAAGGAGGGAGGCACTCCCGGGGACCGGCCGCCGCGACCGCCGGCCGCCCCCGCCCCCGACCGCCCGGTCCCGAGGAGGGGGCCCCCCGCGGAGGATCCGCCGCCCGTCTACGACGTCGGCTGCGCCGGCCTCGTCAGCCACGCCGAGCGCCTGCCCGACGGCCGCTCCAATATCATCCTGCGCGGCATCGAGCGCTTCCGCATCGTGGGGGAGGTCGCCGGGCGCGCCTACCGCCGGGCGGAGGTCGCGCCCCTGCCCGAGACCGACTCCGAGCGCATCCGCGACGAGATCCGCCGGCTGCGGACGCGCCTAGACCCCCTCCTCGCCGGTCAGTTCGAAGACGCGGGCTGGCGCCGGATGGTGCCCGCGGACATGGGCGACGACGCCCTCGTCAACACCCTCGCGCAGTACCTCGACCTGGAGCCGATCGAGAGGCAGGCGCTGCTCGAGCAGGACGACATCGCCGGCCGCTCGCGCGCCCTCATCGACCTCATCGAGATGCACGCCTTCGCGGCCCGAACGGGCCGGCCCCGGCCGCAGTAGGAAACCGCCGCCGGACGATGCCTGTTCCGCGGCCGGCGGGTGACCGGCGGGACCGCCCGCCGCCCCGCCCCCGCTGGCGACCCGGTCCCCGGCGTAGGGCCCAGCCGGCTAGTGTCCTGGCCGTGAAGTTCGCGGAATGTTTGAATCGCGGCAAATGCCTGTAAACACTGAGGTAATGACGCTTGGAATTGGTCCACAAACCACAGTTACGGCGCAGGCGACGATTTCCGGGCCAGCTCGCGGTCCCGTCCGGCGGCGGGGCGGCAGCAGGTCTACGGCGTGACGTCCCACGGCCGCTCCCAGGGGCGGAGGGGCCGCCGGCGCGCAATCAGCGGGAGGTCCTGGCGCTGGAGAGCGATGAGGATCCGGAACTTCTCCTTCAGCGGCAGCTTGGCCTGTTCCCGATGCCAGGCGCGCTTGCGGTCGAAGATCGTGCCGCGGTCGGGAGACCCGTCGTCAGGCATCGTCAGGAATCTCGGCGGCGATCCCGTGTCGCGCCAGGAGCGCCCGCAGCGCGGCGCGGTCCACGGCACCGCTCTCGACGAGCTGCCACGCGCGTTCGCGGCGGCGCGCGCCGCCGGCCTGCAGCGCCAGCGCCGCCAAGTGCTCCGGTGCGGCCACCCGGACGTCCACACCGTCGTAGTCGTGGACCCGCGCGGCCGTCACCGCCTCTTCGACCAGTGCGTTGTATGCGGGAAGGAACTGCACCGGTACGCCGTGGACCATCAGATGTTCGCGCTCCTGCTCGAACCCCCGTGCGCGGGCCCACGCGTAGATGCCGGACAGCGATGCCAGCGGGTCGGCGGCGGCGTCGGGAGACAGTAGAACGAACACGTCCAGGTCATACGTGCGTGTCGGTTCGGCGTAGAACAAGACCGCGGTCGCGCCCCCGATGGCGTAGTCGGCCACGACGCGTCGTTCGCGCATGTCGTTCAGCGTCCGAAAGACACCCGCCAGCGACCCGCCCCGCCCAGTTGCGCCCATGCCGTTCCACCCGGGCATCGTACGCCCAAGTCACAGGCCCGCACAAGCGCGCCGTGCCGCCAGCGGCACATGAAGAAGTGTACCCAAGGCATGTCCATGCCCTTGACAACCCTGCACATTACAGCGTAAATTACATTGCGTTACACCCTGGATGACACGGTGAATCTCACGATCGCAGAGCTGGCGCGCGCGGTGGGCAAGAGTGAGACCTACGTCCGCCAGCATGTTCATCGGAAGCACCTGACCCCCCAAAGGGACGGGCGCAACGTGTCGGTGGCGCTCGACGAAGCACTTCGCTGGGCGCGCCAGCGTGGCCTGTCCCTCGACGTGCCGGCTCGCGCTTCCGTAACGATGGGTGCCATGAGGGACCGTGCCGCCCGGGTGACGGTGCTCGCGTGGGATGCGCCGGGTGGACAGACCCGCAACCTGTTCACGCTGATACGGCACCGCCGGCGGGATGCGCTGGGTCCTTGGGCCTCCGAACCGGACGAGACCTGGTCCGAGCGCGACGACCTCGGTCATGGGCTTCGGCTGCTCACGTTCGACGGGCTTTTCGAGCGCTGCCAGACATGGGTCGATCGCATCCGGCGCTCCGGCACGCTGACGGTAAACGACCGCGAGATTCGCTACGCGCTGGAGCCGGTCCCCCGCTGCCACTGGGCCTATCGAGATGAGCGCCCGCTCTCCGACGCCTCGATGCGCAGCCCGTTCTCGAGACACAGCGCGGAGATCGTCGAGTACTGGAGCTTCGCGGCGGAACCTCGCCAGCGCTGGCTGAAGGTGCTCGATTCGCTCGAGGGCGAATTCCCGGCCGGACTCGCACGCCTGGGCTTCCCGCTCGACCGCCGGTCGGACCGGATCGGGAATCTCATGATAGCCGGCGCCGAAGATGCGATCACCTGCGATCTCGAACTGCATCGCGACCGGACGCTGCGCTTCCGGGTGAGCGCGGACGAGCTGTCGCCAGGAGCCTATCACGCCACGATCTGGGCCAGCCACAGCCGCGACGACGTGCTGCGACGAGAAGTGGCGATTGCGAAGAGCCAAACCGAAATCAGAGTATCATCGGACGTCGACCACATCGGCTTTGCGGTTTACCGGAACGCCGACGGACAGTGCGTCGACTCGATGGAAACGTTCCTGATCAAACAGATTGACTTCAAATCAGAGATGAAGTCCGGCGTGACACAGAGCTTTCGCGACCGGCGAAGCGGCTTGATCCACGAGTTCGAACTATCGGGACCCATCTCGACGTTCGAAGTCAACGCCGACCACGACAGGACCAAACTCGACAATGGCATACGGCGGCAATGGCTCGATCGATGCGTCCACGAGCGGGAGGCCGCCGCCCGTCACGAGGACAATCTGCGGCGTTTCGGACACCAGCAGTTCGACAAAGCCGCCAGTCACTTCATCCGTCTTCTACGGCGCGATGCCGACCAGGAGGGACCTGTATATCTCGCCGATCCCTACTTCATGCATGCCTTGGAAGACGCCGAGGGAGTACGGCTATATCTGGATATGTTCGCGGTGACCACCGGACGCCCCTTGCTGATTCTGTGCGCGGAGCACCCGAGTCGCGATGCGCGACCCTGGTGGTCGAACTATCCCACCCATCTCACACGCCACGTTCGTGTTCGCTCTTTCCGCACGCACGAAGAACCATCCGCGCCCGGGTTCCACGATCGATACCTGATAACGCCCGGGCGCGAGACCATCGTCACCCACTCGATCAACGGGTGGCACAAGGACGGCGTGACCTTCGCGTGCATCCCTTACGGCGTATACCGCGCTGAGGCAGAACGGCTATGGGCGATGGAAATCGAATCGACCGCTGAAGAGCTGTGCGTTCGAGAAATCCCCAATCGCCGGCAACTTCATGCCTGACTTCCCCGTGCCCGCCGAGGCGGCTACGGTCGTCTGGCGCATCTTCGGCGCAGGTGCATCACCCTTGAATAGACGCTCGTCCTACGATCTGATCGAGCCGATCGTCGGAAAGCACGCCTCCTCGACCAACAAGAAGCGGATGGTCTCGACGATCAAGGGGTGGTTCGAGTCGGATGCGGATCAACGGCACCTCAAGCCCGACCTGCGAGTGCCGGTTGCCATTCTGATCCTGCAAGGGATCCGAACCGAGCGTTCGGAGACCGCAATCTGGGCCGCCGGCTCGATCGACACCAACTTGGCCGCAAGCACGATTCAATCCGGCTGGTCTCCCGACGAAATCGACTCGTTCGTCGAAGCCGCTCTGGCAACGTTGGAGAGACTCTGCGAGAAGGACAATGTTCTCGACGCGACCGCGGTCTTTCCGGACCTTGATGGCGCCAGCGCGCGGATCCCCAAGAACGGCGTGGCGCATACCGGCAGGCTGGAGACTCTTCGGCATCTCGACGGCAACGGCTTCGAGCTGGTCTTCATGGGGCTTCGCCCCGAAGCCGGCAGGCTGATCGAACTCGTCGTGGCGCTACGTCCCCAAACGTTCGTATCCCTGATCGCGCGAGTCGATCATCCAGTGATGCACGCGCGGGCGGCCCACCATGTGCTTGGCACCGCCCTGCCGGTGGACCACCGTACGACCCTGCGTTGGATCTCCGGGGATGCCTGCGACGACCTCGTAGCACTGGCCATCTTCCACACGCTGAAGACCATCAACAGACTGGACGAAGATCGGCGGTCCGCCGAACGCGCGGATGCGGGTCGATACGGCTGGAGCACCGAGCTCCGACCGCCGGGGGACGACCTTGATGCCGCCGCCACGGGCCTCCTCACCGGCTTGGTCGATCGGCTGGCCGTGCTCGAGCCACTCGCGTGTGCACGCTGGACCGGCGAACTGCTCAGCGGCGCCGACTACGTGCTGCACGGCGGCGTCAACGAGAGAGGAACGCCGCATCGAATCGCTCAGCTCGAGAGCGCCTGCATGGCGCTGCTGGCGCGCCTCGCTTGCGAATCGTGGTCAGATGACCTGCTCACCGCGCTCCGCGCGGGGCTGCGTCTGACCCCACGAGGCACTTGGCGGCGACACTTGGCGAAGGTCGCCTGGGCGATCCGCGAGACGGCGCCCGCGCGAGCCGCCGAGATCGCCCGCGCGACTCTCGACGAGCACCAACGGCACCTCGCCGAGGAGCTGCAGCGCAACCACCTATTCCTGAACTGGAACGACTGGCACGACCGTGAGTGGATTCGCGGTCTCGGGTTCGCGCTGGCGTTGTCTCAGGAGGATCTCGACCTGCCCGCCTGGGTCTCGTCGCAGTGCCGCGCGTTGCCCTTGACTGTGTGGGACGCCGAGGAAGCTCACTCGGCCTTCGGTGCCGCCGATCTACGGGCAGTCGGAGGATGGGGGCGTCGCGGTCCAAACTTCAGCACCGCCGACCGCGCCGCTCGACACTGGTTCCTCATCGGCTTCCATGCATTCCCGGCGCTGAAGCAACTCGGCCGCACGATAGACCCGTCCGCGGTCCGCACCCTCGCGGAGACCCTCTGGTCCCACTGCCGATTCGCCGGCCGGCACCTCCACAGCGACCCCGAGGCCTCGGTGGAAGTCGAATACGCGGCCCGGTCCGTCGTCGAGTTCGGCGAGCCGAGCGATGCGTGGCTGCTGGACCAGGCACGTCATCCGGGCGTCGGATCCCGCGCCATGTGGGGGCTGAACGACCAGCGCAGGCTCAAGCGGGTCCGCGAAGGCCGCACCGACGGGCACCACGACGAGGTCGTCACCGCGGAGTTCATTCACATCGCCTCGGACCGTTTCGGCGACGGCGGGCAGTACGATCTCGAAGCGCTGCGATTCTGGGGTCGGCTGTGGCTCCTGCTGGGTGCCGTCGACGAGGCCGAGCGGACCGCGATGGCAATCATCACGTTCCCGGAACGGATGCGTGATCGTGCGGACGACATTCTCACGCTGAAGTTGCTTGCGCTGACGAGCCGCAAGCGAAAGCCCGCTCCGGTCATGCAGGACTACATTGCCTCGCGTTACCGTCGACTGTGGCCCGGCGGCTACACTCCCGACGAAGAACGGACGGACCGCCAGGAGATCGACGACCTGTTCGAAGCAAGCGCGTCCGGCACTCCGTGAGCCCGTTGCCGACGAGTCCACCGCGGGCGTCGCGGTAGCGGCTCCCGGGCCTCCCCTGGGTCCCGCCACGTTGACGTCAGCGCCACCTCTGCGCCGCCCCGGCGTGGCAATTCCTGCACCCGTCGGCGTCCGCCACCGACCCGTTCCCGTGCAACTCGGGCGGTTCCGCGTTGGCCCCGTTCTTGCTTCTGAAGAACCTCGTCCACGGCCCGCCGGCCCCCGCGGCCCGCCGGGAGCGACCGCACGCCCCGCACGCCGCGGGTGTGGACTCGGGACGTCACCAGGAGCACGGATGCACGACGCCGCCTACAAACTCTTGTTCTCGCGCCCGCAGATGGTCCGCGACCTGCTAGACGGCTTCGCCGCCCGCGATTGGAGCAGTGCCCTCGACTTCGAGTCGCTGGCCCGCCTGCCCGCCAGCTTCGTCGGCCGCGAGCTCCAGCAGCGACACGGCGACCTCATCTGGCGCGTCCGCTTCCGCGGCGACAACGGGCCGGGCGGCTGAGGCGCCGGCGCGGCGGCGACCCGGCGGCGACGCGGCATCGCGGACGTCTCACTTCTTGTTGTGCACTCCCCGCACGTCGTGGACGTTGACTCCACGCGTCCATGTGGTCACAATGACCACATGCCTGCTCCCCTGGTTGTCGGTACTCGCGAGTTCAAGACGCGCCTGGGCGCGTATCTCCGGCAGGTCCGCGAAGGGCGGACCCTGACCATCACCGACCGGGGACGGCCGGTCGCCGAGGTTATGCCGGCGCAGCGCACCGACCCGTCCATCGAAGCGAGCCTGATCCGATTGCGGGCGCTCGGCGTCGTGACCGGCGAAGGGCGACCGCTGCCACCCCTCGCCAACCCAGTCAAGGGGCGCGGCAGCCGTGCGACCGAGGCGATCGTCGCCGACCGGGAGGATCGATTCTGATTCGCTATTTCGACGCCAGCGCTCTCGTCAAGCGGTACGTGCGCGAACCCGGGAGCGGCGCGGTGGAACGTCTCCTGGCTTCCGGACGGACGGGGCCCTCGGTGTTGAAGAAGCGCATGATCCGATTGTCGCACCGAGCGCCGCCGTTGTCAGCCGGCGGGCCTGTCATGGTGGGCGGGGCGTACTCCGAGTGCCGACTTGCAGCCGTCGCCTGCGGTTCCGATTGCCCCCAATCCTGCCGGGAGCCGTTCCCCGGGCGGCGGGGCGATGCCTCGTCCGTGCCTCGTCCCCGGACCTCCGGTTCCGTGTGCGATCCGCACTTTCTGGTCGGGCACCCGGCCGGGAGCGGCGTCTTGACGAGGCCGGAGATCTTGAAGACAGTTCGGATCACGCCAAGCGCATGATGCGCGGCCAGGGTCGGGTACCCTGCTCGGGTTGGCGGCGGCTGCCGAGGATGCGGGTGACGAGTTCGGCGGTCGCGGGTCCGACCCTCGCCGCGCAGCCAATGAGTCGCGAGGGGCGTCCACTCGGCGTGGGCGCGGTGGGCGCTCGGCATGTGCTCGGCGGTGGTGGACACTCCGCGGTCGCGGCGTCGGGGGTGGGAGGCCCACGTGGCGGCCCTTGAAGAAGACCTTGACGGTCGCGGCGGTGTAGCGGACCTCGACCTGCTCGGGGATGAGTTGGTACGGCACGCTGTAGAGGTGGCGGTCGAACTCGACGCGGTAATCGATGTTGACGCGGCGGACCTCCCAGCGTGCGATGACGTAGAGCGCGTGGGCGGGAGGGGTCGCATGTCGATGCCCACGACATGGTGTGACCCCGGTCGGTTTTCCGGTCACCGATAACTTGGCGGGCGAGGGCGTCTCATGCGCCGATACGGAGTCTCCCCGGTTGTTCCGAACGGGACTTTCGGATGACGATGTTCACGTCGCGCCCCAGTGCCGTCAGCAGACGCAGGAGGCGTTCCATGGAGTACTCCTGGAAGTTGCCCCGCAGTAGGCGCGACACATCGGGTTGCGACAGCCCCAGTAGCTTGGCCGCGTCGACCTGCTTGAGGCCGCGCTGGCGGATGATCCTGTCGATCCGGGTGACCAGCTCCGCCTTGAGCAGGTGAGTTTCAGCGTCCGGGAGCCCCAGGTCCGTGAACACGTTGCCGCTGCTGTGTTCGATCTCTTCCTTGTCGGTCTTCATCGGTCTACCCTTCACGGTAATGCTCGTTGTAGTGCTGTTGCGCCGCCTCGAATCTGCGTCTGATCAGATCGATCTCCCGCTTCGGCGTTGCGATTCCCCGCTTGGCTTTCTTCTGAAAGGCGTGCAGGACATAGACGGCGGACCTGAATCGAGCGGTATACACCACCCGGAAGGAATCACCGTCGTGACGCGAGGAGACCTCCAGGATATTGCTGCCCAAGCCCCTGAGGGGTTTCGCGTCGCGGTGTTTGAGTCCCACCTGGGCTTGATACAGCGCGTAGCCGACCACACCCCGCACGGTGGACGGAAACTGCAGCAGGTCCGTCCTGCTGGAGCCGACCCACTCGACAGGCTTCGGTATTTCTGCGGCCACAGCTTCGAGTATAGTGAAACCGCCATATGTGCACAAGCAACGATCGCAGCCGGGCAGCAGTCCAGGGCGGGCCGCCGGAGGGGGGCTCGCGTCCGGGACGCCGACTCGAAACGGGCGTCACGGCAGGAGATGGGCCTCTACACACCGGGAGGACGACCAGGAGGACGACCCGCGAGCGGTGGGGAGACAGCCGTCGATCCGAAACGGCGTCACATGCCCCAGACGGTGATCGGCGCGGCGCCAGGGCCCGCCGGGGCCTCGTGGCGGAACAGCTTCTCCTCCCACGTCCGGTCGCTCCTGCGGGAAGCGGCCGGGACGGTCCGGATAGCCGGCGCGCAACTGCCGCAGCACCGACAGCAGGGTGTCGCCCACCAGCGCGTCGATCCCGATTGTCGCACCGGGCGCCGGGGCCAACGTTCTGCCAGCAGAGCATCGCCTCCGATGAGGAAACGCGGCCCGCGCCGGACGGCTCGAACGGTGGGGCTCAGACCGTCCCACCCTGGGTGAACTCGAAGACGCCCAGGGGAATGGACCTGGCCGGCACCGTCCGCCCCTGCACCATCCGGCGGACACATTCCGTGGTCTCGCGGCTGAACGCCTGTTCTCCGCACCGAACACAGACCCGTGCAGGAATACCGTCGACCAGCACGTAGCGCTCACCGACGCGGAAAACCTGCTCGACCACGTCATCGCGATGTTCACCGGCACCGCACACCGGACATGCCGTCATCCCTCACCGCCGCCGCGCTACGCCGGCACGGCGTCGCCGGCCGGCGCGAGGCGGCGGGCGATCTCCGCGATGACCCGCTGGCCGTGGAAGCGGCCGTTCTCGATGAAGATCTGTCCGCTGAAGACGCCGGAGATGACCTGGCCGGCGAGGAACAGGTTGGGGACGTTGGTCTCGTAGGTTTCGGGGTCGTGGGCGGGCACCATGGTGTCGGCGTCGACGTCGACGCCGAAGCGCCGCAGCATCGCGGTGTCGGGGTGGTAGCCGGTCAGCAGGAGGACCGCGTCGGCCGGCAGCACCTCCCGCCCCGCCGCCGACTCGACGACGACCTCGCGCGGCCGAATCTCGACCACGCGGGTCTCGAAGCGCGCGGGTATCGAGCCCTCCGCGATGCGGTTCTCGATGTCCGGCCGGACCCAGTACTTGATGCCCTCGCCCAACTCGGCGTGCCGGTGCACGAGGGTGACGCGGACGCCCGAGCGGTACAGCTCGAGGGCCGCCTCGGCCGCCGAGTTCTTGCCGCCGACCACCACCACCCGCTTCCGGTACCAGGGGTGCGCCTCGGTGTAGTAGTGCGAGACGTGGGGCAGGTCCTCGCCGGGGATACCCAGGACGTTGGGGCAGTCGTAGGCCCCCACCGCGACGACGACGGTGCGGGCGAGCCGCCGGAACGAACCTTCGTGGGGATGATCGACGTCGACGGCGAGCGCGGCGGCGCCGTCCGGCCCCGGCTGCCGGACGATCGAGGCGACCTCGTAGCCGAGCCGGACGGTGAGGTCGAACGCGTCCACGGCGCGCCGGTAGTAGCGCAGGGCCTCGTCGCGGGTCGGCTTCGCGTAGGGGGTGACGAACGGCAGGTCGCCGATCTCGAGGAGCTCGGGGGTCGTGAAGAAGACCATGTTCGTCGGGAACTTGAGGATCGAGTTCACGAGCGCGCGGCGCTCGAACACCTCGCAGTCGAGCCGCGCGCGGCGCGCGGCGATGGCGGCCGCCAAGCCGGCCGGCCCCGCCCCGACGACGATGACGTCCCGCACCCGATCCGGATCGCTCTGCTGCTGCCCCATGGTTGGTCCGTATCGTCTCCTGCCGCTCCGCCGCCGCCTCCCGTCCCGAGACGCGCCGCCCCCCCGAGACGGACGGACGCACGCGGCTCGCGGGCGATCGGAACGGCGCGCTAGCCCGGAGAGCGTCGCCGTTCCACGTCGCAGACTCCTACCGTGCGCGGTACTCCACGTTCACGTCGCTGATCAGGGCGATGGCGCGACCCCGCGCGATGTGCGTCTCCTCGCTGTCCACGCGCCGGACCTCGAGTTCCAGCCCGACGATGCTGATCTCCGTCACGTTTGACGGCACGACGACCTCGACGCGTTCGGCCCCCACCGGCGCGATCGCCTTGACGCCGCCCGGCCCCGCGCCGCCGCCCACGCGATCGACGAGGTCGGCGGCACCGTGGAACTCGGCGAGAACGACGGGGCGCGCCAGCACCGCCTCGGCGCTCGCCACCGCGGCCGTCGCCAGGTACCGCGCATACCCCCGGCCCCGCGCCACCTCGTCGGCCGAGTAGGTATGCCGGCCGTGCAGCGTGAACCTCACCGTCGCCGGTCCCCGGTGCGGGGGGATCCGCACGAGGATGCCGTCGGCGATCTCGTCGCCGATCTGCACGTCGCAGTACGTGCGGTCCGACTCGACCCCGATCCCCAGGACGGACGGGCACTCCACCTCGGCGGGATCGATACGGGGCGACTGCGCGGCCGCGGAGACGGCGGCCGCGACGGCCACGACGGCCGCGGCCAGTCCCGCCCCCCATCGCCGGCGGCGGCGTTCAGCTATGCCCGACATCGCTCCAGCCCTCCCTGACGTCGCGGAGGCCGGCGGCGCCGCCCCCCAGCCGCAGCAGGTTCAGGAACTCCATCCGCGTGCGGGCGTCGGTGCGGAACACCCCGTGCATGGCGCTGGTCAGGGCGACCGAGTTCTGCTTCTCGACGCCCCGCATCGCCATGCACAGGTGGGTGCCCTCGACGACGACGGCGACGCCCAGGGGGCCCGCCTTGGCCGCGACGGCCTCCGCTATCTGGCCCGTCAGCCGCTCCTGCACCTGCAGCCGGCGGCTGAACATCTCGACGATCCGGGGCAGCTTGCTCAGCCCGATGACCTTCCCGTCGGGCACGTAGGCGACGTGGCAGCGCCCGAAGAACGGCAGCAGATGGTGCTCGCAGAGACTGTAGAAGTCGATGTCCTTCACGATGACCATCTCGCTGTAGTCCACCGTGAAGAGGGCGTCGTTGACGACGTCGTCGATGTCCTGCCCGTAGCCGCTGGTCAGGAACCGCAGCGCCTTCGCGACCCGGTCGGGCGTCTTGACGAGCCCCTCGCGCGCCGGATCCTCGCCCAGCCCCGTCAGGAGGACCCGCACCGCCTCGACGATGCCGTCGCCGGCGCCTTCCGGCGGACGGACGGCGGACGCCGCCTCCTCAGTACCTGAAAAAGCCATGACCGGTCTTCCGTCCGAGCCGGCCCGCCAGCACCAGACGTTTCAGCAGCGGCGGCGGGGCGTACGCGGGGTCCCGGAACTCCTCGAACATGATGTTCGCGATGTAGTAGGTGGTGTCGAGCCCGATGAAGTCGGCCAGCGTGAACGGGCCCATCGGGTGGCCGCAGCCCCGGGTCATCGCGGTGTCGATGTCCTCGAGGGTGCCGCAGCCCTGCTCGTAGGCGCGCACCGCGCTGAGCAGGTAGGGGATGAGCAGCCGGTTGACGATGAACCCCGGCCGGTCGGGCGCGGTCACCGCCTGCTTGCCGAGGGACTGCGCGAAGGCGAAGGCGCGCTCCCAGGCCGAGTCGGTGGTGGAGAGCCCGCGGATGACCTCGACCAGCGGCATGACCGGCACGGGGCTGAAGAAGTGCAGCCCGACGAACTTGTCGGGACGCCTGGTCGCCGCCGCCAGCTCGGTGATGCAGACCGACGACGTGTTCGAGCAGAGCAGCGTCTCGGGGCCGACGACCGGCTCGACGGCCGCGAACGCCGCCCGCTTGGCGTCGACGTTCTCGACGATCGCCTCGACGATCACGTCGCTCCCGGCCAGCGCCTCGAAGCCGGTGGTCCCGCTGAGACGCCCCATCGCCGCGTCCCGCGCCTCGCGCGTCACCTTGCCGCGGGCCACCCCGTTGTCGAGAGAGCGCTCGACGCGCCCCAGCCCGGCGTCGACGGCGGCCTGATCCACCTCCCGAACGACGGTCCGATAGCCCGCCTGCGCGCACACCTGGGCGATGCCCGAGCCCATGAGCCCGCACCCCAGCACGCCGACGACCTTGATTTCCGTGTTGTCCGTCACGCCAGTCCGCCCGTACGTGGCCCGACGACGGCCGCGCCCGCCGCAGCCGGCCCAGAGGTCATTCCCCGCAACGTCAGATCATAACAAACGGCCGGCCGCGGGGACGACTACTACGGCGCGTACGACTTCGGCGCCCGGAGGGCGAACGGCCGGCCGCCACGGGGACGATCGGAGCGACTCGAAGAGGGTGCACGACGGATTCGCGAAGTGGCCGCCCGCCGGCTCCCGCCGCGCCGGGCGGTTCGGCCGATGGGTTCCCGCTCATGGCTTCGCAGCGGCAACCGCGACTCTTCCATCGTGCGCCCGACTCAAGAGGGCTCGCCGGCGGCCACCATCGACAGCAGAAGCTCGATCGCTTCGGCGGGCACGCGGAGCGACAACGTCACCGCCGTCCCGTCGCCGCCGGTCTGCAGCGAGTCGAGGATCGCCTGCACGTCCGGGTCGCCGAACGTCTGAAGCTGCGCCAGCGCCACGAACCCCCGGACGACGTCGCGCAGGTTCTGCGCCGCCGCGTCGTCGCGGCCCTCGACGGCCAGCGACAGGCTGACGCCGCCGTTGACCCGGCCCTCCACCGTGAACGCGGTCACCGGCGGCATCCGCGCCGACACCTGCTCCGGCACCCAGCCGAGCAGTCCCGCGTCGCCGAACCGCCCCACCGCCCAGAAGCTGCTCCGGGGGTCGACCCGGACCACGAGCCGCATCATCTCCGCGTCGGCGTCGATGCCGGCCTCCCCGGCCCCGCGGCGAACCGCCGACCGGACGGCGGCCAGCTCCCCCACCGCCGCCAGCCCCGGCTCGAGAAACGCCATCGCCAGCGACCCCGCGCCCTCGATGTCGCGGCTGACGATGCGCGCGCCGTTCTCCTCGGTGACCTCGGCGCCGCCGCGGCGGGCCACGGTCACGAGCCGTTCCGCGTCCAGGTTCCCGCGGAGGAGGGCGAGCCCCGACCAGCCGTCCTCCCCCCCCGCGTCCGCGTCCGGCCCGGGCGCCCAGAAGAAGAGCACGCGGTCGATGTCCCTCTCGATGTCGAGGCCGAGATGCCGTTGGAGCTGCTCGCGGCCGACGCCGTCCGGGGCGAAGCGGCTGATCCGCTCGCGCAGCTCCGACGCCATCACCGCCCGCACGTCGGCGAAGGCGAGGGCCGTCGCGTGGGGCGGCACGAACGCGAGTTCGGCGAGCGCGTCCGACGACGCCCCGCGCGGGGCGTCGCGGTTGAGGTAGGCGAGCAGCCCGCCGCACAGGCCGACCGCGAGCACGCCGCCGGAGGCGAGCGCGACGTAACGCGTGCGACGCGACATCGAAGCCATCCCCGTAATGATACCGCCGCGCGGCGGCCGACGTCCGCGGGCGGCCTCACTGCTCCAGCACGTACTCGCGGCGCTCGACGAACCGGACGGCGAGGGCCAACCCGCCGACCAGGATCACGGCCAGCCCGACGAGGCCGACGGTCGCCGACGGCAGGATCTCGTTCGCCTGCAGCACCCGCAGGACGAGGCTGGTCACCCCCCCGTCCTCGGGCATCGCGTGCGGCACGAGCCCCTGGAGGTAGTACGACACGGTGAACCGCTTCATGTAGCCGGGGACGACGATGACGACCGGCTCCCAGCCGAAGATGAACACGAGGCCGGTCAGCAGGGGCCGCTTGAACAGGGCGCCGACGAGGGCGAACAGGGCGCCGTAGACGGCGAGCCCGACCGCGAGGAGGGCAAGGTCCTTGACCAGATCGGGAAAGCCGGCGCCGATGCTGCCGCCGAGGAGCGGCATCACGAGGAAGAACACCAGCACGACCGAGGGCAGCACCAGCAGGCCGGCGCACACGAGATAGGCGAGGTACTTGCCCATGAGGACCGCGCCCCGCGGCACGGGGCGGGTGAAGAGGTACGTGATGGTGCGGTCCTCGACCTCGTCCGCAATCAGCGACGTCCCGTAGAACACCCCCAGCAACGGCACCGAGAAGCTCAGGTAGAAGCCCCAGATCATCAGCCCGAAGATCGTCGGGCCGTCGACGCGGCCGTCCACCGTCACCGGCCGGCCGTCGACCACCCCTCTGGCGTCGAACAGGTCCATCGACACCAGGAGGCGCAGAATCAGGGCCACCGCCACGGGTCCCCCGACCACGAGGACCATGAACACCGTGCGGCGCGACCACAGCATCTGGCCGAACGACAGGTCGTAGATGCGCGCCACCGACCCCAGGAACGAGGGTCCGACCGGCGTCGAAGCGGGCGGCGGGGACTCGTGCGGGCTGGACATGTCGCGGGAAACCTACTTCACGAGATAGTCGAACACCGCCTGCAGGTTGTCGTCGGGCGAGCTGACCTCGTGGATCCCGCCCAGGGCGCCGGTCGCCGCGGCCTCCGTCAGCCGCGCGTAGAAGGCGTCGGGCCGGTTGGTCTCCAGCACCACCGCCCCGTCCTCGAACTGCAGCTTGAGCACGTCGTCGTGGCCGACGAGGGCGCGCGCCAACCCCCGCGGGTCGTCGGCCCTGACCCGCACCTGGTGGGGATGCTCGTCGATGAGGTCCCGAATCGTGTGGACGTTGCCCTCGGCGAGGATGCGGCCGTTGTGCATCAGGAGGATGGTGGCGGTCATCGCCTCGATCTCGTGCAGGATGTGGCTCGAGACGAGGACGCTCCCGCCGCGCGCGGCCCGCTCCTTGATGAGCCGTATCACCCTGCGCCGCGCGATCGGGTCCAGGCCGGCCAGGGGCTCGTCGAGCACCAGCAGCTCGGGGTCGTGGGCGATGGCCTGGGCGAGCTTCACGCGCTGGCGCATCCCCTTGCTGTAGCCGCCGATCCGGCGGTCGGCGGCGTCGAGCAGGTCGACGGCGTCGAGGGCGCGCCGGGCCGCCCCGGCCGACTCGGACTCGGACAGCCCGTTGAGCCCGACCAGCGCCGTCACCCACTCCATGCCCGTCATCCGCTCGTAGAAGGCGTCCTGCTCGGGGCAGAACCCGAGCCTGAAGAAGAGCGGCGGATTCCCCCAGACGGGCTCGCCGAGCACCCGGACGACGCCCTTGCTGGGCTTGAGCTGTCCCGTGATCAGCTTGAGGAGGGTGGACTTGCCGGCGCCGTTCGGGCCGAGCAGGCCGGTGACGCCCGGACCGACCTCGACGGAGACGTCGTTGAGGCCGATGACCTGCCCGTACCACTTCGACAGGCGGTCGGCCGCCACCACCGGCGCGCTCACGTCACCACCTCCACCCCCCGCACCCGGCGCTCGAGCACCAGGACCGAGAGGCCGATCAGCGCCGCCACCACGAGCAGCGACAGCGGCCAGGGGGATTCGAAGCGGGGCGGCACCCGGAAGATGACGTCGCCGATCTGCTCGACGTTGGCCCGCAGCGAGAGCCACGCCAGCATCGATCCGCCGGTGGCCCCGCGCAGGATGCCGAACACCGCCGCCGTGAAGAAGAGCGCGCCGGCGTAGAGCATCGCCGTGTAGCGGGCGCTCGTCGACAGCGACGACAGCGCCAGCATCGTGAAGGACGCCAGCGACACCTCCATCACCGCGTACAGGGTGATGGCCGGCAGCAGGAAGAGGTTGCCGAGCAGGAAGGCGAAGCTGGCCGAGAACATCGCCTCCAGCACGAGCAGGGCCAGGGCCGGCGCGAGGGTCACCATCAGCAGGAAGAACGCGAGGACGCCCAGCTTGCCGGCGACGTACTCGGCGCGGCTCAACGGCTTCGACAGGTAGATCTGCAGGGCGTTCGAGCGCCGGTCGTTGGCGATGAGGCCCGAGCCGACGTAGACGGTCACGAACAGCACGAAGATCTCCTGGAAGTCGAAGAACTGCCGGAAGGTCTCGACCGACGGCGCGAGCACGTTCATGGTCGGGAAGTTCGCCGACAGGTAGAACATGACCGCGCGCACGAAGAACTGCCCCCACGCGGCCAGCATCACCGCCAGGAACAGCTTCCGGCCCAGCAGGGTGCGGATGCCGGCGGCGGCGATGACCAGCCACGCCGACCCCGGCTCGTTGCGCCGCCCCGCGTAGCGGCGGTAGCTCTGGTCGTGAATCGGCATCACTCTTCCCCGACCGCCTCGGCGAAGACGTCCTCGAGGGTGGGCACGCTCGGCCGCAGGTGCCGCACCTGCACGCCGTGGCGCACCGCCGCCGCGAACAGGTCGCGCGGCCCCCAGCCCGGCTTGACGAAGACCCGCATGACCTCTTCGCCGGACCCGCGGCACTCCACCCCGTCGGCCTCCAGCCCCCGGATGAAGGCGCCGGCGTCGCCCTTGACGCGCACCTCGAAGACCTCGCGCCGGCCCGCCTTGAGGTCCGCTATCGCCCCCTGGGCGGCCACCGCCCCCCGGTACATCACGATGACCTGCGCGCAGGTCGCCTCGACGTCCGGCAGGAGGTGGGACGAGAGGATCACGTTGACCCCCTTGCGGGTCGCGAGGTCCGTCACCAGGGCCAGCATCTCGTCGCGGCCCTTCGGGTCCATGCCGTTGGTCGGCTCGTCGAGGAACAGGAGGTCGGGGTCGTGGACCAGGGCCTGGGCGAGCTTGATGCGCTGCTTCATCCCCGTCGAATAGGTCTCGAGGTTGCGGTAGCGCGCCTCGCCGAGCCCGACGTAGTACAGCACCTCGTGGGCGCGCTGCATCGCGTCGCCGCGCGGCAGGCCCGCCAACTGCCCGCAGTAGGCGACGAACGAGACCGCGTTCATGCCGGGCACGTGGCCGTCCGACTCGGGCATGTACCCGAGCCGCGCCCGGATCCGCATGGGGCTCTCGGCGACGTCGAGCCCGAGCACCTGCATGCGTCCCGCGGTCGGCGCCACGAAGCCCAGCAGGGCCTTGAGCAGGGTGCTCTTCCCCGCCCCGTTCGGCCCCAGCAGGCCCACCGCGCCCGGGGGGAACGTCGCCGCGACGTCGCGCAGGGCGGCCTGCTCGCCGTACTGCACGGACACGCCGTCGAGGCGGGCCACGGGCGGGGCATCCGGGGGGGGGATCGTCATGCTTCTGGTAGCGATACGGAAAAGCGTGCGTAGAGGTTCGCGGGATGCGGAAATCGAAGCACGCTTCGGGGTTCTCCCCCGCCGGGCCCGGCTCGATAATCCGGCCCCATCGGCGATGTCGGAACCCCGGCGCCGATCAGAGACTTCGCCGTGCGGGCGGCCGCCGCGGCCGAGGCCGCGGGGGCCGGATGCCGAAACCGCCGTTCAGAGGCTCCCCCGGAGCCCGAGCTCGTCGGCGGCGGCCCGCATGAAGCGGATCACGTTGGCGATGTGCTCGTCGAGCGGCAGGCCCAGCTCTTCGGCCCCCTGCCGGAGATCGCCGCGGGGCACGGCGCGGGCGAAGGCCTTGTCCTTCATGCGCTTCCGGACCGATTTCGGTTCGAGGTCGAGCACGCTGCGCGACGGCCGCACGAGGGCCGCGGCGGTCACGAAGCCGGCCATCTCGTCGCACGCGAACAGGGTGTGCTCGAGGCGCGACTCGCGGGTCACGCCGGTGTAGTCGGCGTGCGACAGGATGGCGCGCATCACGTGCTCGGGGTAGCCCCGCTCGCGCAGGATTTCGCATCCGCGGTACGGATGGTCCTCGGGGCTCGGCCAGCGCTCGTAGTCGAAGTCGTGCAGGAGGGCGACGACGCCCCAGTCCTCCTCGTCTTCGCCGAACTCGCGCGCGTAGCCGCGCACCGCCGCCTCGACGGCGAGGGCGTGCTTCAACAGGCGGTCGTTCCGCGTGTACTCGTTGAGCAGGCGCCACGCCTGGTCGCGGGTCGGTGTCATGGTCGCACCCCCTCCGCCCTCAGCGGCAGCGCGGGGTCGGCGTTCAGGTCCAGCCGGCCCGTCACCCCGGCCGAGAGCCGCCGCAGGCCGGCCGCCGCGATCATCGCGGCGTTGTCGGTCGACAGGTGCAGCGTCGGCAGCACCACCGGCACGCCCTTCTTCCCGCCGCGTTCCTGAGCCGCCTCCCGCAGCCGGCTGTTGGCCGACACGCCTCCGGCGATGCCCACGCCGCGGGCCCCGAACCGCCGCACCGCCTCGAACGTGCGGTCGAGGAGGGCGTCGATGACCGCGCGCTGGAAGCTGGCGCAAATGTCCGCGAGCTCGGGCTCCGGCAGCGGACCCGGATCGTCGGCGCGGCGGCGCTGCAAATGCCGGGCGACGGCCGTCTTCAACCCGCTGAAGCTGAAGTCCATGCGCCCCTCCCCCCGCCGGGGGAAGCCGGGCGGGGTGACCGTCGCGGGGCCGGCCGCGCGGTCGTCGTGGGTCATCCGCGCGACGGGAAACCGGATCGCCCGCTCGTCCCCGTCGCGCGCGATGCGGTCGATCACCGGACCGCCGGGATAGGTCAGCCCCAGCAGCTTCGCCACCTTGTCGAACGCCTCCCCCGCCGCGTCGTCGCGGGTCCGGCCGACCAGCTCGTACCGGCCCGGCTCGGGGAGGTGGTACAGGTTCGTATGGCCGCCCGACACCACCAGCACGACGGCCGGCAGCGGGAGGTCGGGCCGGCAGAGGAACAGCGACTCGATGTGCCCGGCGAGATGATGCACGGGGACCAGCGGCCGTTCCAGGGCGAGGGCGAGGGACTTGGCGAAGGCCACCCCCACCAGGAGCGAACCGACCAAGCCGGGCCCCTGGGTGACGGCGATCGCGTCCAGGTCGTTCCACCCCGCGCCGCCGTCATCGAGGGCCCGCTCGACGACCCCGCAGAGGTCGCGCACGTGCTGGCGCGACGCGAGCTCGGGCACCACGCCGCCCCACTCGCGGTGGATGTCGACCTGGGAGGCGATGACGCTGGACCGGATCTTCCAGGACGCCGGCCCGGTCCCGTCGCCGGTGGCGACGGAGGCCGCGGTCTCGTCGCACGAGGTCTCGATGGCGAGGACGGTGGTCTCGGTCATGCCGGGGTGGGGACGGGGGCGGAATCGCAGACCGCCCTCAGGCTGTCGGCGAGCGGAGGCCGGCAGATGCCCCGCTCGGTGATGATGCCGGACACGAGCCGGGCCGGGGTGACGTCGAACGCGGGGTTCCACACGCCGGCGCCCTCGGGCGTGAGCCGCGCCGGGCCGAGGTGGGTCATCTCCTTGGCGTCGCGCTCCTCGATGGGGATGCCCGCCCCGTCCGGCGTCTCCAGGTCGATCGTCGACACCGGCGCCGCCACGTAGAACGGCACGCCGTGCTCCCTGGCGAGCACCGCCACCGTGTAGGTGCCGATCTTGTTGGCGACGTCGCCGTTGGCGGCGACGCGGTCCGCCCCCACCACCACCACGTCGACGCGCCCGCCGCGCATCAGCGACCCGGCCATGCCCTCGGTGATCACCGTCGTCTCGATGCCGTCGCGGACGAGCTCCCACGCCGTCAGACGGGCGCCCTGCAGGAAGGGCCGGGTCTCGTCGGCGTACACCGCGACCCGCTTCCCCGCCTCGACCGCCGCCCGGATCACCCCGAGGGCCGTACCGTAGCCGCCGGTGGCGAGGGCCCCGGCGTTGCAATGGGTCAGCACGCGGGCCTCCGCGGGCACGACGGCGGCGCCGTGGCGCCCCAGGGCCCGGCAGCCCGCGACGTCCTCGTCGTGGATGCGGGCGGCCTCCGCGTCCAGGGCCGCGCGGATCTCGTCCACCGACCGCCCCGCCCGCACCGCGTCCGCGAACGTCCGCTTCATGCGGGCGATGGCCCAGAACAGGTTGACGGCGGTGGGCCGGGTGGCGGCCAGCAGGTCGCAGGCGCGGTAGAACTCGCCGGCGAGCCGCGTCGTGCCCGCCGCGCCGCTGCGGCGCAGCGCCAGCGCCAGCCCCATCGCGGCGGCGACCCCGATCGCCGGCGCGCCGCGGATGACCATGGTCCGGATGGCCCGGGCCACGTCCCGCGCGGTGCGGCAGCGGACGTACGCCTCGCGCGCCGGCAGCTTGCGCTGGTCGATCATGACCACTTCGCCGTCTTCCCATCCGATCGTCGGCAACATCCGCTCCGTCTCCCAACGCCTTCACGACAGCAACACCGACGCGATGGCGGCGTTGATCAATGTTGCCAGAAAGCCGCCCAGCAGCGCCACCGGCCCGAGCCGCGCGAGGTCGGCGCGCCGCTCGGGGGCGAGGCCCCCGATGCCGCCGAGGAGGATGGCGACCGAGCCGAAGTTGGCGAAGCCGGTGAGCGCGAACGTCGCGACCACGCGCGTATGGCCGCTCACCGCGTCCAGGTAGTCGGTGTTGAGCTTGACGAAGGCCACGAACTCGTTGGTGGCGAGCTTGGTGCCGAGGAGGTCGGCCACCGCCGGCAGGTCCGCCGACGCCACCCCCAGCAGGGCCGCCACCGGCGCGAACAGCCATCCGAAGATCGCGGCCAGGGACAGGCCGGGGCTGACGAGCCCGAGGCCGTAGTCGATCATGGCGATGCAGGCGAGGAAGGCGATCAGCATCGCCGCCACGTTCATCGCCAGCCGCATGCCGTCCGACGCGCCGGCCGCCAACGCGTCGATCACGTTCACGTGCCGGCGCTCGACCGCCACCCGCACGGTGCCGGCGGTGGCCGGCGTGCCGGTCTCCGGCAGCAGGATCTTCGAGAGGTAGAGGCCGCAGGGCGCGGCCATCACGCTGGTGGTCAGCACCCCGACCGGATCGGCGCCCAGGCTGATGTAGATCGCCATGACGGTGCCGGCGATGGTCGCGAGACCGCCGGTCATCAACGCCAGCAGCTCGGACCGGGTCATGCCGGCGACGTAGGGCCGCGTCATCAGCGGGGCCTCGGTCATCCCGAGGAAGACGTTCGCGGCCGCCGACAGGCTCTCGGCCCCGCTCGTGCCCATGACCCGCGCCATCACCCGCGCCATCACCTTCACCGCCACCTGGAGGACGCCGAGGTGGTAGAGCACGGTGAACACCGCCGACATGAAGATGAGGATGGGGAGCGACGCGAACGCGAGCACGAAGCCGTCGGGGAAGACCGCGGCCATCTGCGCGGGGTCGGCCAGCGCCCCGAACACGAACCGCGAGCCCGCGTTCGTGAATTCGAGGAACTGCGTGGCGACCGCCGCGAGACCCTCGAACACCGCGTATCCGGGGCGCACCCCGGCGATCTCCACGTTCAGGATGAGGACCGCGAGGCCGATCTGGAGCAGGAACCCCTTGGCGACGAGCCGCCAGTTCACGCCGGCCGGCCGCGCCGAGCAGGCGGCGGCGACCGCGATGAAGGCGGCGACGCCCGCGACGGCGCGCACCCGGGGGTCGACGAGGTCGCGCAGCCAGTACGCGCCTCCGCCCAGGGCGGCGGCGAGGAGGGCCGGCCCCAGCCGCGGGCGCCAGTCGGACGGGACCAGACGGTCGAGCCGGGTCGCGGTCATGGCGCCGCTGATCATACGCGGGTCGGGTCCGGATCGGAGAACGTCCGGCCCGGGCCGTCGGGCGGGTATCATGATGGAACGCCCCGCCGGTGGGCCGCCGGCCCGGCCACTCCGTCGCGGCGGGCGGGGATCCGTTCAATCATCATGACCGACGGTGCGCGCGCGTTGCTGGTCGCGGGGCTCGCCCTCGCGATCATCCTGGTGAGGCTGGCTCTGGCGGCGGTCAGGGCGGACCCGAGCTCGCCGGCGCGCCTGGTCGCCGAGCTCCGGCTCGCCCAGTTCGCGGCGCTGGTGCTGACGCTCAGCGCGGGGACGTACATCGGGTTCGCGCTCGCGCACGAATCGGCCGCCGGCAGCGGACTGGACGTGGCCCTCGCCGTCGGCTTCCTGGTCCTGGCCGCGATCGCGGTAACCCGCGACCCCCGCCAGGCCTTGACCCTGCTCGCGCTGGCGTTCGCCGGTCACGCCGGGGTCGACCTGCTCCACGGCGCCGGCGTGCTGCCCCGCGAGTCGCTGCCGGGCTGGTATGCGACGGCCTGCGCCGTGTACGATGTCGGGGCCGCCGGCGTGTGCTACTTCCCCATCGTGTATCGATGAGCGAACCGGCCCCCCGGCGTTGCGGCGGGGGGCGGCCCGCGGTGGAGCCCGCACCGCGCCCGAAGGCCCGACAGGTGCCGGCCCATGCCGGGGAGCCCGCCCACGACGGGCCGACGTTTGGCGGGGGTTTGCTCGGCCCGTGCGCCGGGAACGGCCGCGCCGGCGGGCGGGCGGCACGACCGGCGAGACGGGAACGACGGCTTCGACGCGAGGATTCGAACGATGAGTGACGCAGGAAACCGGTTGCTG
This sequence comes from Vicinamibacterales bacterium, assembly GCA_963666855.2. Taxonomy (GTDB): domain Bacteria; phylum Acidobacteriota; class Vicinamibacteria; order Vicinamibacterales; family UBA8438; genus JAJEEA01. The sequence continues at coordinate 64,790 of CAXXTG010000039.1, forward strand.
CTCGACACCGCCCGCAAACGCCTCGTGGCGCACCAGGCGGGACAGGTGCGGACCTGCATCGAGGCCCTGAACGACGGCCAGATCTGGTGGCGCGCCAACGAGGCCTCGAACGCCGTCGGCAACCTCGTGCTGCACCTGTGCGGCTCGACGCGCCTCTACATCGGCCACGGGGTGGGCGGGAACGGCTACCGGCGCGACCGCGACGCGGAGTTCGCCGAGCCGGGGCCGCTGCCGAAGGAGGACCTGCTGGCCCGGTTCGACTTCGCCGTGGCCGAGGCGGACCGGGCCCTCGCGGCGTTCGACGCGGACCGGCTCGGCGAGACGACGGAGCTGAACGGCAAGACCCTCACCTACGGCGAGCTCATCCTGAACCAGGTGCTCCACTTCACGACCCACGCCGGGCAGATCGTCTTCGCGACGAAGCTGATCCAGGTCGGCCTGATCGACGAGGTCTGGAAGACGACCCCGACGGAGTAGACACGGGCGGCCGGGCGCGGCCCCCGCCGCAGGCACCGTGGCCGACTCCACGCCGTCCCCCGGCGGTTCGTTCCAGGCGCGCGTGCGGCCGGGCGCGGCCCCCCGCTTCAGGCACCGTGGCCGACTCCACGCCGTCCCCCGGCGGTTCGTTCCAGGCGCGCGTGATCGCGGTCGTCCGCCGGATCCCCCGGGGCCGGGTGGCCACCTACGGCGACGTGGCGGCCCTCGCCGGACGTCCCCGCGCGTGGCGCGCGGTCGGCACGATCATGCGCAACTGCCGCCTGCCCAGCGTCCCCTGCCACCGGGTGGTGGGCGCGGGCGGCCGGTTGGGGGGCTACAGCGATCCGCTGCGGAAGCGGAGGCTCCTGCGGGAGGAGGGGATCGTCGTCGGCCGCGGCACGATCCAGCGGTTCGACGCGGTCCGGTGGACCGCGCCCCGCGACGAAGAGCGGTGAACCGACGGGACCCGGCCGACCGAGCTGCCTGTTCGACGCCACCCGTCGGGCGGCGACCCGCGCCGGAGGATCCGGCGGACCGGCCTCGCGTCGATCTGTTCGTCCGCGGCCGCCCGGGGACGGCGCCCCGGTCCCGAGCCCGGAGCCGGCGCCCGCCTACATCGCGGTCACGTCGAACTGCTCGTGGTGCAGGATCGCGTCGGGGCGCAGCGTGACCTCGCGGTCGAGGGTGCGCTCGATCTCCTTCAATACCCCGCGCTCCTCCGACTTCAGGGCCCGCGCCACGTCCGGGTTGACCCGCAACTGGACGCGATGGCCGTTCAGATCGCCGCTGACCTTCCGCAGCTCGGCGAGAATCTCGAAGCAGATGGTCGAGGTCGACTTCACCACCGCGCTCCCCGAGCAGTACGGGCAGGGCTCGGTCAACTGCCGCTCGAGGCTCTGCTTGACGCGCTTGCGGGTGGTGATGATCAGCCCGAACTCGGACACCTGCACCGCCTTGGACGGCGACCGGTCCCGGCGGATCTCCTGCTCGAACAACTGGTACACCTTCTGGCGGTTCTTCCGCTCCTCCATGTCGATGAAGTCGAGCACGATGATGCCGCCGAGGTCGCGGAGCCGGATCTGGCGGACGATCTCCTTCGCCGCCTCGAGGTTGGTCTTGACGATGGTGTCCTCCAGCCTCCCCGTCCGCTTGCCGACGTAGCGCCCGGTGTTGACGTCGATCGCCACCAGGGCCTCGGTCTGATTGATGACCAGATAGCCGCCCGACTTCAGCCACACCTTGCTGCGGAGCGCCTTGTCGATCTCCGACTGGACCCCGTACTCCTCGAAGATCGGGAAGTTCTTGTCGTAGTGGTGCACCCGCGACACGAGGTCGGGCATGATCCGCTGGACGAGCTTCACCGCCTTCCGATACTCGCCGCGGTGGTCGATGCGGATGGCCGAGAAGTCGTCCGTCAGCAGGTCGCGCAGCAGCTTGGCGACCAGGCTCTCCTCGCGGTGGACGACGGCGGGGGCGCGGCGCGACTCGCTCTTCTTGAGGGTGTCCGACCACAGCTCGTGGAAGTAGGTGAGGTCGCTGAGGATGTCCTCCTCGGGGCGGTCCGCGGCCGCGGTGCGGATGATCACGCCGCCGGGCATCTCGTGCTCGGCCCGGAACTCGCGGACGATGCGCCGCAGGCGGCCGCGCTGCTCGCGCGAGACGATCTTGCGCGACACGCCGATGTGCTCGACCGTCGGCATGAACACGAGGAACCGGCCGGGGATGGTGACGTGCGACGTGATGCGCGCCCCCTTGGTCCCCAGCGGCTCCTTGACGACCTGGACGACGATCTCCTGACCGGCCGTCAGCAGCTTGTCGATCGGCTGGTCGTTGGCGTTGCGGTCGCGGCCCCGCCCGCGCCCGCGGGAGCCGCCGTTGCCCTGCCCTTCGGCCGCCGCCGGCGCCTCCCCCGGCGCGCCGTCCGCGTCCGCCGCGTCGATGCCGTCGATCGACGCCATGGGATCGATGACGTCCGACACGTAGAGGAAGCCGTCGCGCTCGAGCCCGAGGTCGACGAAGGCGGCCTGCATGCCCGGCAGGACCTTCGAGACGCGGCCCTTGTAGATGTTGCCGGCGACGCCGCGCGACTTGTCGCGTTCGACGGATATCTCGACGACCTCGTCGTCCTCGAGGATGGCGGCCATCGTCTCGTGGCCGCTGGCGGAGATGATCATCTCCTTGTTCATCACTACCACTCCAGATGCGGTGACGCCGCGATGCCCCGACCCGCGCGCGGGCGCACGAGCGCCCGCCGAGGAGCGCGCGGGCGTCGACGAACGACCGGCCGTGGGCGGTGCGCATCGGCTCGGCGGCGTAACCCGCCGGCCGGCTGAACGCCCGCTTCGGGCGCCATCCGACCGGCTTGTCGACCGGATTCGCGTGGACCGGGCAGCCTCCCCGGTCGGTTGACGGCCCGCGGCAAGCGCCACGGGCCGAGCAAGGCGGGTTTCCGAACGTCGCGGGGCGGTGGGAGAACGGCGCTCAGTTCGTAAACCTCCGCATTCGCACGTTGAGCACGAATCCGAAGGCCGCCAACGTGGCGATCACCGAGGAGCCGCCGTAGCTCATCAGCGGCAGGGTGAGCCCCTTCACCGGGGCCAGTCCGGCCGACATGGCGATGTTGTAGACCACCTGAAACGTGAATCCGGCCATGATCCCGACGACGAGGTACAGGCCCAGACGGTCCTTGGCCAGTCGAGCGGCATCCATCCCACGCAGGATGACGAACAGATACAAGCCGAGCGCGACCACCACGCCCAGAAACCCTTGTTCTTCCGCGAGTACCGAGAAAACGAAATCGTTGTGCGCGACCGGCAGGAAGTTGTACTGGCTCTGCGTCCCCTGGAGGAAGCCCTTGCCCGTCGCCCCCCCCGAGCCGGTCGTGATGCGCGCCTGGAGCTGCTGGTACCCCGCCCCGCGGGGGTCCTTCTCCGGGTCCAGGAAGCTCAGGATGCGCTCGCGCTGATAGTCCGCCAGGCCGTAGGCCCACACCGCCGGCGCGCTCAGGGTCCCCACCACGATCAGCAGCGCGACGTACCGCAGCGGGAGCCCGGCGAAGACGAAAATCACGAGCGCGACCGGCAGCAGGGTCACGGCGGTCCCGAGATCGGGCTGCTGCGCGATCAGCACGAACGGGATGCCGACGATGAACACGGCCATCACCCACCCGAAGGGAGCCCCCCCCCTCCCCCGGTGGCGCGCGAACAGCGTCGCCAAGCCCAGCGCCACCACCATGCGGGCGAACTCCGATGGCTGAAGGTTGAAGAGTCCCAGATCTATCCACCGCCGGGCCCCGCCGCCCGTCGTCCCGAACATCAGGGCATAGGCAATCAGACCGACGAGGCCGATGAAGACGAGCACGGACAGGTCGGCGAACCACCGGTAATCGACCGAGAGGGTGACGACGAAAGCCGCGAAACCGAGGGCGAGCGCCCACAACTGGATGGAGACCAGGGGGCTGGCGCCGCCCGCGGCCGGATCGTACGTCGTGCTGTAGATCATCGCCACGCCGATGGCGGCCAGCAGGAACAGCGCCCCCAGCAGCAGCCAGTCGATATGGCGATAGAGTCGTTGCTCCAGCATCTGCCAACCCGGTGTTCCGGACGAAGCGCGGGGCGGCCCGGCCCCATGTCCCGCCGACGCCCCTACTGGTCCCCGGCCGCGGCCGACGCGGCGGGCGGTGCTGCGGCCCACGCCCCCCTCCCGAACGGCGGAACCGGCACGGTGGGCCGAGGCAGACCCTCCTTCTTGGCGAAGTACGTCTCGATGACGTGCCTCGCGATCGGGGCCGAGAGATAACCGTGCTCGTTGTGCTCGCCGAAGACGACGCCCGCGATCTCCGGCGCCCCGGCCGGAGCCGCGAAGACGAACCACCCGTGGTCCCGGAAATCCTGATCCGAGCTCCCCGCCGCCGCGGCCCGGCCCTGCAGGGAGATCACCTGGGCCGTGCCGGTCTTGCCCATCACGTCCCGCCCGAAGATCCGGCCGCGCCGGCCGGTTCCGGCCCGGTTGACCACGAACCGGAGCCCTTCGGTGACCACGTCCAGCGTCGTCGGGCTGATGGCCACCCGCGAACGGGGCACGGGTCGACGAACCCGCTCGAACCCCTGCCCCTCGTTGACCGCCTTGAGCAGGTGGGGGGTGACCCTGGTGCCGCCGTTGGCGACGGTCGCCATCATCACCGCCAGCGAGATGGGCGTCACCGACACCGCGCCCTGCCCGATGGCGACGGAGATGGTCTCGCCGGGGTACCAGCGCTCGCCGCGCCGCTCCCGCTTCCAGGCGGTGGACGGCATCAGTCCGCGCACCTCGTGCGGCAGATCCACGCCGGAGAGTTCGCCCAGGCCCAGGGCCGTCGCCCACTTGTGGATCTGGTCGATCTCCATTTTCTCACCGAGCGCATAGAAGTAGGAATTGCACGACTTCTCGAGGGCCTCGCGCATGTCCACCGAGCCGTGCGTCGAATGGCACCGGAAGAAGCGGTTGTGCACGACGCGCCCGCCGGGGCAGGCCACGCGGAAGTCGGGCGTGACCACCCCCTCCTCGAGCGCCGCGACCGCCATCGCCACCTTGAAGGTCGACCCCGGCGAATACCGCCCCTGGAGCGCGCGGTGATTCAGCGGGCGGTGCAGGTCGCGGTTGAGCCGCCCCCACGTCTCGCTGTCGATGCCGCGGGCGAAGACGTTCGGGTCGTAGGCGGGGCGGCTGACGAGGGCGAGGACCTCGCCCGACCGCGGATCCAGGAACACCGCCGAGCCGTTGAACCCGGCGTCGCGGAACGCTTCCTCCGCCGCTTCCTGGAGATCGTAGTCGAGGGTGAGCTGAATCTGCCGGCCGTCGAGCGGCGGCCGCTCGTCGAAGACCCGGATCTCGCGGCCGACGTTGTCGACGACGACCCGCCGCGCGCCGTCGCGGCCCATGAGGAGCCGGTTGTAGGTGCGTTCGAGGCCGGACTTGCCGACGACCGTGCCGCGGCGCAGGCCCTGGAACTCCGGCGTCGCCAACTGGGCTTCGCTGACCTCGCCGACGTACCCCAGGATGTGCGCCCCCACCTCGCCGGCCGGATAGAACCGGACGGGAAGCTCCTGCACGTTGATTCCCGGCAGCTCGCGGGCATGCGCGGCGACCGCCGCCATCTGGTCGAACGAGGCGTCGCGAATCAGGACGACCGGCCGGAAGGGCGGGTCCCGGCGGTGGCGCTCCAGGGTGGCCCGAAGCTCCGACAACGGCACGCCGGACAGGTCGGCGAGGAGGGCGAACGTGACATCGAGGTCCTCGGCCTGCTCCCGGGAAAGGGTGATGTTGAGCGAGTTGCGGTTCTCGACCAGCACGCGCCCGTCGCGGTCCAGCACGGCGCCGCGCGGAGCGGCCAGAACCAGGGTGCGCTGGTGATTGTTCTCGGCGAGCTGCCAGTACTTGTCGTGCTGGACGACCTGAAACCACCAGAAGCCGACGGCGAGGGCCACGAAGACCAGCACGATGCCCCACCGCCACACCGTCAGCAACAGGGCGAGGCTGTCGCGCGGACGCTCCGGCGCACGCGGTTCGAAACGGCTGAACATGCTCATCGAATCGATTCCCAACCCGGGCCCGCGGCCCGCCCGCCGCCAACTGACGCTCCGCCCGCCGCCCAACCCCATCCCGCAGGCGGCCGCCGCCCCGCCCGCGGGAGCCGGCGCCGTCCCGCGGCGCAGGCCCTATTCGGCGTGGCGGCCGCCCGGCCACCGCCCGCGCAGACGCTGCCGCTCGAACTCGTCGGGAATCGTCTGCAGCCCGACCGCGACCACGAGCCCGACGACGGTGTTGGCGGCCGCCTGCACCAGCAGGTCGCGCTGGGCCACCGCCATGCGGTCATCGAACAACAGCCGGTAGCCGCCGACGAACAACACGGCGTGCAGCAGCGAGCCGCCGACGAACACCAGCGCCTTGTGCCACAGGCGCGTCACCATGAACTGGGCGGCGAACTGACCGCCGAGATAGCCGACCACCGTCTTCGCCAGCCCGCCCATGCCGACGACGCCGCCCGACAGGGCGTCCTGCAGGAGCCCGCCGGCCGTGCCCGTCCACAACCCGGCCCGGGGTCCGTTCGCAATGGCCACCGCGATGACCACCATGAGCACGAGGTCGACCCGCGCCCCCGCGCCCGCGACCATCGGCACCAGCGTCGTCTGCACCGCCAGCGCGGCCGCGAGGGTGAACGCGACCCAGACGATCTTCATTCGCCACCGCCCGCCGCCGCCAGCGGCACCGGAGGCGGCGATTCGGGCAGGGTGACCAGCACTTGGTCGAGGTCGCCGAACCTGATGCGGGGCCGCACGCGGATGGTCCGGTACAGCCCGGGCCCCCGCTGCACCAGGGTGACGTCCCCGATGACGAACCCCTTCGGATAGATGCCGTCGCTCCCGGACGTCACGACGGTGTCTCCCACCTCGACGTCCTCGAGATTCGACACGTACTCCATGCGGAGCAGCCGGTCGTCCGCGTCGCCCATCACCAACCCGGCCACCCGGCTCCTCTCGATGAGCGCGCCCGCCGCCGCGTTCCGGTCGATCAGAAGCTGCACCCGCGACGCCCGGTACGCCGGCTCGTCGACGACGCGCCCGACCACGCCGGCCGCGGACAGGACCGCCGCGTCGGGGCGGACGCCGTCGCGGCGGCCCCGATCGACGGTCACGGTCCGGAAGTAGGGCGTCGCGTCGCCGGCGATGATGCGGGCGCCCACGGTGGCGAGACCGGCCGCGTCCCGCAACCCCAGCAGCGCTTCGAGGCCGGGGACCCGTTGCGCCCCCGCCCGATCGACCTGCCACTGCAGCCGCACCTCGTCGAGTTCGCGGCGCAGGGACTCGTTCTCGGCCTCGACCTTCTGCAGCTCGACGTAGGCGTTCCACAGCCCGCCGACCGCGCCCAGCGTACCCGTCACCGCGCGCTGCACTTCGGAGAACACGCCGAAGGTGACCGACTCGATCACCGGCACGCCGGCCGCGGTATTGGCCTGGATCGACAGCAACACGAGGTGGCCGACGACCGCCGCCAGCAGGGAGACGCCGGTGCGGCGCGTGAGGTCAATCAATGGATATCTTCCGCAGCAGGCCGAAATCCGACAACATCCGCCCCGCCCCCAGGACCACCGAAGCCAGCGGGTCCTCGGCCAGGGCCAGGGGGAGGCCGGTCTCGTCCCGCAGGCGCTTGTCCAGGTTCTTCAGCAGCGATCCGCCGCCCGTCAGCACGATCCCCCGGTCGACGATGTCGGCGGACAGCTCGGGCGGCGTCCGCTCGAGGGCCACCCGCACGGCGTCGACGATCACGCGGACCGTGTCGGCCAGCGCCTCGCGTATCTCCTCGTCGGTAATTGTAATCGTCTTGGGCACCCCTTCCACGAGGTGGCGCCCCTTGATCTCCATCGTGATGCGGCCGTCGAGCCCGCAGGCCGACCCCATCCGCATCTTGATCGCCTCGGACGTCCGCTCGCCGATCAGCAGGTTGTAGGTCTTCTTGATGTACTGGATGATCGCCTCGTCCATCTCGTTGCCGGCGACCCTCACCGCCTTGCTGTAGACGATGCCGGCGAGCGAAATCACCGCGATGTCGGTGGTGCCGCCGCCGATGTCGACGATCATGTTGGCGGCCGGCTCCGTGACCGGCATCCCCGCCCCGATGGCCGCCGCCATCGCCTCCTCGACGAGATGCACCTCGCTGGCCTTGGCGCGGTACGCGCTGTCCTTGACCGCCCGCTTCTCGACCTGGGTGATCTCCGACGGCACGCCGATCACGATGCGGGGCCGCACCCAGACGGTCCGGTTGTGGGCCTTCTTGATGAAGTACGTCAGCATCTTCTCGGCGATCTCGAAGTCGGCGATGACCCCGTCGCGCATCGGCCGGATGGCGACGATGTTGCCGGGGGTGCGCCCCAGCATCTCCTTCGCCTCGCGCCCGACCGCCTCTGTACGCCCGGTGACCTTGTTGATGGCCACGATCGACGGTTCGTTCAGCACGATCCCCTTGCCCCGCGCATAGACGCACGTGTTGGCGGTGCCGAGATCGATGGCGAGATCACTGGAGAACAGGGAGAACAGGGAGCTGACACTCAAGAGGGGCATTCCTCCCGAATCAAGGGCGGACGGCACCCGCCGCACCAGGGTGCACGGATGCCGGCACCGGTCCGGGACGCCGATATCCGGATGTCCCGCGAATCCGTCCCGGGGTTCAGGCGAACCGTCAGGACCATGTCACCCTCACCATCCACCGCCCGCCGGCCGATGCGGGTCCGGGCGGCGGGCGGCGTCGAAAGGCGGCGCGGGCCGGGCTCGGGGCACCGAAAGATGCGCCGACGGCCACGCGCCGGGCGGCTCGGGAAGAGCGGGCAGGAGCCGGACCGGCGGCGCCCCGGAAGGAAGAACGGGGTCGAAGCCGGCCTGAGCGATACGGGGCGCGCCGCTCGCCGGGTGGAGCGTCGGAGGAACGCTCGACGCGGCGGCGCCCCTCGAGCCAGACAACATGGATCCCCCCCCGACATGACACCCCTGACACCACCCCGCCGGGTGCGCAGACTATACCACAGCCGGCGGCCGGCCGGCCCGGCAACCGCAACAGGTAGTGGTTCAGAACGACGTCACCCAACCGGTAGGGGCCGGAGCAAACCTCCCACGCAACACGCGGGACACGCGGGACCGCGCCGCGCGGGTGTGTCGTAGAATGTACCGTTCGTCGCGACCGCGACCCGGGCGGCGGCGCGGCTCCGGCCCGGCGGCGTCGACCGCCGGGGCGGCGGAGCCGGCCGGGACGAAGCGAAGGCAGCGGCAGTACAGGGAGTGAGCACAAGATGACGATGCTGGATCGCATGCGGCGCCACAAGGCGTGGCTGAAGTGGACCCTCGCCCTCGCCGGTTTCGCCCTGCTGGTCCTCGGGTTCCCCCTGATCCAGCCCCCGCCCGAAACCCCCGGCGCCCTGACCGACGTGCTCGCCCAGGTCGGCGACCGGGAGATCACCGTCGGCGAGTTTCAGACGCTCTTCCGGCGCCAGCTTCAGAGCTACCAGGTCCAGTCGGGGGGCGAGATCACCGCCGACCTCCTGCGCTCGATGGGCATCGACCGGCAGTTGCTGCAGCAGGTGATCGACGAGTACGCGGCGCTGCAGGAGGCCGCCCGCCTCGGGGTGACGGTGAGCGACGCCGAGGTCCGCGAGGCGATCGTGTCGCTCCCCGCGTTCCAGCAGGACGGCGCGTTCATCGGCGAGGCCGCCTACCTCCAGTTGCTGCGGATGCAGCAGCCGCCGGTGACCCCGGCCGAGTTCGAGGAGAACGTGCGAGGGTCGCTGATGCTCCAGCGGCTGCAGGCGGCGGTCACCGACTGGATCACGGTCAGCGACGAGGAGGTCGAGCGCGAGCACGTCCGCCGCAACGAGCGGGTGCGCCTGAGCGCGGTCTCGTTCCGCGCCGACGACTTCCGCGAGGGCCTGGAGGCGACCGACGACGACGTGGCCGCCCTGTTCGAGCAGAACGCCAACGACTATCTCGTGCCCGAGCAGCGCCGCCTCCGTTTCGTGCTCATCGACGTCCCCGCCCTGAAGGCCGCGTTCACCCCGACCGACGCCGACGTCCAGTCGTACTACGACAACAACCTCGACCGCTACACCGAAGAGGTCGACCTGCGCGTCAGCCACATCCTGCTGCGGACGCAGGACCAGGAGCTCGCGGACGTGCAGGCGCAGGCGGAGTCGATTGTCGCGGAAGCGCGGGACGGCGCCGACTTCGCGGAGCTGGCGAGGCGGTACTCCGAGGACGAGGGCACGCGGGAGGCCGGCGGCGATCTCGGACGGATCACCCGCGGGCAGATGGTGCCGGAGTTCGAGGGGGCCGCGTTCGCCCTCGAGGAGGGCGGGGTCAGCGACCCGGTGACGAGCATGTTCGGCGTCCACGTCATCAAGGCGACGGAGAGGACCGGCGGCACTGCCCAGACCCTGGACGAGGTCCGGGACAGCATCGTCGACTTCCTCCAACAGGAGAGCGCCGACGCGCGGGCCGCCGCGCTGGCGGAAGCCATGGCGCTGGAGATCAACGAGGCGGCCGACCTCGACGCGGCGGCGGGGCGCCGCGGCCTCGAGGTGCAGGAGAGCGGTTTCGCCGCCCTCGGCGAGCCGATTCTCGGCCTGGGCTTCTCGTCCGAGGTGACCAACCAGGCCTTCCAGCTCGCGGAAGGGGAGGTCGCGGGCCCGATTCCCACGCCGACGGGGCCGGCCTTCGTGACCGTCAACGGCATCCAGGCGCCCTACGTGCCGCCTCTCGAAGAGGTCGAGACGCGGGTCCGGGACGACGTCATCCGGCGCAAGGCGTTCGTCCTGGCCCAGGAGCGCGCCGACGCGGTGACCGCCCTCCTGCGGGACGCCGACGACTTCGGCGCCGCGGCCGAGGCCGAAGACCTGTCGGTGAGCGAGAGCGGGCTGATCGCCCGGGGCGCCGGCGTGCCCGGCGTCGGGGTCAACGCCCAGGTCGAGGAGGTGGCCTTCTCGCTGAGCCCCGGGGAGACCAGCGACCCCGTGCTGACCGGCAACTCGGCCGTGGTCGTTCACGTCCACGAACGCCAGGACGCCGACGAGGCCGACCTGCGGGCCAACCGCGAGCGCCTGCGCAGCGAGCTGGTCATCGAGCGGCAGAACCAGTTCTTCTCCGCGTACATGGAGAACGCGAAGGCCCGCATCCCGATCAACATCGACATGGGGGCCTTCGCCCTGGCGACGGCCTAGAGTTCTGCGCCGACTCCCAGCGGGTTGGCTCGGCGGCCATCGGAGGCCGCGGCGCGACCTTGCGGTCGCGTTCGGCGATGGTCGGCGGGCGAGGGGGTCTGCGCCCAACCCTCCGGCTCAGCGCACGAACGCCCCGGGCATGATGGCGAGGGGCTCGCCGGGGCGGAACAGGCGCGCCGGCGCGGCCGCCCGGCCCACCGCGGCGGCCTCGGGGGACGTCAGCCCCGCCAGCGTCCCGAACGCCCGGGCCATCGGGAGCCCCTCGTCGATCAGTTCGAAGAAGCTCTTCGGGCGCGGGTAGACCACCAGCCGGACCTCGTCGCCGGGGTCGATGCCGGCCTTCTCCTTGGCCAGCGCGATGGCCCGCCCGAGCCCGCCGACCTCGTCGATCAGCCCGCGCTCGAGCGCCTGCCGGCCGGTCCAGACCCGGCCCTGGGCCACCTCGTGGAGGGCGTCGCGCGTGGTCCCCCGCCCCTCGGCCGCCTTGGCGACGAACTGCTCGTAGATGGCGTCCACGTGCCCCTGCGCCTTCGCCCGCTCGGCGTCCGAGAACCGGGTCACCGGCGAGTAGATCTCGGCGAACCGGCCCTCGCTCACCGGCTCTATCCCGACCCCGAGCTTCTCGTACGTGCCCCCCGTCGTGAACTTGCCGAACACGACGCCGATCGAGCCGGTCAGGGTGGCCGGCTGCGCGACGACGGCGTCGGCGCCCATGGCGATGTAGTAGCCCCCGGAGGCCGCGAGGTCGGACATCGAGGCGACGATCGGCTTGCCGCTTTCGCGCACCAGACCGACCTCGCGCCAGATGACGTCGGACGCGATCGCCGACCCCCCGGGGCTGTCGATGCGCAGCACGATGGCCCGCACCGAGTCGTCCTCGCGCGCGCTGCGGATGGCGCCCGTCAGGGTGTCGGAGCCGAGCACGTCCCCGTTCAGGACGTCGAAGCTGCTGGACCCCGAGTTGATGGCGCCGACGGCATAGATGAGGGCGATACGCTCCCCCTGGTTCAGGCCCAGCGACTGAAGGCCGATCTGCCGGTAGTCGCGGTCGGCGATCTCGCGCCAGCCGGCCGCCTCGAACGGCTCCCGGTCCTTCAGCTCGTCGGCGTACGCGAGCCCGTCGACCAGCCCCGCCGCGAGCGCGTCCGCCGGCAGGAACGGCCCCTCGTCCACGAGCCGGCGCACCTCGCCGGCGGCCAGGCCCCGGGCGTCCGCGATGCCCTCGATCAACTGCTCGTAGAGGTCCCGGTTGAGCGATTCGGCCATCTCGCGGTGGGCCGGGGTCATCGTGGTCTCGGTGTACTGGTTGGCGGCGGTCTTGTAGTCGCCGGCCGCGAGGACGTCGGGATAGGTCCCGACCTTGTCCAGGGCGTCGCGGAAGAACATCTCGTACTGCGCGCGGCCCACGAGTTCCAGGGGGCTCCCCGGCATCAGATAGACCTTGTCCGCGGCCGACGCCACGTAGTACTCCTCCGTCCCCCCGTACTCCAGGAACGCCGCGATCGGCTTGCCGGACTCCCGGTAGTCGATGACCGCGTCCCGGATCTCCTGCAGCTTCCCCCAGGAGAACCGCGGCCCGATCAGCGGCTTGAGGATCACGCCGCTGATGCGGTCGTCCACCTTCGCCTTGCGCAGGCTGTCGGTCACCGACCGCACCGTCGCCCCCCCGGGGCCGAACGGCGTGAGCAGCGGATTCTGGCGGTGCTCGGTGAGGCCGCCCGGCACCGGCAGCACGAGCACCGAGTCGGCGGCCACCGACGGCGCGCGCGACACCAGCAGGTAGAGGGCGGCGACGCCGGCCATCGACGCCACGATCGCCATCAGCAGGAAGACCACGACGAACCGGACACCCCGACTGACCCCCACGACTGACCTCCTTACCTGCGTCTCCGCGCGGCGACTCCCGCCGCGCGGAGCGGCGGCGCATTCCCGCTCCATCCGCGCCGGCGGCCCCGCGCTGAAATCCGTGCCGAGCGTGCCGGCGGACACCGGGACCCGCGCCGCGGGCCGGCCGTCGGCGACCGTCGGCCGCGACCAACACGCGAAGTATACGTGACGACGGGCACCGGGCACCCGGGCCGCCCGGGACGCCCCCCCCGGCCGGCCCCGGCCGCCCCCGGCCGGGGTGCACGACAGATTCGCGAGATGGCCGCCAATGGGCCCTCGCCGCGCGGGCGATTCCGCCGATCCGTCTCGCTCATTGCTTCGAAGCGGCAAGGCGTAGCGGTGCTGTCGTGCCCCCCCCGGCCGCCCCGGCTGGCGCCGGCATGGCCGTGTTGGGTATACTGGAGTCTCTGCGAGGCGGTTCCCCCCAACTGCGGAAGTGGCGGAATTGGCAGACGCGCAGGCCTCAGGAGCCTGTGGGACCTAGTCCCATGGGGGTTCAAGTCCCCCCTTCCGCACCAATCCACCCCGTCAGGCTCGGCGGCACCGGCAGCCCCCCCGTGGGGCGGATCCCGTCCATGTGGGGCGCGCGGTCCGGGCGGTGTACCGCGTGAGCGCCCCGGCGCGCGCACGTCGCGCCCGAATGGCGCGCCGTCGCTAACCCGTCCCTCGTGAGCCCCCGGCCCCGCGGACGTCGCATTCCCCGGTGAAGGGAGTGCGACCATGTCAGAAGACCCCGTTCGATCCCACGTCCGCGAGAACCGCAGCCTCCTCGCCGCCTGCGAGCGGCGCGTCCTCCTCCGGCTCGCGAACCGCCTGCCGGGGTGGGTCACGTCCGATCAACTGACCGCCCTCGCCCTCGCCGCGATGCTGGGCTCGGGGCTGGCCTACTGGGTGGCGGGCCGGCACCCGGCCGGGCTGGTCCTGGTCGTCGTCGGCCTCGCCGTCAACTGGTTCGGCGACAGCCTCGACGGGACCCTCGCCCGGGTCCGGAACCAGCAGCGGCCGCGGTACGGCTACTACGTGGACCACGTCGTCGACCTGATCGGGGCCTGCGCGCTCCTCGGGGGCCTCGGCCTGTCGGGCTACATGAGCCCCCTCGTGGCGCTGGGGCTGCTCGCGGCCTACCTGCTGGTCTCGGCCGAGACCTACCTCGCGACCCACGCGTGCGGGGTGTTCCGGCTCTCGGTGTGGCGGTTCGGCCCGACGGAGCTGCGCATCGTCCTGGCCGCCGGCACCCTGGCGCTGCTCGTCAAGCCGTCGGTCGTGATGATGGGCCATCCGCTCCGCCTCTTCGATGTCGGCGGGGTGGCCGCGATTGCGGCGATGGCCGCCGTCCTGCTGTGGTCCGCGGCCCGCAACACCGCGGCGCTGTACCGGGCGGAACCGCTGCCGGCGCGGGAGCGGCCGACGCGGAGCTGAACCGCCCGGGGCGGAGCCCCCCCGGGCACGCGACCCGCGGCGCACCCCGCGCGTCGCTTCTTCCGCCGGCCGGACGCGGCGGGTAATCGCGGGCACGACCGTTCCCGGCCCGCGGAAGAAACGCCCGTGGGCGCCCTGGTGGGCACCCCAGGGGGCCGCGATGTCGGGCTGGTGGGGCGGGCGATAGCGGGGCACGACCGTTCCCGGCCCGCGGAAGAAACGCCTGTAGGCGCCCCTGGTGGGGCCCGCGGCTCCGCCGGCGATCGCGCAGCGCCGGTCAGAACGGCCGGTAGGTGACCATGACGACCGCGATCACGATGGCGACCGCGGCCGCCGTCTGCAGCACCGGAATCCGATCCGTCATCCGGAAGGCCATCCCGGTCAGACCGGACAGGACCAGCCAGCAGACGACCTTGACGAGGGCCCAGCCGGGGAACCCGAGCCCCATCGCCCCCATCACGCCGAAGCCGCTGAGGAAGACGAGCAGGCTCATCACGCCCGAGTGCATCAGCATGGGCCGGCGGTTGTCGGGGTGGGGCGCCGCGAACGCCTGAAACGTCACGCCGCACATCAACAGGACGGAGATCAGGTGCAGGGCCAGAAAGGTCTGTCTCATGGGATTCGCTCCGTGCAGGCCGCCACGGCGGGCGTCTCCACGAACGGGAGACCGCCGCCGGACCGCGGCCGCCGCTCAATCGTAACGGGTGGACGAGATGGTGGCGCCGCCGTCCACCACCAGCACCTGGCCGGTGATGAAGCGGCCGGCCGGCGAGGCCAGCAGGAGCGCCGCCCCGGCCACGTCCCCGGGCTCGCCGATGCGGCCGAGGGGATAGGTGGAGACCGCCTCCCGCAGGCGGTCGGGGTCTTCCCACAGCTTGCGGGCGAAGTCGGTGCGGACCAGCCCGGGCGCGATGCAGTTGACGCGGACGTTGCTGCGCCCCCACTCGACCGCGAGGTTGCGGGCGAGCTGGTGGTCGGCCGCCTTCGAGATGGCGTAGATGCCGAGGGTGTCGTGCCCCTTGAGCCCGCCGATGCTCGACACGATGATCACCGACCCCTCGCCGCGCTCGGCCATCTGCGGCAGCACGAGGTTGCACAGCCACAGGTTGTGCTTGACGTTGGTGGCCAGGACCTTGTCGTAGGCCGACTCGGTCACGTCCGCCATCGGCCCGAAATGGGGGTTGACGGCGGCGTTGCAGACCAGGACGTCGATGCGGCCCCACTGCTCGAGCGCGGCGTCGGCGAACCCCCGCACCTGCTCGAGGCGGGACATGTGGCACGGGATGGCCGCCGCCTCGCCGCCGGCCGCGTTGATCGCGTCGGCCACCGGCCGGCAGCTCTCGAGGCGGCGGCTCGAGACCACCACCCGGGCCCCCGCCTCGGCCAGCGCTTCGGCGATGGCCCGCCCGATGCCCTTGGACGACCCCGTCACCACCGCAACCCGCCCCTGCAGGTCGAACAGCTCGCGATACCCCATGCAGATCGCCGCCTCCCGTCCCGGCGCCGGCCGACGCCGGATGCGCGCCCGCCCTCTACCCGGGCGGACGAGCCCCACGCGCCGCACCGAAGCGCCGCTTCGCCGTCCTCCGCCGCACTCGACGTGCGCGCACCGCCACGGGCCGGCGGGTCGGCGCGGCCGGATCGTCTCAAACCGGGTATGGAGCGTCAACCTTGCGGGGCGGGTGGGCGACGACCGGTCGCGCGGGCACGTGAGGGCGATGCCCCGAACGGCCTCGGCCCCGATACCCAAGCGGCCGGCGGGCACGGGTCGTCCCGGCAGCCGGTGGACACCGGTCAGCGCCGCTGGTCGAACCGCCGGCCGACCAGGGCCGAGGCGATGTTCACCTTCTGGATGTCGATGGTGCCGCCGGCGATGCCCCAGCCCCAGGCGTCGCGCAGGCGCCGCTCCATCGGGTACTCGCGCGAGTAGCCGTAGCCCCCCATCAACTGGACCGCGGCCCCGGTGACCTCCCGCGCCGCCTCGTTGGCGAAGCACTTGGCGATGCTCGAGTCGAGTATCGACGGCAGCCCGCCCTCGGCGTTCCGGGCCGCGCGGTGAATCAGCAACCGCGCCGCCTCGACCCGCATCGCCATCTCCGCCAGCTTGAGCTGCACCGCCTGGAACTCGACGATGGGCTTCCCGAACTGCCGGCGCTCCCGCACCCACGCGAGCGCGTCCTCGAGCGCGCCGGACGCCTGGCCGAGGGCCATCGTCGCGTTCCCGCAGCGCTCGAGGTCGAACGCCCGCATCAGCTTCGGGAAGCCGCCGGCCGGCACCACGAGCTGATCGAGCGGCACGGACACGTCGTCGAAGTAGAGGTCCGACTCGGGGATGCCGCGGAACCCCATCAGCCGCTCCTGCTCGCCGAACGTCAGGCCCGGCGCCCCCTTCTCGACGTAGACCGCCCCGATGCCCTTCGCCCCGGGCGCGTCCGACATTCGGCAGTAGACGAGGTAGGCGTCGGAGTGCCCGCCCCCCGAGCACCAGCGCTTGGCGCCGTTGACGACGACGCGGTCCCCGCGCACCTCGGCCCGCGTGCGCAGGTCGGTGAGGGCGGTCCCCGCGTCGGGCTCGGACATCGCCACCGCCACGATCAGCTCGCCCCGGCACACGGCGGGGACCACCCGCCGCTTGAGGGCGTCGCCGCCGAAGTGCTCGACGGCCCGGACGGGGCCGGCCACCGACTCGAAGATGGGGAACGCCACCGCCGAAGAGACCTTGGCGAACTCCTCGAGGACGAGGAACGCCTCGACGTTGCCCAGGCCGAGGCCGCCGTGCTCCGCCGGGATGTTCACCCCGAGGAACCCCATCTCGGCGTAACGCTTCACCCAGCGCCGCGACAGCGGGGCCGCGTCGCGCTCGGTTTCCTCGGCCACCGCGGTCATCTCGCCGCGGGCGAAGTCGCGCGCCGCCGCCTGCAGGGCCTGCTGCTCTTCCGTCAACGTGAATTCCATCCGGTTTCCCTCCGTACCCGGCCGACCGCGCAGGCCCTCCCGCCCGACGGCGGCACTCCGCGGCGGGCGGGTGGACCCGAATGGTACACTCGCGCCCGACTGCGGCCGCCCCCCAACGAGAGACCCTGCGATGACCACACCACTGGACGAAGGCGGACTGAAGGCCCGGCGGCGGGTGCTCGGCGACGAGTACGTCGACCGCGCCCTCGACGGGCTCGACGCGTTCAACGCCGAGTTCCAGCAGCTCGTGACCGAGTACTGCTGGGGCCGGGTCTGGACCCGGTCCACGCTCGACGACCGCCAGCGCAGCCTGATCAACCTCGGGATGATCGCCGCCCTCAATCGCAGCGGCGAGTTCCGCACCCACGTCCGGGGCGCGCTGCGCAACGGGTGCACGGTGGAGGAGATCCGGGACACGCTGCTGCAGGTGGCGGTGTACTGCGGCATCCCGGCCGGCGTCGAGGCGTTCCGCCTCGCCCGCGAGGTGTTCGACGAGGAAGGGGTCACGCCGGGCCCCGCGGAGACGACGCCCGCTCCTGAAGGACCAGCCTGAGCACCCGCCCAGCCCCCCCGACGACGGCGAAGATCACCAGCCACCCTTTGCCGACGACGGTCCAGACGGCAGGGGCGCAGCACCCGACTACGCGTCTCCGGCCGCCCGGAGGTCCGCTTCCGCCCGACGCGCCGCCGCCTGCCCCGCCTCGACGTCCACCCGGGACAGCAGCAGGCCGCCGACCACGAAGAACGTGATGAGGGAGAGGATCGCGCCCCGGCTGGAGCCGGTCAGGGCGATCATGACCGCGAACACGCCGGGCCCGACGATGCCCGCGAACTTCTCGAACACCCCGAAGAAGCCGAAGAACTCCGCCGACTTGTGGCGGGGCACCATGCTCGCGAAGAGCGACCGGCTGAGGGCCTGGCTCCCGCCCTGCACCATCCCCACCAGCAGGGCGAGGGCGTAGAACTCCGCCGCGGTGGTCATGCCGTAGGCGAGCACGCTGATGACCGTGTACACCACGAGCGACAGGAAGATGGCGTGCTTCGCCCCGATGCGGGCCGCGAGCTGTCCGAACACGAAGGCGAAGGGCACCCCCACGAACTGCACCAGGACGACCGCCGTGATCAGGTCGCCCTGCTCGAGGCCGATCTCGGTCCCGAAGGTCGTCGCCATCCGGATGATGGTGCCGATGCCGTCGTTGTAGACGAGGAACGCCAGCAGCATCACGAACGCCTGCCGGTACCCGCGCAATTCGCGCAGGGTCTCGCCGAGCCGGACGAACGACGCCCGGACGGCGCTCTCCCCCGCCCGCTCGTCCGCCTCGAGGGTCCGGGCCGGCTCGGGCACCTTGCGGAACAGGGGGATGGAGAACCCGGCCCACCAGATCGCCACGCTCACGAACGACAGGCGGCTCGCGAGGGCCGCCCCGCTGAGCCCGAACGCCTCGGGGGCCTGGATCCAGGCGAGGTTGACGACCAGGAGAAGGCCCCCGCCCAGGTAGCCCAGGGCGTAGCCGGCCGTCGACACCCGGTCGAGCTCGCCGGGGCGGCAGATGTGCGGCAGCAGCGAGTCGGCGAACACCAGGCTCGAGGTGACCCCGATGTTGGCGAACGCGAACAGCAGCGCGGCCAGCACCCAGTCGCCCTGCTGGATGAAGTACATGCACGCCGTCGCGACCACCCCGAGCCCCACGCAGGCCCCGAGCATCTTCTTCTTGATGCCCGCGAAGTCGGCCAGGGCCCCCAGCACCGGCGCGAGCAGCGCCACGAAGGTCAGCGCCACCGTCGTCGTGACCGCGAACCGGAAGCTGGCCGTCGCCGGCTCGAGATCGGCGGCGGCGACCGACGAGAAGTAGATGGGGAAGACCGCGGTCACGATGGTGACCATGAACGCCGAGTTGGCCCAGTCGTACATCGCCCAGGCGCGCAGCTCGGGGCGGTGCAGCCCGACGCGTTCGAGGATGGGGGTCGCAGGCATTGGCGGAAACTACCACAACTGGCACCGCACACACCCACGGCGGCCGGAACCCAGCGAGAGGCAGCGGCGCGGCGGGCAGCAGCGACGTGGCGGCGGCGCGTGATATATAGGTGAGCATTCCGAACGTCCGAATCGCGGCCGCCCCGGGGTGAGCGGTTACGGCCGCCGCAGGTCAGCGGGCGCGGATCGGCAGTGACCAGCGCGCCGCCGCGGTGACCAGCGCGGCTGCGCCAGTTGAGCAGAAGCCATGCCCTCATTCCGCAGAATCGCCCTCGTGACCGCGGCCCTCGGCTGGGTGCCGACCCTCGCCCTCGTGGCCGTGCACTGGACCGGCGGGAGCCACGCCGCCGCCCAGGAGCGGACACCGATCAAGGTGACCCGCATCTACACCGGGCCGGACGGCAAGACGCACGCCGAGGAGTACGACGTGCCGCTGGGGACGCGGCGCGGCGCCACCGAGCTGTCGGAGCCGATCGACGTCGCGAGCGTCCAATTCCGGCGGACCTCGCCCGACTACTTCATCGACTGGCACACCGCGCCGCGGCGGCAGTTCGTCATCACCCTGAGCGGGGAGAGCGAGGTGGTGATGGGCGACGGGACGGTCGTACGCCTGCACCCGGGGCACATCCTCCTCGCGGAGGACACCACCGGGCAGGGGCACATCTCGCGGGCGGTGGGCACCGAGGACCGGATCTCGCTGTTCCTGCCCCTGGCGGAGCAATGAGCGGCCCGTCCGCCATGGACACCGCCACGCTGTTCCACCTCGGCGGCAAGACGGCGCTCGTCACCGGCGGCTCGCGCGGCATCGGCCGCATGATCGCCGAGGGGTTCCTGCGGGCGGGGGCGACGGTCTGGATCTCGTCGCGGAAGGCGGAAGCCTGCGAGGGGACCGCGGCCGAGCTGTCGGCGGCGGGGCCGTGCCACGCCCTGCCCGCGAACGTCGCCGACGACGCGGACCGCGCCCGGCTCGTGCAGGCGCTGGGCGAGCGGACCCCCCGGCTCGACATCCTCGTGAACAACGCCGGGGCGGCGTGGGGCGCCCCC